>NZ_JBXPBQ010000006.1:0-238045 GCF_056924355.1 Enterococcus sp. LJL90 | reverse complement strand
CACCAACAAGTAACCCTGTTCCTGTTGTAACTTTCTTTCCGTCCAAAATAATTCAGCTCCTTTATCTCTTTTCGCTTATTCCCCCTCAGTATATCATGAAAGCTCTTACCTTTGAGTCCATAAAACCTTGAATTAATCTACTGCTCTTTTCATTTATTGAAAATGACAAACACTGCAAGCTAATTCAAGTTGGCAGTGAAAATTTGATTATCATCTGAATACATGAAACCTGTCATTACCACCTTCCCAAAGTATCTCAGCCACAAATAAAAAGCCAGTTCCGTAAAAAATACGGAACTGGCTTTTGACTTATGCAGGTTTCTGGGAGATTTTTCGATTTGGTTTTTGATAGACAAATTCTGTGCCGAAGGTCAAAAGATATTCTTTTTCCAACAAATATTCTAAGCGATAGATTTTGCGAACAGAGACAAAGGAGCCATTGAAACTCCAATCAGTTAAATCATAACGCTGGAGATTGACCATGCTGCGAATATCGGCTAATGATAAATCAAGCCTGGTTGCCAGTTGCTGGATATTTTTAATTTGATGTTTGCGACGAAAAGCTGATGGCAGGCAGCTCAGATTAATCAAGAGGAAAAAACTGAAAAAGCCGAGATTTGGGTAGATAAATTTTACAAGCAGCAATAGGATAACGCCAATTAAAAACAAAACAAGTGAATACAGCAAATCCAGTTTTTCATTAGGTACAAGTTTTCTCATTTGCTCACCTCATTTATACGGGCTGAATAAATAGGCCCGTAATGTCTTTTTCATTAAAAAATATTGCTTAATTCAATTAAACCACTTCTTCAGATATAAAACAATAACGACTGATTTGACCAAAAATGAAAGTAAGATAGAGATAGCCAATTCACTTACTACACCAAAAAATTTTTTTCATATCAGTAATGACTGCAATTTTTTTCGTTGGAAGTGAGTATGATATTATAAGTAATGTAAGAGTTTATTTGTTTGACGATTTTCAAACATAATAATAAATGGAGGGATTTTATGGCAACCGCTTCTGATAAACATCTAGCTTATTTGTTAGAACAGGTGCACGCAGGCCAGATGAAGAGCAGTCAGCAACTATTGGAGTATCTAAAAATGAGGTTTGAAATTGTGGAGTTTCCTTTAGAGAAAATCAGCAAATCGTTTTTAGAGGTGCAGCAATATAATGCCAGCTATGATATTACGCTGGATATTCAACCGCTAGTTTTTCACGCTTTTAAAATCAAACGGACAGACGCCAGTCATGATTATTTTTCAGAGAGTTTAACAGACTATGGACCTTTGGAATTTCCAAGTGAGTCCTCAGAGGAAAGGGAGCTGTTATTGTATCTCTTTGAAGAAAAAACCAATTACTTCTGGGTCAATAATTCGCTACTCCATTGTGAACTTCTAATTGAGCGGGGGCTTGATTCGGAGAGTTTGGCAAGTAAAAATCTTTTCTATTTAGAATACGAATCAAGTAGACAGATGAAATCAGACTATCAAAAGAGGCTAGAAAATAGCGGGAAGTTTAGAGAGCAGTAGTTTACCATCAGCTCACCCATAATATGTAAGCCAACCTTAAACAACAGGTTGGCTTCTTTGCTGTTTAACTAAGCAGGAGTGATTAAAAATGAAATAGCAATCATCCGCAAATTCCAAACACAGACAATCACTTCATTGCATAAATAATTTTTTCTGGGCCGATTTTTTTAGCTATGATTTCTGGCAGCTGGCGATCAGTAACCAGATAGTCAACTTGTGTAAAGTCGTACAGTAAAAAATTATGACTTAAGCCTATTTTAGTGTGGTCACATAAGAGGACCAACTGTTCGGTTTGCTGGCGAATCAATGTTTTTATGTCGATATCCTCATCATAGGCATAATAAACACCATTGACATCAATCCCAGCACAGCTAAGAAAAGCTAAATTGAGTTTATATTTTGACAGTTCCAATAGCGGATGACCGCCTCTAACGGAGCGGGTGTCCCGATCTAAGATGCCCCCCAATAATGTTGTTTTATTTTCGGTGTTTCTTAATAGTTGGTCAGCAATATCAATTGAATTTGTAATAGTATACAACTCTTTTTTTGGTAAAAATTGGGGCATTAAAGCGACGGTTGTTGAAACATCTAGATAAGTCATTTGCCCTTTTTTGGCTAATGCGGCCGCTTTTTTAGCCAAGGCTTTTTTTATGGCTACAAAATCATCGGTTCGCTCAAGATAGCCATCTAACTTATTAAAAGAGTTGGTCAAACTGATGCCGCCATAAGTTCTGGTAACAAGATTCTCATCGGCCAAACGAATAATATCCCGCCGCGCTGTATCTCGAGAGGCACCGGTGATTGCGATAATGTCATTTAAGCTCAGTGACGTTTCTTCTTTTAATTTATCCATAATTAGCAGCAAACGATTTTGCTGATTCATCAAAAACACCTCGCTTTTAAGTTTATTTAAGTATATAATTATTTTAACTTAAAGTCACTTAAAAAGAAAAATTTTAAGCAAGCGAAAACTAATTGAACAATCCAATAGAGAGGGGTGCAGAAAATGACAGGAAATTTAAGTTTGGCAGCTGCCGAATATGAATTGGAGATAGCTAGCCGGCTGAATCCAGGCCCTTGGGTAGAGCATTCCCGAAATGTTGGCCTGGCCGCAAAATATATTGCTGAGGCAAGTGGCAAATTGGATGGGGAACAGGCATATATTTTGGGACTTTTACACGACATTGGCCGAAGAAATGGCCGCTCTGCCTTAAAGCACACAATTGACGGCTATGATTTTGCCACAGCAAAGGGCTGGACAGATGTGGCTAGAATTTGTCTGACCCATTCATTTCCCATAAAAGATATTCACGCAGATATTGCTGAGATCGATATTTCCCAGGAACAATATCAGTTTATGGAAAATTTTTTAAATCTAATTGAATATGATGACTATGACAAACTGTTGATATTATGCGATGCGTTGGCTATTGCAGAAGGTTTTTGCCCCCTCGAAGTGAGATTTATTGATACAACTAGACGGTATGGTATTTTTCCCTTCACTGTCTCTCGTTGGGATAAAACTTATGAATACAAGGAATATTTTGAGGCAATGATTGGAAGGTCGATTTACACACTTTTGCCGGGAATTTTAAAAAGTGTGGTTTAAAATAAAAGATAAAAATTGATTGGAGAAAAAGTCATGATTAAAAACCCTTATAACATTAAGCTTGTTGCCGTGGATATGGACGGAACCTTCGCCCGCAGTGATTATACCTACGATGTGCCCCGCTTTAAAGCTGCCTTGGCGAGAATGCAGGAAGCTGGCTGTCAGTTTGTCGTAGCCAGCGGCAATCAATATTATCAACTGCGCTCCCATTTTCCAGGGTATTATGATGAGTTAAGCTTCGTCGCAGAAAATGGCGCTTTGGTGAAGGATAAAACTGAGCTAGTTTTTGCTGGAAATATTTCTAGAGAAGCCATTTTAGCTGTACTAGAATTGTGCAAAGAGCATCCAGAAATAAAAAATGTTATGTGTGGACTCGACAGCGCCTACTGTGAGCGGGGCACCGTCAGCCAAGAATTTTTCGACCTAACAAATATTTATTACCATCGTTTGAAATGGGTGGATAATTTTGCTGAAGTTGACGATCAGATTTTAAAATTTGCCCCGACTGTTCCCGTAGAAAAAACAGACGACTATCTGAAACTCTTTCAGGAAAAATTAGCGGGCTTGTTAGTACCCACTAGCAGCGGCCACGGCTCAATTGACTTAATCATTCCCGGACTGCATAAAGCATCTGGACTGAAAAGATTAATTGAGCGATGGGGAATCACACCAGCAGAATGTGCCGCCTTTGGTGATGGCGGCAACGACCTAGAGATGTTGGCTTATTGCGGTCGAGGCTACGCCATGGAAAATGCTGCCGCCAATGTCAAAGCTGTCGCAGATTACATCTGTCCATCAAATGATGAAGATGGTGTCTTGGTGACCTTGGATCAACTATTTCCTATTTCGTAAGAGTTGTTGCAAATTGTGAAAGAGTAAAATTTGCCGATAGTATAGAGAGAATTAAACTATCCTACTCAAGTTTTAAAAGACTTGAAAGTGAGTTAATCTTCATGATGTTCTTTCAAAATGGAGTGATTAATAGCTACTAGCAAAAATAAATTGAAGGTCTGTTGTTCAGATCAGTTTAGCCAGACTAATTAATGAGCCGACAGTGCAACTTAAGCCCCATGAACTCAGACGTCCCATCTTGTAAACTTAATTTATCAGCAGGGATCTGAAATGGGGGCGTTCTAAATGAAACACAATAAAGATTTTCAATTACTGTATTTAGCACAGTTTATTTTTGCGCTTTTTGTCGTTCTAGTACATTCTGGCACCGTCACAGCAAATCATGAGCTCCATTTTTTTCTGAAAAATATGGTTGCTAGGCTGGCGGTGCCTTTTTTTGTTATCAACAATGTGTTCTTTTATGCGCAAAAAGAATCATGGGGACAAAAGAAATGGTTCAAAAAAATGTTGGACTTTACGTGATTTGGTCAATTATCTATCTGCCATTGGGGATTCAATTTATGCAGGAATACCTGCAACTTCCCTTCTTTCTTTACCCAATTGCAGCACTAGTTGGCTTAGTTTATACTGGTGTTTTTTATCATCTTTGGTATTTTCCTGCGATTTTTGTAGGGATTATAGTAGTTAAAAAAATAATCGACAGGTGGGGTTATTTAAAGGCTTTTCTCGGTTTAGTTGTCTTATATGTAATCGGAGCCAGCGAGACTTATTCCGCCTACTTGGCTGGCACGTTTATGAATACTGTGATGGATAAGTATTTTGCTATCTTCTTAACCACCCGTAATGGGTTATTTTTTACCGGAATCTTTATTTTAATCGGCTTTTACTTGGCAGGGCACCATGAAAAGCTTATGCAAAAGACAAAACTAAACTTTTTGGGCTTAGGTGTATCTGCTTTAATTTTCTTAGCAGAAGGCTGGTTGGTTTTTTCAAATCAAGGACGAGATGTCAATTTTTTCTTCTCATTGATTCCACTGAGTTTTTTCTTTTTCCTGATGTTGCTAAGCTATCGTGGAAAGAGCAATTTTTGCTATTTGAAAAAATACGGACAGGGAATTTTTTTCTTCCATATGATTCCTATCCAGCTTTTTAATATTTTTGCGACAACGACTGGCTTATCAAAGCCAGAAATTGGAAATTATCGCTTAATCTTGGGTATAGGGGCATCATTTTTAATGGTCGAAACCTATAGCAAAATCAAAGAAATGAAGGCCAATGAATTACTATTGCTAAAGCTTTCAAGTAGACATTGAGGGGATAATTTTTGTTCGTTTGTCTAGCAATGTCAAACATTTAACAAACACTTTGCATCTACATTAGACTGATGAAATCTTGAGCGACTATCTTTCTGATCTTCTTTCTTCAATAAAAAAAGTTCGATACAGGTATAGATTTTCCATAGATATATCTGAAGTTTTTCTGTTGCTGAAGTATGTCGGCTGATTTTATAGTTTTCCTTTACGTAAAGTATTTTTAGAATACATTTTGTGTTGTTTCAAGATAAGGCTATTGAAAAAATGAAAAATTTTTTCTTATTCCATAGTCTAGTTTTTTCAATCAGTACCTCTTAAATTTCAATTAATTCATCCCCAAAAATTTTGAACCTTTAGATCAAAAATAACTGATATTTCCCCTTCAATTCCCGCATTTCCTTCTCTAATGATTTTGCAATAGAAAAATGAAAATTCAGACAAATTAAAAAAAGATTAGATTTAAGGTTGACAAAACAAAAGATATTTAATAAGATTAATAAAAATAGTTAAGAATATTCAGAAAATTCAAATTGTGGAGGTTGGTTATTATGCTGAAAAACAAAAACTTGGCGGTCATTATTTTATTATTAGTGTAGGGACTTTTTGATTTTTTAAATTCAAAAGTCCCTGTTCACATTGCATCTAAAAGAAGACAACTTCTTTGATGGAATGTTTTTTTTATACTCAATTATGAAACTCGATTGAGTGTAACAGAAAATAAACTAATGACTCTCTGCAACTTTCACGATAACTTTTAATCGAGTGCTTCCAAAGACTCCTGATAAAAAGTCGTCAATCTGAATTGAAAGGAATTTACACCATATGAAAATCGTGAACGCTACAGCAAACTTTGTAAATAAATACTTGATTTACATTATGATTTTATTGATGATTGTCTCGTACTTTTTTCCCCAACCATTTTTATGGATACCCGCACAAACGACAAATTTGCTAAGTATTATTATGTTTTGCATGGGGATGACCTTGAATTTAGACGCATTTAAAATGGTTGTCATTCAGCCGAAAGCCTTTATTTTAGGAATTATTTTTCAATTTACAATTAGCCCACTCGTTGCCTTTGGTTTGGCAAATCTCTTCGGCCTTTCTTCTGGTTTGATTATTGGTTTTGTTCTATTGGGTTCGGTTTCTGGTGGAACGGCTAGTAACGTGATGACTTTTATTGGCAAAGGGGACGTGGCCCTAACCGTTTCACTAACGACTGTTTCGACTTTATTAGCCACTGTCGTTACACCGCTACTAACACTAGTGTTGGCTGGAAGTTATACCAATATTTCATTTATGCAAATGCTGCTTTCCGTTTTACAAATGGTACTGGTGCCAATCATCTTAGGTGTCATTGTCCATAAATTAATTGAAAAACATATTGAACGCTTTACTAAATCGTTTGTCCTAGTATCATCAGTTAGCATTTTGCTAATCGTAGCCGGCACAGTTTCAAATAATGGTGCCGTTATTGTTCAATCTGGTCTGATTGTGATTCTGCTGGTGACCCTTCACAATCTCATCGGTTACGGCGCAGGTTATGGTGTGAGTCGTTTGCTAGGTGTCAGCAGCAAACAAGCGAAATCAATTATGTTTCAGCTGGGTATGAAGAATACCGGCTTAGCAATCTCATTGGCAAATGCCCATTTTGCCACTATCCCGACAGCAGTTATTCCAGCGGCTGTTGGCATGGTCATTCATCAAATCACTGGACCAATCTTGGCCAGTTTGTCTGCTAAACATGAAGGAGGAAAAGAATATGAGTCAAAATCAAAACGTGTTTTTACCTAATTATACCCTTGGAGCTGGTGCTTACGAGGAAGTGACCGAGGTTGTCAAAAGCTATGGAACCAAAGCGGTCATGATTGGCGGCAAAAAAGCATTAGCCGCTGCCGAAACTAAAATTAAACAATCAATAACTACTGAAATCGAAATCATCGACACCTTATGGTATGGTGGCAACTCGACGTATGAAAATGTTGAAAAATTAGTTAACCATCCCAGTGTTCAGACTGCTGATGTGGTCTTCGCTGTTGGCGGTGGCCGAGTTTGTGATACGGTCAAGGTAGTCGGTGAAAAAACAGGCAAACCAGTTTTCACCTTCCCAACAATCGGCTCCAATTGTTCACCGGTGACGGCCGTGTGTGTTATGTACACGGAAGAAGGGGAGATGCAGGGCCTATTCTTCCCATCAAAACCGCCAACTCATGCTTTTATTGATACAACCATTATTGCGCAAGCTCCGGATGAATATCTGTGGGCCGGTGTTGGCGACGCCCTTTCAAAAGAAATTGAATCGACTTTCTCGGCCCGCGGCGATCAACTGGACTATACAGATGCACTGGGAATCCAAATTGGGAAAATGTGTACCGATCGTTTGCTAACTTACGGCACACAAGCCTTGCAGGATAATGCTAAAGGCGTTTCTTCCTTTGCTTTAGAACAAGTTGTCGCTGATATTATCGTCACAACTGGCTTAGTATCCGTGTTGGTCATCAATGATTACAATTCCGCAATGGCTCATTCCTTCTATTACGGCACCACCGTGTTGAAGAAAATGGAAAACTATCTGCACGGCGCTTCTGTCAGCTACGGCGTTTTAGCTTTGTTGAAAATGGACAATCAGGATGCACTTTTCCAAAGAGTGTACCACTTTATGGAGGAAAACAAACTGCCGGTTTCAATGACTGAAATGGGCTTAGATGTTTCCTGTGACTTGGATAAAATTCTTGATAAGGCGATGAGCACGAATGACATCGTGCATGTACCCTATGAAATTACCCGGGACATGTTTAAAAAAGCCATCATTGATGTTGAGACTTATCCAGCTTAGGTTCTTTAGTTAAAAGATTTTCATAAAGTAAGCCATCTTCCAAACAAATGAATAATGTCAAAAGCTTATCTCTAAAAAATTAGTGGAATAAATATGTTAGTCAGAGATAGTTGTAAAAAAGTTTTTAAAGCTGAAAATAAAGTTATCTCGAAAAAGTATTGCAGTAAAACTCAATAATTCCCCCTAGTCCGATTGAAGAAATTTGGTCGGGCTTTTTGCGTGATCGAGAAAAAAAGTTTCGGTTTTTTTAGTAGTTAGACAGTCAGCTAGCTATGATTTTAGTTAATTTTTCCGACAGAAATTAATTGGAAACAAGCGCTTTTTCTTGGTAAGCTAAAAGAAAATAATACGAGGTGTGACATATGGAAACAATCCGAATAATTGAATTTCCCGCATGTAAAATGGTTTCATCAGGCTATGCAAAAGAAGCCGAGAATCCCTTTGGACCAGCTGGGCAACTGACCAAGTTTAATAACTGGTGGTCCGCTTTAGATAAGCAGCGCCAAGATAAATGGTTTATGCGGGATTTTAGGATGTTTGAGCGCAGCAACAACTCTTTAATTTGGTTTTACGCAATCCCTGACCAGTTTCAGGTGGAAGCAGATTATGAAATAATTGATTTTCCCGGGGGCTTATATGCTGCGGCAACGGCGATTTTAGACGATGTTGCCGATGAACAAGCGGTCTATGGCGCCATTAAGCAATGGATTGCGGAGAGTGACAATTTTGAACTGAACGAATACGAGGGGCATTATGATTTATCCCACAGCTTAACTTCTTCTGAGCTGCAGGATCAACTCGGCTATGCACAATTGGAAATTTATGTTCCCATCAAATTGAAAAATAAAATTTAATGAAATTCTTTTGCTAATAACTGGTTTCAAGAAAGCGAAGGAAAGAGAGGGAACAAATGGAAATAGGTGCAATCATCCCTTTTGGTCCGTATCAATGGCAGGTTTTAGCTGTTGAGCCAAAGCGGGCCTTGTTAATTACCAAAGATATACTTAGTCAGCGCCCTTATCATCATCAAGCCGGTGAGGTTAGCTGGGCAACCAGTGACATTCGCCAGTATCTAAATAATGAGTTTTTCACGACATTCACAGCAGACGAACGTCAAAAAATTCTGCCAGTAGTCAATGAAAATCCGGCGAATGAATGGTATAAAACGGATGCGGGTGAGGCTACAGTAGATAAAATTTTCCTATTAAGTATTGAAGAGGTAGCCGTAAAATATTTTGGCGACAGCAGCCGGCTGTTATATCAGCCAGCGAAAAAGCAGCGGTACTGGTTTCAAAGGAAGGATATTAATAATCCTTTGCGCTCTGCGGTGTATCAAGGCGATATCTGGTGGTGGTGGCTGCGCTCGCCGGGGAAAAATCAACGAACAGCCGTCTATATTTGGGGCAATGGAGTCATTGGGATTCAAGGCAATGGCACCTTTAACTATTCCAGCAACACAATTCATCCCCAGACTCATGACAATAGCGGCGGTTTACGACCAGCTCTGTGGCTGAAATTAACTTAAAGAAGGGGTAAGAAAAATGAATCAATTTGAAGAAGGCTTACAATTACTAGAGGAAAAATTTGGCGGAGGCAAGGACAATCTGATTTCTTTGGCGACGATTGCCATAGAGCCGGCTGAAAATCAACAGCCGCGACCTGTTGTCCGTACAGTGGACGCCTATTATGAAAATGGCGTATTTTATATTATCACCCATGCCCAGTCCAATAAAATGAAACAAATTGCCCACAACCCAGAAGTCTCTGTGGCCGGCAATTTGGAAATGTTCACCGCCAATGCCTTGGCGGAAAATCTCGGCTGGGTCCTCGATCCAAAAAATGCCGAAATTCGAACAAAACTGCGCACTGCCTTTGCTGAGTGGTATGATATGGCAAATAATGAAGCTGATGAGAATTGCTGCTTCTTAGCAATCAACTTAACCAAAGGCACTTTGAATATCAATCATTGGGAAAAATTGTATCATCTGGATTTTGTCAATCAGCAGGAAATGCCGGATGGCGGTGTTTATTAAGATCAAGTTTCATTGCTAGGAAAGAGTGGGGTGCATAAAAGCTGTGTCCAGTCTGATTTAAAAAGAATTTGCTATGAAGCTGCAAAAAGTTTTTTTGAGAGGATTAGATTGTAAAGTTTATTTGGTAGTTTTTTGGAGTCCTGCTAATCGCTTTGCTAGTAGGAGTTGACTAATCTATTTTGAATTGCGAACCACCTTTAAAAAAACCACAGACTAGCTGTTGGCAAGTCTGTGGTTTTTAGCATGTTCAGTGAGGTATTGGTTAAAGAGAATGGGTTGGATTTGTGGGTAAGTCCACTTTTTCGGTGCTGAATCAAGGTAGCAGACTTTAGATATTTCAAAATGAAGCTGAGATTCAAGCTCCAAAATTTCGGCAAAAAAGACCAAGCCGAAATCTTCTTCCTGAGTATCTTTTTGCACACCATAAACAAAAAGAGGCTCTAATGAATAATCCAAAGCACCAGTTTCCTCGTAAAGCTCACGCTGGGCGCAGTTCAAAATACTTTCATGCGCCTCTCGATGTCCACCAGGTATTTCCAGTGTGCTGCGATTTTTGTGTTGAACAAAGACATATTTATCGCCAAATTTTGCGATAATCACTGCAAAAGCAAGTTGATTATCGGATTTTTCATTTATATCATAAATTGTTACTTTCAATTTAAGTCCTCCTTTCTAGATTCTAGCTTAACAAACTTTTTTACAATTGAAGATAATTTTTTTAATTACTTGTCACAAAAAGTTGAACAATATAACAAGTTAATTCATCTGATAGTACCTATCAAAATATAGATTTTAAAATTTGTCTTGTGTAAGTGTGAAGGTAAATCAAGTATCACAGATACGACTTTCAAAATTTTAATGGTGAAGGTCGCTTTATTTTTTTTTCTATAGTTTTTAAATAAAAAAAAATCGATTAGATAAGCTTGCTAATTTATCATCACTTGATTTTCCTACTTTACAAACAGGCAACTAACACCGTTATCTGTGGCTTGATATATCCAACTGACGATTTAAAAACCATCAAAGTTTTATGATTTTTGTAAAATTGAAAACGGCCCGATAAGTAGTCGAACTTCGTTGGCAATATAATTTGTGGAATCAGAAATATTTAGCCAACCCTTTTCGTAGCTGTCAGGTGGTGAAATAACAGCTTGATTATAATTTTGTCCACAATCTGACGTGTAGGAGAGCTCGACTCGTGTGCTGACGAAACAAATTTGGCTCAAAAGAAAGCTGACGGTTTACACCGTTGATTGAAATTGACTGCAAAACCAGAGTGCCAAGGTTCTCCATAATTTCCCGTAAAATAGAAAAATAATTGTTCAAGTGAAACAGATGAGTTCTCAAATGAATAAGCCATATATTCATTTCAAGTGGTTCAAGTTATATAGTTTTGATAAAATAAAAACTATAAAAGATTTTAGTATCGGATATTATTATCTATAAAAGGAGCAAACCATGGAAAACATAAAAATTATTTTTTTTGATATTGACGGCACGCTGATTGATATGGAGAAAAAGCAGATTTCTGAGAAGATGCTGCAGACGTTGATTGAGCTGAAAAAAAGAGGCATCATAATTTGTATTGCGACAGGGCGTAGTCCGATTGCTTTGCCGCAGTTTGAGCAGGTGGAGTTTGATGCCTTTTTGACTTTTAACGGTTCTTATTGTTTTAATCAAAGGGAAACGATTTTAAGCAATCCGATTCCGACTGCAGATGTGCAGCAGATTATTCAAAATGCTCAAAAGTTGCAGCGTCCGGTGGCGGTTGCTACCAAGAATCGGACAATTGCGAATGGCACAGATACAGATTTAGCGGAATATTTTGCCTTTGCCCATCAACCGGTGATTGTGGCGGAGGATTTTGCTGAGGTGGCTGAAAATGAAGCGATTTTTCAGGTGATGCTGGGGGCAGAAAAAGCTGATTATGCTCAGGTGATGGCGAACACGCATCAGGCTAAAATCGTTGCCTGGTGGCATCTCGCAGTCGACATTATTCCTTTGAGCAGCGGAAAAGGGTCAGGGATTAACAAGATTTTGGATTATTATCATTTTGACAAGTCTGAGGCGTTAGCTTTTGGCGATGGCAATAATGATATTGAAATGCTGGAGGCTGTTGGCTGGGGTGTGGCGATGGATAATGCCTCCGAGGATTTAAAGGCAGTCGCTGATGAGGTGATTGGTCATGTAGCTGATGATGGTATTTACAATTATTGTGTGAAGCATGGCCTGATATAAACACTTCCAATCATGAATTTTTTAAGGAGTTTACATCATGTTGATTTTTATTTGCTGCGCTGGTGGGATGACTTCTAGCATGTTCTGTCAGAAAATTTCAAAGGCGGCTGACGCTAAAGTCGTTCATTTTGGTCATTTGCACGAGGTAATCAAAAATTTTGAGCAATTGTCGGCTGCATTTCCAACACTGATTGCATATGGTGGAGAAGGGGAAATTACTAAATATAATCTGGAGTCGGTGTTTAAACCATATGTAGATCAAGTGTTGGTGTGTCCGCAAGTTCGCTATAAGACGCCTAGTTTAAAAAAATTACTGGAAACGATTGATGTCCCCTGTGCAGATATTGATATGAAAACTTTTGGCAATATGAATGGCGAGAAGGCTTTAGCTGATATTTTCAATCTACAAAAAAAGTTGCAGATTAAATAATAGCAACTGTTCACACAAAGTTAGCTTTTAGTCTGACTTTTGGTGTTCATTTCAAAATAAATAACTTTCTGCCAGTCTTTTTGCGAGAGTTGTGAGGATTACTAATCCAAGCTAGTCATAGTTTACGGAAAAATCTTTTTCTCTTTGTTTCGAAATGTTTGAGGAGGTAGCGATGGTTATCTTAATAGAAATTTTACTATTGGCCATTGCTAGTGCATTGGCAGCAATCGGCTATCATTTTCGGCGAGGGCAATGGCTGCGGCTCATAGCCGGCAATACCTTCAACGACCAGCCAAAGGCAGCCCAAAAAGTTGCCCCTGTCCTTGGAATTGTCGTTTATTTGGCAAGTGGGCTAATGTTTTTATTCGCATTTTGGGTGCTGTATATGTTTTTTGCGCAACCTATAAATAATTGATGTAGATGTCATTTTAATAAAACCCGCTTGAAAATCTGTAAAGAATTTTCTAGCGGGTTTTTGTGGGGATTAGATTTCTTTTAATGATGGGTATTCGAATAGCGGTAGCTTGGTGATGTAAGTCAAATCTGTGCGGTCGGCTGCTTCGCCTTCAGCTAAAATTGCAAATTTTCCGATAATTTCAAGCTTAATCGCAGCTAAAAGGTCTACGGCTGCCTGCATGGATGCACCAGTGCTGATAACATCATCCAATAAAATAACTTTTTTGCCTTGGAGCTCTGCGGCATCCGCTCCATCTAAAACTAACAGCTGTTCTTCTTTAGTGGTGATTGAATTGACGCTTTGCGTGACCGGATTTTCCATATATGACTTGATGCTCTTTCTGAGGACAAAATATTTTTTCTGGCCGGCTAAATAAGTCAACTCCTGAGCTAGCGGGATGCCTTTACTTTCAAAGGTCACAATGTAATCAAAATCTTGTGGTAGTTTTTCAAGCAATAATTTTGCTGCATAATGAGTCAGCTCTGCATCTCCTAGTAACACAAAGGAAGCAATCGCCATGTCGTTTGTGATTGGAACGATAGGTAATTGGCGTGTCAGTTGGCCGACTGTTAAGTTGTAAAAGTTTTTCTCCGTCATATTTACACTCCTAATCCTAAAATTGGTAAGATAATTTTGAAAAATGCACCAGCTACTAATCCGAAAAATGGATCGACAACAGCGGTGATTAATAAGGTGATGGCGCCGATTGTTGAATCGGTGCCGGCTACAGCCAGACTAGCATTGTCAGGGAAGACAATGAAGGTCCCTAAAACAAATAAAAAACCTGAGATGGAAGAGCTGGGTACAAATTTACCAATTTTTGGTAGCAGGCCACTAAATAAAATCACAGCCATAATCAACATCATCAAAATCCCAGAAAGCACGGGATTCGGTGCACTACCGGTGGCTGAGATAACTGCTTCAACGGGAGCACCGCCGAGTAAGCTGGTGCCAAGGTCGGCAATCGATTGCGTGATTGTCAGTAGGTTTAAGTTGACTGGATTTGGCTCAATGCCAGTCATTTGCCCGGTTAATAAGCCATAGGAAATATTGGCGCTAATATTCAAACACGCCAAACTAAGAGCGCCACGAGCCACTGCCGTATTCATTATCGGTTTCGTAAAAACAAATTTTCTTTGGGTGACATGCTCCGGTAAATCAACGCTGTATTTGGTTTTAATTCGAGCATAAAAAGTGGCTAAAATAACTGAAAGCGTAATGGTCCAAACTAAATCCTTCGTCAATAAATAAATGAAAACTGCGGTTATCAATGACACAAGGCCAATTTCTCGGTCTGATTTGACCATGTTGAGGGAAATTTTAGCCAACATAATCCCGACGCCGGCCATCATCCCAGAAATGATATTCTCCCCGAGAAAGTCGACAATTTGTGTTAACAATCCAGAAATTCCGATAAAAAACATAATCAATGAACCGAAAAAAATAATCGAAATCCGTTCCTTATGAGTTTTGCCGATGTCCCCGGTAATGGCTAAAGATTCCGCTTGAAAGGAAAGCGGCGCAACTGAATGGAAAATTCCATTCACAGCGGAAGCAAAAATAAAGGAAAATGTGGTGGGAAAGACCGCAAAGCCCAAGGTCATTGCTAAAATCCCCTGGGGAATCCCATTTAGGACAACCCCAATGGCAGCAATTAAATCTTCAATAAACGTCACTTAAACACCTCTTTATCCGAATGAAAATATAAACTCAATAATAATTGTTCGATATTATCATACTGGTTTATCAAAAATCTGTCTATTTATTATCGGAAATAGGTTTTTAGAAAATGGAGAATGTTCGCTTTTTTCGAAATTTGCTATTGATGAATCAAAGTCTTGAAAAAGAATACTAAACTCACTGCTTATTCAAATCGAATACTTGCTGACTAAAAACAACAAGACACCTTTTTAATGAGTAGTAACACCCATTACTAATCAATTTTCGATTTCTGTCCATTATCTATTTCAAATAATTGAAATAAATTAGTTTAAGTCTATACTCCAAATAGAACAAGATAATTTACAGCTTGACCATTAAAAGGAGGACTGGCAAATGGCAGAGATGATGATTGCTGAAATGCAGCATGCCTATAAAAGTTTTGATAAACGCCGTGTGTTGGAGGATGTCACAATCGAAATTGAAAAGGGGAAAATTTTAGGTCTGATTGGGCCTAGTGGTGCAGGCAAGTCCACGACGATTAAATGCCTGATGGGGATGGAAAAATTGGATCGAGGAACCACCAAAATATTTGACGTGACAATGCCAAATCGAAAAATTTTGGCGAAAATTGGTTATATGGGACAAAGTGATGCCTTGTATGAGAGCTTAAGTGGAGAAGAAAATTTACAATTTTTTGGAAATCTAATGGGATTAAAGAAAAAGGCATTGGCAGCGGCGATTCAAGAAAATTTAGCTTTAGTTAATTTAAGCGATGCAGCTAAAATCCAAGTGCAAAATTATTCTGGCGGTATGAAGCGTCGGCTATCTTTAGCAATTTCACTATTGGCCAAACCGGAGCTTTTAGTTTTAGACGAGCCGACTGTCGGAATCGACCCTAGTTTGCGGGTGGAAATTTGGAAACAGCTACGGACAATAGCTACTCAAGGAAATTCGATTATTATCACTACCCATGTTATGGACGAGGCTGAAAAATGTGACCTAGTCGGTTTAATCATTGAAGGCAAAGTCTTTGCTTGGGGAAGTCCTGCAGCATTGAAGAAACAATTTAAGGTTGATACAATCGAAGAGGTTTTTTTGAAAGCAGAGGTGCCTAGCAAATGATTCGATTTAAAGCGATTTTCTTTAGAGTTTTGCGGGAAATGTTCAGGGATAAACGAACCCTAGCATTGATGTTTATTGCGCCGCTGGTGATTTTATCGTTGATGAATGTGCTATTTACCTCTGGTGATGATCCAACTCTGACAATTGGAGTGGATGCTAGTGTACCGACAGCCATCACAGATGCTCTTGAAGAATCTGACCATGTAACTGTAAAAGATTATTCTGCAGCAACCAATATTTCTCAGACGGTTGCAACGGATAATCTTGCTGCTTTTATCAGTGTTAGCAATTCCACGATTAAAGTTGTCTATGAGAATAGTGATCCAAGCCAGACGAGTGCCCTCAAAGCGCTGCTGGCAAATGTTCTGACCGCAGACACGATTAAAGAAATGGCCGAGGAATTGCAGCAAGCTGCTGCTACAACGGGAACAGAATACTCAGTGACAAATTACAGCATCGACAATTCCTATGTTTACGGCGATAGTAGCACCACTTTCTTTGATAAAATTTTTCCAATTTTGATTGGTTTTTTTGTTTTTTTCTTTGTCTTTTTGATATCGGGGATTGCTTTATTAAAGGAGAGAACTTCTGGAACTTTGGAAAGAATTTTGGCGACACCCGTCAAACGCAGTGAAATTGTTTTAGGCTATCTAGCAGGTTATGGCGTATTTGCCATCATCCAGACTGTGCTAATTGTCTTTTTTGCAATCTATGTTTTGCAGGTGGATGTGGCAGGTAATATTGGCTGGGTGCTGGTGTCCAATATTTTATTGGCGTTAGTGGCACTGGTCTTAGGAATATTTGTTTCCACCTTCGCCAGCTCAGAATTTCAAATGATGCAGTTTCTACCAATAGTGGTCATTCCGCAGATTTTCTTTTCTGGGATTATTTCCTTAGATTCAATGGCAAACTGGTTGAAAAGTCTCAGTTATATCTTTCCGCTGACTTATGAAGGGGATGCACTGACTTCTGTTATGCTAAAAGGACAGGGCTGGAGTGATATCTGGCAAGATTTAATTATTTTGACGGGTTTTATCATACTCTTTACACTAATCAATATTTTAGGAATGAAACGGTACCGAAAAGTTTAATTACTTGGTTATTAATTGAGTAAACTAGCAAAGGTTAAAAAAACGATAACCACTCTTTTGACAGAATCCCATGCATAAAATGCCTTTCTGTTAAAAAAGTGGTTATCATTTTTATTTTAGTAATGCTGTTGCTGTTTTAAAAAGCAATAGGTTCAAAATATTGAGACTAAAAATGAAAATTTATTTACAATTTTTCTCCTAAATAATCAACCACCACTGCCGCAACGGCTTTAGCGGCAACAATTAAGCAGGCTTCATCCATCAGAAATTCTGGACTGTGGTGAGGGTGCTTTTTACCGTCATTGACATCGCAGCCGGCATAGATAAAACTAGCCGGAACCTGTTGAGCATAATAGGCAAAGTCTTCAGAAGGGTCTTGTTTACCAGAGTCCAACACGTCAGTTATTTCTGGAATATTTGCTTTCGATATTGTAGTTGCAACGTATTCAGTGAAATCGGGGTCATTATAAAGAACCGGATAATTATCGTTATAGTCTAATTCTGTTTTGACTTCAAAGGCGACTTCCAAGCCTTTTGCGATTTCAGTGATATTTTTTTGAATCAGCTCTTTGGTGCCATTGTCAAAATAGCGCACATCGCCTTTTAAGGTGACGCTGCCGTTAATCACATTGGCGGAACCTTTGCCATCAAAGGAGCCGATCGTGATGACGCCCATTGAAAATGGGTCGAGGCGTCTGGAAACAATACTTTGAATCATATTTACAAAATAGGCGCCGGCTAAAATAGCATCATTGGAAAGCTGTGGCTGAGAAGCGTGACCACCTGAGCCGTTAATTGTCAGAGTAAAATTTGAACGGCCAGTTTGCGTTTCCCCTTGATGGTATTGGATCGTCCCGGTTTTCATGGTAGACATCACATGTAACCCTAAAATATTATCGACACCAGCCAGACAATTATCTTGAATCATAGCTAATGCACCGCCGGGGGCTAATTCCTCAGCTGGTTGATGAATAATTCGGATTTTTCCGGTCAGCTGGTCTTTATTTTCATTTAAGACTTTTGCGACATGCATCAAATAAGCGGTATGCCCATCGTGACCGCAGGCATGCATCACTCCGGGAATTTTTGATTCAAAACTCAGTCCATTGGCTTCCGTAACTGGCAAAGCATCAAAGTCTGCCCGTAGAGCCAAACATTTTCCCGGTTTGCCGGTGTCAATATCAACGATTAAGCCAAAACCCGTGCCACAGCTTTGGGCTGTCATCCCTAAGCCCTCATAAAAAGCCTTAATTTTTTCCGACGTCCTTTTTTCTTGAAAGGACAGCTCCGGATATTCGTGAAAGTCTCGACGAGTTTCGATGATATTTGCTTCTTCTTTTTCTAATTGCTGCATAATAGTTTCTGATAAAGTCATTTTAAACGCCCCTTTTCATTAAACTCATTCTTATTTTATCCTGATAGGGAATTTCTGACAAATTATAACCAGCTAGCTGGATAAAAGGATAGCAGCTTTAGATGGAGGTAGAGCTGCAGTCAAAGGGCAGTGAATGATAATTAGAAGGAGTTGAACAGGAGAGGCTGAGCATAAAGGAATTGAAAAATTCCTTAAAATGTCCAAATAACAATGGGGAAATCTCGGAAATCAATTTTTTCGATGCGTTATAATTAAGCCCTTTAATTAGAGCCAATCTTAAAAAAGCGCAAAAAAAGAGACCTAACAGGATTTTGTGTTTTTTCTTCTCATACAAATCTCGATGGAGTGTCCATTGTTGCTCCAACTGTTTTTTTAAACACCTGTTAGGTCATATTCAGTTAGTAAGGAAACGATCAAATCCCCACGCCTTTCATAATGTTTTAAACCTAAATTCTCTTACACGCAACCTACTTCGTGCGTGTCAATCAGCCTCTTTTCTTCCAGAATTTGCATTCACAATACTACTTTACAAAAACTAAATTACTTAAAAACTAATTGTGGGAATCTTGGTTCCTTACACTCTTTATTATACCCATTTCTCGAAATTTTGCAAGCGATTGCATTTTTAAAATGATTTATTTTTCAGATATAGCATTTTAAGCGACTACCGATGATTTTTTCCATTTGCGGCAACTTTTCCTATTGTTTAAAATAGCCCTGATTGTTAGAGATTTACCTGCTATGAAAAAAATTATCAAAAAATAATGAGAGTTTGCTAGTTTTTTTGATATAATAGGGAAAACAATCACACTATGAAAAAAGGAAGTGGCTATTTTGGCAACAAGATTAAACGAATTTGATGAAAAAATTAAAGCTTTAGAAACAGAAAAACAAGCATACTTAGACGGCGAGGCGCAACGTGTCGGACATTATATGATGGAAAAATTGGCAGTAACTTCTTTTGATGACTTCTTAGAAGCTTATTTGAAAACAACGAGCGCACCTGCTGCATCAGTTGAACCAACTGCAACATCTACTACAACTGACGAAGTTAGCGGTGTTGATTCAGAAAGCAGCGGTTTTCGCATGGGGGATATTTTAGGCGATTACAACAATAACTAATAAATTAGTTCAATTGTTTGATGAACTCAAAAATTTGTTGCTCAGCTTCCTATAAAGGAGCCTGTTTAGCAAATTAAAGCAAAAATCAAGAAGACTCACCAGTTAAGTTTGCAACGACTGGTGAGTTTTTATTTTTTTAAAAAAGGGGATTAAAAAATGAAGTTGGTTAAAAGTATCAATATTATGGAAAATAAGCGGGCGATTGTCTGGTTGAATGTAGCGGCAATCGTCTTGGGAATCGTCTTTTTTGGCGTTTTTGCTGTATTAGCAGAATTTATACAGCCTCTTGCAGGCAGTGAAGAAACCAGTCTAGTCGGGCTTGTTCTGTTTGTTGTCGTAAGTTTTGTGGTAATTTTTATTCATGAATTGATTCATGGATTCTTTTTCAAAATATTCAATTTAGAGGGAAAAGTCAAATTCGGCTTTAAAAATGGCATGGCTTACGCGACAAGCCCCAATTCTTATTATACAAAGATACAATTTCTAATTATAATTTTGGCGCCTTTTGTAATTATCAGCTGTTGTCTAGTCCTACTTTATTTCTTAAACATTTTATCTGCCACCTTTTTCGTTTTAGTAGCCGCTGTTCATGCAGGCGGCTGTTCCGGGGATTTTTATTTTGCGCTGCTTTTGCTTAAGAGGCCGCAAAATACTCTTGTGGAGGATACCGAAGTGGGGATTAACTTCTATCAAAAAGAAGATGTCTAAGGGGAAAACTAGGAATTAACCGGTTAACCATTCAAAAATTTCCAAAAACAAACAGTAGTTGAAGGGTATTTCTTGATAAATTATTTTTAAAATAATTAATAGTGAAGAGGTTTTTGATTTAGCCAATCTACTAAAAAAATTATGGCGCTATGCTAGAATGCGCAATGGCATCAAGATAAAGTTGATAATTTGCCATAAACTGATTAGTTTACTTTAAGCTGAATGTAACTTTTAGTTCTGTTAAATAAAATTTCGTCAATTATCTTGTTTGCGTCAAATAACAGAAAGGGTTTTTATTTTCTAATCACGCTGAGAGCTTCTATAATAGAAGAATACCAGACTTTTAGGAGGAAAAAACTATGACAAGCTTTACAAGAAGAAATCCCGAGGAAGACCATTTATTGACACCGGAAAATTCAGTTGTACTGATTATTGATTATCAACCGGTCCAAGTGAATGCAGTCAATTCTATCAATCACCATGACTTATTGAAAAATGCCGGCCTCTTGGCAAAATTTGCTAAAGCCTACGATGTGCCGATTATTTTGTCGACTGTCAACGTGGCGACCGGCCGTGATGCTGACACTGTGGCACCCCTCAATGAAATCTTAAAAGATGAGATTTCTTATGATCGGACCTCGATTAATGCGTGGGAGGACAAGGAATTTTATGAAGCTGTCAAAAACAGTGGCCGCAAAAAAATAATTATTGCCGCATTGTGGACCGAAGCTTGCTTGACCTTCCCAACTTTGGATGCCTTAAAAGAAGGCTATGAAGTCTATCCAGTTGTCGATGCCATCGGTGGCACGTCAACATTAGCCCACGAAGCAGCTTTACGCCGCGTCGAACAAGCGGGGGCTCAACTTACTAGCCTATCTCAATTAGCTTGTGAATGGCAACGGGATTGGAACAGAGATGCAACAGTTCCTGATTTTATGAAATTAATGTTCGAAGGCGATTTTTTCTTTAGAATGTAAAGATCCAAGCTTTTCACAAGGAGAATGGATTGGAAGAGATTTGGTAAATTCTTTTGAACAGGTGTTATAAGATGCCTCCTTGCTTGAAAAGAAAGGCAAATTTGTGAGCGGTGAATTGAAGATAAAAGAAACATATTATGATTAGAAAAGGAAAGCTGTAATTGAAGCTTAAACCCTCTAAACATAATATGTTTTTTGTTGAATTTGCTTACTTTTCTTTATCAATTAGCCCCTGAACTTTATCAAAATAGCTGGCAACAATTAAACGATTGTCCAGCTCGTTAAAAGGGATGAAGTGCTCCACTGGTGGTAGTGGGAAATTTTCAAATTCAGTGATACTTGTAGTGAATTGCTTAGTTGGCAGCTTTTTTTCAGCTAGCAGTTTTCCTTGAAAAACTAAAAAGGCTTTAATGGTATCCGCGTCTATCCCATCGGTAATGATTATAGGCTTAGGAGCTAAAATTTTGTGGAGAGTCAAAGCTTGTTTTTGAAATCTCTGCAAAATTTCTTTATCCTCTTCAAGACTTTTTGCCCATTCAAATGCTAATATTTCCAATGCTTTACTTTGCTGATAATTGATTTTCTCTAAAGCAGCACCGCCACCAAGCAAAGTCTGTTTTAATTCATGATTTTTTAATTTATGAGAAAGTTGTGGTAAGAGAGATTGCCTTTTTTGGTGTAATTCTCTGGCTGCTGGTAGCCCCCAGCGGGAAC
This sequence comes from Enterococcus sp. LJL90, assembly GCF_056924355.1. Classification (NCBI taxonomy): domain Bacteria; kingdom Bacillati; phylum Bacillota; class Bacilli; order Lactobacillales; family Enterococcaceae; genus Enterococcus; species Enterococcus sp. LJL90. The sequence continues at coordinate 215,970 of NZ_JBXPBQ010000006.1, read as the reverse complement.
TCGGTAAATCATATAGTTCAATCAGCACACGAATAACCTCCGGTAGCCGTTTATATTGGCTAAAGGGACCATAAGCATCTGCTGTCGGTTCCTTTGAAATAGTGAATTGCTGGTCAGCAAAAATCAAATAGCGGTAACGCTCGGCATAATTCATTAGACGATTATATGGCGGATGCAGCTTAGCAATCAGTTGCTGCTCCAATAATAGCGCCTCTAATTCAGTATCGACAGTTTGGTAGCTAAAATCAGCGATGTGAAAAATCATCCGCTGATTTTTCTTCGACTGAGGAGTCGAGGGAATAAAGTAGCTGATTACTCGTTTATTCAGCCGTTTTGCTTTGCCGATGTATAAAAGCTGATCATGGCTATCCTTCATAAAATAAACACCGGGTCTAGCTGGTAATTGCCGCGCTTTTTCTTTTAGATTCATGTGTGCACCTGATTTATAATTTAATAATAAATTGAGTTTAATGCATTCGGCATAAAATTTCTAGTGCTTAAGAAATGGAAAATATGGGATGCAAAAGCGTTAATTTTTTTAGTTTAGCAGATAAAGATGAGGAGTTTTATGAAGTTTCCCCTTAAAAATTTACTCAATTTAAAGAAATAACAAGACAGAGTAAAATAATATTGCTATAATAATAGTATTACGGTAATAAGGAGTTGATAGTTATGGATAGGCTGACGAAGCGGGAGCGCCAAATTCTAGAAGTTTTCTGGCGAACCGATCAACCGCTTTCAATTGCTGACGTCATTGAGCAGGATCCGGATTTGAACAAAAATACGGTGGCGGCAGTTGTCAAAAAGCTTTTTGTCAATAACCTATTGGAGATTGGTGGCATCGGCTATAACAAAACTGCGTTAACCCGCCAATATCTGCCAACGATTAGTGAAGAGCAATTTATCGCACAAGAGATGTCCCAAGATTCACTGTCAAAATTGGTGACCAATTTTATTGACACCACTAAGGACATGGAGTCACTGAATGAGTTAGAAAAACAAATTTTGGAAAGGAAAAAATTGATCAAGAAGGACCGAAAATAATATGGTGTTATCAGTTGCCTCCATTTTAACCTCATTAGGGTTTGTGCTGATTTTAACTCTGCTATTGTTCTATCTTTTATGGTCAAAGAAAAGCTTAAAGAAGATTCGTGTGGATTTTATTTTTACTCTCTTCTTAATGATTTTTCTGCGCCTGATGATTCCGATTGAATTTCCAACTGCGATAACAATCAAATCAACCTGGCTGTTTCCAACCATTTACAAATGGCTTTTGTATGAAATAACTATCTGTAGTTTAACAGTGTCAATATTAACCATTTTTTGCAGTATTTGGGTGATTGGGGTTGTCATTCAATTGGGACGTTTACTGAAGGAGCATTTGCTGCTGACAAAAAACGTCAGTCGATTAGAAACTGATAGTATTCCCCTCAACGATATTGCCGAGGAGATAAAAGCCAATTTGAAGCGGCAACGGATTAACGTTTCGGTATCCAATGCCACCAGTTCAGCTGTGACGATTGGCATTCTTCATCCACAAGTGATTTTGGCCGACATTCCCAATCTGACCAGACAAGAAAAGAATTTTATTTTAACCCATGAGCTGCAGCACATTAAAAATAAAGATATTTTGCTGAAGTATCTTCTAGAAGTGCTAGTGGCAATTTATTGGTGGTTTCCGCCGATGTACCTGCTGCGTAAGGGATTGAGTCTAGTCATCGAAATGCGAGTAGACTCGCAGGTGACTAAAAATCTTTGCGAGGATGATTATTTTTCCTACGTGGAGTCATTAGTCTCCGTCAATAAAAAAAGCTTAACCAAGTCTCAAAACAGCACCATCAAAAAACGCAATGTAGTCCATTTCAGCTCCGAATCCGGTGCAATTTTGCGAAAGCGTGTCAGCTTTCTTATGGATGGTTTTGAAGTCCGCAAGACCAACCGAGCCATTTTGTTACTCCTGTTTATCTTGCCGATATTTTTTGTTAGTACGGTTTTTGAGCCTTATAACCAGGATTCAGAATATCTCGACGGAACTTTTACAGGGGAAGATTTTTCTGAAGGGTATATTTTACGTACTGATGAGAATAAGTACTACTTAATTCTCAATGGTGAGAATTTAGGTGAGGCTACCGATTTGGAACAACCATTAGTTAAAGATTTACCCATTATAGATGAAACGAGGTGACACCAATGAAAAAAATGAAAGTTTTACTAGTTGCTTCCATTCTTTTTAGTACCTTAATTGTTGGACCAAGTGTTGGCGTAGCATCAGAATCTGTCATAGATAATTCTCAAATATCCACCTTCAAACCAATTATTGAATGGAGATATAAACTTATTAACGGCATTTTGCATAAACGTCAATTTAATCATTCTACTTTAAAGTGGTTAGGCGAGTGGGTAAGAGTGTAAATTTTTGATTTCAATTTATTCGACATTATAATGTTCAGACATCCACATCAAAACTAGTGGATGTCTTTTTCTATATCTTCTTTTCTACCCGCAAGCAAGAAAATTCCCACCTTCATAAAAATTGACTTTGCCGAAAAACTAATTCAATGATAAAATATTTAATAATATCTAAAATAAAAAAATATCGAACGAGTTAGTTAACGATGACAATTTAACAAAAGGTGGGGATTGAAATGAAAAGGCGAAGGAATTTAGCTAAAAGCATGAGCGTTTTTTTAGCTGATTCAGTTTCAGGACATCCAAAATTAATCATGCTTTCTCAAGACTACACTAAACGAGTTGTGAATAAAAAGCTGACACAAGAAGTATCAGAGAGGTTTAGATACAACTTGGAACAACCACAAGTCAGTTCAGTGAAGTCAGCCAGCATAAATGACTGCATTTTGTCAGCAGCGACAGCTGAACAAAAGCTGCTAATTGCAACAGCCGGCCAACAACTGGGCAAGCCGTATAATAGAGGTACAAGTGGTCCCAAAGAGTTTGATAGCAGCGGGCTGATGAAATATCTTTTCGCCACGTCTTTAGGAATACAATTGCCGCAAGAAATGAAGCAGCTAAAAAAATGCGGATGGATTATCCCGTTAACCGCTATACAACCCGGTGATTTGCTTTTTTGCGATACCAAAGAAAAGGATTTGCGGGTAGGCATTTATATTGGCAAGGAGTTAGTGATTTATGCTCAACTAAAAAAACAAGTTGTCACTGTGGAGTCTTTAGAAGAGTTTCAACCGAAATTTTCCAAAAGACTGTTTAATAATCATGGAGAGAATTTCGAGTAGAATTTGTGAAAAAAATTATCCCAAGGCTTTAAAATTATTTTGCCGCGAAGAGATTAGCTCAATACCATGTTTTTTATGGTCAAATCCAAAAAATTATAAAAACCGCTAAGAAGTTTTTTCCTAAAAAAGGGAAGAAAATCTTCTTAGCGTTTTTTTTAATCAAAATCTTTTTAGTGTATAAAACCGATGGGAATCATTCTAAAAGCTAATCTTCAATTTTAAATAACAATTTTTGTGGAAATAGTCCAATTGAGGAAATAAAAGATGGCCGGGTCAATCAATAATGTTAACGGAAAAGAGAAAATTGACCGATGTTGTCTTTTTTTATTTCTGAGATAAAAAAATATTAAAAAGTAGGCTTTCTAAATACTACCTATAAATAATATAAATTGTTATAAAGTTTCTAGAGCAATAAAAAGGCTCCCATATCTGAATTTTTTTAAAAATAGTGAGTGCTTATACGAGTTCAAAAAAAGAAAAAATTCACATAATGATAGTTTTTTCAAGAATTTTGATTGCTGTTTTAGTCAAGATTGACAGAAGATTTCTTCTATTTTATTCTCCATAAAAAGAATAAAAGTGAAGTCATTCGTAAATAAAATAGCGGGTTTTTATAAGTGCTTAAATTATACTTATAATTACCTGAATGTCGATTTTAAATGGATAAATATTTAGAAATTTGCTAAAAGAATTATTTGTTTCCTTTTAAGTATTTGAAATTTTTTTACGAATGCAGGAATCAGAAAGGAAGCCTAGCTATGAAAGCAGTTTTGAACACCACCATGAACCGTCGCATCTCCTTATTAAATTTATTATTCACCACCTATCAGCGGGTCAGCTTGGATGCTTTATCTCGCCAGCTCAATACTTCCAACAAGACGATTATCAGCGATTTGGATTATTTTCAAGAAAACTGGCCAGATGTGCTGGTGATTGATCTAAATAGCAAAACGGGTTTGCGAGTGGTGGAAAATGGAAATCAGACAGTTCAAACTATTTACGGGGATATTTTAAAAAAATCTCTGGAGTTTCAGTTGCTACAAGGGATTTTTTTTGAACCAGGGGAAAATTCTAAATATTGGGAGGATCGTCTTTTCATCAGCAATTCTAGTTTATATCGAATGGGAGTTCGACTAAGCCGAAAATTGCGGGATTTTGGAATCATTTTAGAAAAAAATCCTTTTAAATTAAAGGGAAGTAATGAAGCGCAGCTACGTTTATTCTTCCAAAATTATTTCTTAGAGGCCTATGGTTTTCGGGAATGGCCGTTTCCCTTTGACCAGCAAAAAATTTCTAAAGTCTTGAAGCTGTTTAACAAAGAATTCAAGTTAAATCTTAACAATGTTGAGCTGTATGAAGGCTGCTTTACTGCTTGTGTTGCCTTAATTCGTATTCAGCAGGGCAAGCTGATTGACTCTAAAAAAAATTTGAAACAGTTGCAAAATTTTCAAGCTAATCAGCTATTGGAATATTGTTTGAAGCAACTTGAGCAGAAATCGGAAAAAATTTCTGCAGCTGAATTGCCTGCAATTAAGAAGGACATCCTGCTGACTGTTTTTTGGCAGGAAATTAGCTGGGATAATCCAGCTGAAAAAGAACGCGTCCAGTTTGCGGCAGATGATTTTATTTCAGAGTTAGTGCAAAGGGGACAATTGAGTATCGATGATGGTAGTTATCAACGCCTTAAAGAGTTGTTTATCACGACTTATTTAAAACATAAAACTTATCCTTATCCCCGTTACATATTTTATCAGCGAAATAATTTTTCTCGACCAACAGTTGAAATAAATTTTCAGGAATTTTCAGAACTATTGGCAGCGCTTGTTTTAGCGATTGGGAAAAAATATCACATACCAGATTTGTCTTTTTACTACGACGATTTTTTATGCAAAATAATGATTCTTTGGGAGGGGTTGCCAGAAATGCTACAGCGCAATCGTCAAGCAATCAAAGTGGGGATTTGCAGCAACTTGGGTCCCGCCCATATTCACGCTTTAACAGAATATTTTTGGCAAATTTTTAATACTAAGATTACAATCATTCCTTTAAATAACGAATTTTATACTTCGAAGGAAAATGATTCAGCAAAAAATGAGCTGCCGGATTGCGATTTATTTGTGGCAAATTATCTTATGCCGAATGTTCCGAAGGATAGGTTAATTGTGGTGCGGGACATTCCGACTATGCAAAATATTTCAACCCTCAGTTTTGAAGTGGAGAAGCGGCGGCATATACCTAAAACCGGTAAACATGATTGGTATAATATTCAGCCGACTGCTTGAAAAGAAGCATTGCGAGGCTTGTTTTTTAGAGTAGAGCGTGTCGTAAAATTAAGCGACAACGCAAATCAACCATTGTGTGTGATTTCTTAATGAGGAGAGACTTTGACATAACAATTGTGAAGGTTAGATTTTTTGAAGGGTAACATAAGAGGCTTAATAAAAAAATTAGCCGTGCAACTCGTCGCTAATCAGCGAACTTGCACGGCTTTGAATTTTTACAGATGACTTTGTAGATTGTTTAAGCCAACACGGCAGCTGCAAGGGCCTGTTGAATTTCGACAATATTTTTATCTTTACGGAATTGGACACTTTCAGAAGGGGCTTCAGCACTAGAAATCCAAATCTTCAGCTCTGCGTCCAAGTCAAAATGGCCACTAGTTTCAACTGAAAAACGTGAAATTGATTTATAGGGAATCGATTTATACTCAACTTTTTTACCCGTCATCCCTTGTTTATCCACGATAATCAAACGTTTATCAGTGAAAACTATTAAATCCCGCACTAACTTGAAGGCCAAATCAACTTTTTCTTGAGGAATCAAGACATCCTGCAGCTCCTTTTGAACTGCTTCATTGCCATGTTGGGTGGCATTGCCCATTAAACCATCAAATAATCCCATAAAGCACCCGCTTTCTGATTTTCTTTTCTCTTTCATTATAAGGTGGCGGTGTGGGGATGGCAATTGTATTTTGTGAGTTTGGTTATCTCAGGCAAACACAGCTACAGCTCTTAAAGGTCAACCAAGTTTAGGTAAGGGGATTTTCTATGATTTATTTCTTCTCGTAGCTGATCTAACTTTAAATACGTTTCTTATAAAAATTTTTTTATTTTTATAAATAGTAAAGTATGAGTTAATGCAAAATCAATGCAAAATGTTTTGCATTCGAGGATATTTCCAGTAATTAAAAACAAACAAAAAAGTCTCTAAAACCCTTAACAAAAAAGGTTTTAGAGACTTTTATGATGTTTCTTGTGTTTTCTAATTACGTCACAGGAGGGATTCGAACCCCCGACCGTCCGCTTAGAAGGCGGATGCTCTATCCGGCTGAGCTACTATGACATCAGCAGAAGTAAAGGCGTTTCAATTGTGAGCTGCTTTTACTTTAGCAACATCAATGATTTTACCAGAACTGCAGCAGTGTTTCAACATTTATTTTCAACAAAATAACATTGTCGTCAATGAATGATTTTATCGGAAAATATTTAGCATTAAGCTAACTAAATTTTTTCATTTTCAATAAAAGGAAAATGTTTTCTGAAAAAAGCCACTATTTTTATAAAAATTTAGTACACTAGATGTAGAATGGTATGAGGTGAAGGAGTATGGAGACACAACAAGTTTTGTTGCGGCGGTTTCAAGAAACGGATTTAGAAGATTTCTATCAGTATGCGAGAATACCAGGCTTGGGAGAGGCTGCGGGTTGGCGCCATTTAGAAAATTTGGCTGAGGCGGCAGAAGATTTGCCAAGCTTGATCAATAATCCTTTTGCCTATGCCCTTGAGGATAAAAAAACGGGTAGGGTTATTGGACATTTAACAATCCATGATGAGTCGGCGGTCAATGATTCTAAGGAAAAAGAATTGGGTTTTGTATTGCATCCGGATTATCGGCGGCGGGGAATTATTTTTGAAGCTGTGACGGTTGTTTTGGCGGATTTATTCACTCAAGGAATTGAGAAAATTTATGCTGGCTATTTTGAAGATAATGAGGCTTCCAAGGCTTTAATTAATAAACTAGGCTTTACTTTTTCTGGAACCAGTAGCTACACTTCACCAACTTTACAGCAGACATTTAAGATGTTTGATTATGTGATGACACGAGAAAAATATTTGCAAACTATTCAGGAGGCAACTTATGAAAATGGAAACTAGTCAAGTTAAATTACGACCTTTTCAAGAAACAGATTTAGCTGATTTTTATGCTTATACAAAAATTCCGGGTTTAGGAGAGGCGGCTGGCTGGCGACATGCTGGCTCTTTGGCTGAAGCAGAAGCGATGCTGCAAAATTTGTTGAACAATCAGCAAACTTATGCGATTGAAGAAAAGCAAACCTTGCAGGTGATTGGCCATATTACAGTGCATGATGACTCTGAAGATCATGATCCACAAATAAAAGAACTAGGTTTTGTTTTACACCCGGATTTTCAACGGCGGGGGATTATGAAGTCTGTGGTAGCCCTAGTTTTAACAGAAGTTTTTTCACAACAGGTAACAAAAGTTTATGCCTGTTGTTTTACAGAAAATCAGGCCTCGCAAAACTTAATAGAGGGTCTCGGCTTTCAATTTGAACAAGCCGGCAGTTATAGTTCCCCTAGCTTGCAAAAAACTTTCAGCTCCAATGAGTATTTTATGACAAAATCCCATTGGGAGGATCTGCATATACTATATGAAAGGGCTGATTTTAAAATTAGCTCGCTGACGCAAGCCAATGCAGAAATGATTGCCAATCAATGGCACTATCCAGCAGATTATGCTTTTTATGATTTAAGCGCTGATCCTGAAGATTATGAGGAGATGATGGATGCTAAACAGCGGGGAGACAGCTATTATCAAGTAATCAAGGCAGGAGAATTGTTTGGTTATTTTGTTTTGGAACCAGCAGAAAATTCTGATGAAATTATTTTCGGTTTGGGCATGAGGCCTGCTTTAACTGGTCAAGGCTTCGGAAAAGAATTTTTTCAGTTGATTTTGGCTTTTATTCAGGAAAATTATGCAGTGAAGCGGATCAACTTAGCTGTTGCTGAATTTAATACACGGGCCCAGAAGTTGTATCAAAATGTCGGTTTTGTCAAAACCGGCGAGTATTTACAAGCAACCAATGGTGATCACTATCCATTTGTTACGATGCAGCTAGACCTTACCCTTTAGTTTTTCAAACAATCGTGGGATAATACAGCGATTAGGGGGATTTAAAATGTACGAAACAGAAATTCAGCAATGGCAAACTTGGAACACAGAACATTTAGGGGATGCCAGTCGCCGGAGTGCCATTTTAAAATTTTTATTAGAGGAAGTTCAAACGATGTTTGATGGTGACTTAGAAGGCCACTACTGGTCTGTTGACTGGGGCCAGCTAGATGAGAGTATCATTATCAAAGATGTTTTAGGGCAGCCTCTTGACCAGCTGACGTTGCCAGAGGGTTCCTTTGTAAGGGCCTTTGAAAAAAATTCCGCTTTTTTTATGCGGGACTTAGCAGATGTTGTCAAAAGAATTGTTGCTAAACATTAAAAAAGAGCCGTCGCTTCTTTTAGAAAAGTTTTCATATATTTTCATTGACGCTGAATTCTTTTTTTGATACTATTGTACTGTTGTAATTGTGGTCTCCACAGCTACAACCGCTCAGAACAAGTCTTAAGCACAAGCAATTGTCACTTGGGATGGCGAGTCTAAGTCTAATTTAAGGAGGTGCTGTTAAGCATGTACGCAATTATTAAAACTGGTGGCAAACAATTGAAAGTTGAAGTTGGTCAAGCCATCTACGTAGAAAAGTTAGCTGTTGAAGCTGGCGAAAAAGTTGTTTTTGATGAAGTGATTTTGGTCGGTGGTGACACTACTAAAGTTGGTGCGCCAACTGTAGCTGGTGCAACTGTTGAAGGAACTGTTGAAAAACACGGCAAACAAAAGAAAGTCGTAACTTTCAAATACAAACCTAAAAAACATTCTCACCGCAAACAAGGTCATCGTCAACCTTACACAAAAGTTGTTATCAACGCAATCAACGCTTAATAGCGATGAAGGAAGGCCCAGTAAATGATCAAGGGTACTTTTATGCGGAGTGATTCTGGTCGGATTCAAGCTTTTACTTTAACTGGTCATGCAGAGGCGGGTCCTTACGGTAGTGATATCGTTTGTTCTGCAGTATCTGCACTGGCAATCAGTGGAGTCAATGGTATTGATGCTTTGGCTGGATTTGCGCCGAAAATCGAAACCAACGATACAGAAGGTGGTTACCTTCATGTCGAAATGGTGGAGAATATTACGGCTGAACAAAGAAATATTGCTCAGATTTTATTGGAAAATCTGCTCTTAGGTCTTCAGGCAACTGAAGCTGAGTATCCAGATTTTGTCGAAATTATTACAACCAATCAATAGGAGGTGCAGACCATGTTATTAACAATGAACTTACAATTATTCGCCCACAAAAAAGGTGGCGGTTCTACATCTAACGGACGTGATTCAGAATCTAAACGTTTAGGTGCGAAACGTGCTGATGGCCAAACTGTTTCTGGTGGTTCAATCCTTTACCGTCAACGCGGTACAAGAATTTACCCTGGTGCTAACGTTGGTATCGGTGGCGACGACACATTATTTGCTAAAGTTGACGGCGTTGTGCGTTTCGAGCGCAAGGGCCGCGACAAAAAACAAGTGAGTGTTTATCCAGTTGCTCAATAATGTTTAAAATAGAGTTCTATCTCTTGCATGACAAGAGATAGGGCTTTTTTATTTGTCATTTTTTTTTGAATTCACTGGATTGAAAACTCCTAAACATTTTAGCTTTTTCATGAACTAACTAATCTTTTAGCATTCACCTGTAAATGCGGAATTTATATTTCAAATTAGTAAAAGTTAGCTATTTGAATGTGTTGTTTAAATTTTTCCATCAGCTTTCTAGATTGAATCTAGTTAAACCTGCAAATTTGTGGTATCAATCTGATTCAATGCCGAGCAATTGAAATTATTAAAAGCCAACTCTTTCCTTACGCCTAAAGTAAAAAATTCCGATAAGACAATTCAAATTTTTCAAAAAATATTTTTTTAATTGTTTTTATTGACTGAATAATATTTATATGGAATAGTTAAATTAAAAAGGGGAGTGAGGAAATGGCAAATGCTTACAAGGAGTATTGGAGAAATATGTTTAATATGGAGGGAAGAGCGACAAGAAGTCAGTTTTGGTGGCCGCAACTCGTAAATATTATGTTAGTTGTTGTTTATCTATTTGCTAGTGATTTTTTTTCATTTAGGTATTCAAGATTTTTTGATATGGGGTTGATGATTTTAGTGTTCGCTATTTGGATTGCGAATTTTTCGCTAAGAGCCAGAAGATTGCATGATCGAGACCATAGCAATTGGTGGCTGCTTCTGTATTTATTGCCGAGGATTGGGTCGTTGATTATTTTTATCCAGATGCTTTTGCCAAGTGTTGAGGAAACAAGATGGCCGGTTAATCAATCATTTTTTTAGCTAAATAGTTGTTTACGCAAGTTTTCTTGGTTGCTGTGGGCTGTTATGATTATCATCTTGATGACTTTTTTAATTGTGTATTTTTAATTGCATCAAAAAGCGACACACTTCGTCAGACTTTTCGCTGATTCAGTCGAAGTAGTTGGAAAATTGTTAGCAAAGGCTCGCAATTACTTTGGAAAAAACTTCAGAACTCTCGACGTTAGCCCAATTCTGTAAGAACAATCAAAGTGAGGCTAAAAAATCTAAATTCAAAAAAATTCCCGTATTAACTTGCCAGTCTTCATCTTAAAATGAAGGCTGGCTTTTTACTAATTCTAACTTTTTAAATCTTTGGTACAATCATTATATGAATCCAATCAGAAGTGGTGAATGTTAAATTTTTTTCAGTCTTTCAAGTCGGAGTATGAAAATAAAAAAATGTGACCAGTTAAGGGGTGGAGAAATGGACAAAATTATTCTAGAAAAATTAAAAACGATTGAAGAGCGGGAACAAGTGGAAATTATTTTAGCTGTGGAGTCGGGTAGTCGGGCTTGGGGCTTTGCCTCGCCGGACAGTGATTATGATGTGCGCTTTTTGTATGTGCGCAAGCCACAAGACTATCTGCGCTTGGACGACATGCGGATGTAATTGAGTGGCAGCTAGATGAGACGCTGGATATCAATGGTTGGGACATTAAAAAAGCTTTGAAGCTCTTGCAACGCTCGAATCCGACCTTATTTGAGTGGTGTGCCTCACCGATTGTCTATTATCAAAATGAAAAATTTAGCCAGTTAAAAGAATTGTTACCCGCTTATTTTTCGCAAAAGAAATCCTTGTATCATTACTGGCACATGGCGAGTACCAATTATCGTGATTATTTGAAGGGGGATTTGGTGAAGGCTAAGAAATATTTTTATGTTTTGCGGCCGATTATAGCAGGCCAATGGGTTCTTGATAAAAATACCAATCCACCAATGGCTTTTAGTGAACTACTAGCGGCTGAATTACCGCAAAATTTACGCTTGGCGGTGGATGAGCTCTTAGAAATAAAAATGGCCGTCAATGAGCTGGAGCTGGTTCCAAAAGTCACCATCTTAAATGAATACATTGAAGAACAAATCAGTGCTATGGAAAAGCGGGCTAAAGAACTACCGCAGGAGCCCGCAACTGACTGGCAGCAACTGAATGCAGCTTTTTTGAAATTTATTCAGTGATTTAATCGTTTTTCTTCAAACGATTAAACTTGAATGCGTTTTTAAATTAATGTTATACTTTAAATAAGAAGGAGAGTGTTGTGAAAAATTGAGAAAGTAGGTGATGAGTCATTAAACAGTTAGTGACTACTCTAAAGGAGACCATCCTGTCATCCCTGCCACTAGCCATCATTGTCATGATTGTCTGTGTGATTATTGCCCCCTTTGATGATGCGGGAGATTATTTGCGGCTATTAGTAGGCTATGCCAGTGTAGTTATTGGTCAAACGTTATTTTTAGTGGGCTTGGAGGCGAGCATTTTACCGATTGGCAAAATTGTCGGGCAGTCTTTAATCAAACTGAAAAATTTATGGATTATTGTGTTGTTTGGGGTTGTGTTTGGTTTTGTGGTGACAGTGGCTGAGCCGGCGCTCGAAGTATTGGCGCGGCAGACACACTTGGTCATTGATGATGTCGGGATTCGGCCATTTGTTTGGCTGGCGAGTACAGGAACGGGGGTATCCGTTGGCTTTGCCTTGATGCGCTTGATGAAAAACTGGGATATTAAAAAAGTTTTTCTACTGCTTTACGCGATTGTTTTTGCAATGGTTTTATTTGTGCCAGAGGAATTTATTGGCTTGGCTTTTGATGCCAGTGGCGCGACCACCGGTGATGTGTCGGTGCCATTTATTTTGGCGCTAGGTATCGGGGTTTCTCAAACGATGAGCCGCCATAAATCAAACGATGAAACCTTTGGGATTATCGGCATTACTTCGGTGGGACCGATTATTGCAATTTTTCTGTATGGCTTGTATATTTATTTGAAAAATAATGGCGTACTGCAATTAGATCAGACTTATGATCCGGTTGTCTCAGGTAGATTTTTAGCTATTTTACAAGGGAATATTGTGGATGTTGCCTTAGCACTTTTTCCGGTGATTTTAGCTTTTATTCCGTTTCAACTATTTATTGTTAAACTGCCTAAAAAACGCTTTGTCCGCATTTTATTTGGTAGTATTCCCGTTTATTTTGGTTTATTAATCTTTTTAACAGGAATTGATTATGGTTTTGCTTTTGCCGGCAAATACATAGGGGAAGTTTTTTTAGACCCTGCAAAGCCCCAGTATTATCAAGGGCTGCTTTTACTTATCAGTTTCTTTTTAGGGATGGCGATTACTTTGTCAGAACCAGCCGTGACCGTATTAGGCGATCAGCTGGAGGAATTGACAAATGGTCATATCAAAAAAATGACCATTCGCATCACCTTAGCTCTAGGAATTGGTTGTGCCGTTGTCTTGTCGGTTGTTAAAATTTTGACAGGCATCAGAATTATGTATTTCTTGTTGCCATTGTATGTCATTGCTTTAATTTTAATGAAATTCACGTCGAAATTATTTACCAGTTTGGCCTTTGATTCTGGCGGGGTAACTGGCGGGGCGTTGACCTCAGCCTTTTTAACGCCGTTGACTTTGGGAATAGCGCAAGCGGTGGCTATGCGTAATCCTGAGACGGCGCAGTCGATTTTGACCAATGGCTTTGGAATTATTGCGTTTATTTCGGTAACGCCGTTGATTGCTGTGCAGGTTTTGGGTATTATTTACAGTAGCCGCAGTCAAAAAATTGAGAAAGCCGATGCCGCTGATGAATTAGCTCGGATTCAAGAATATTTAGAGGGCGAAGACGACAGTGACGAATTTGCTGAAGATTAAAGTGCAGGGGGGTTAGCTGGGATGAAGAATCCAAAAAAGATTTCGCTGATGACCATCATCACCGGCCGTCGTAAAAAGGACCGGGTGTTGACATTATTGACGGATAACCGTTGTCCAATTATCACCACCAGTTATGGTCAAGGGACGGTCAGTCAAAATTATTTAGAGATGCTGTTGGGCTTGACGCCGGAGGAAGAAAAGACTGTCATCAACTGTATCATTCGCAACGATCAAAAGGAAAAGATTTATCAGCTGTTAATTTCCGAATGCCATTTCGATCAGCCGAATACCGGAATTGCTTTTTCTTCACCGGTGGACAATATTGTCTTTTAAGGTCTCTTTTTAAACAAAATTGAAAATCTTGATAATAGGAGAATAACTATGATTGATGAAACGAAAATTCAAAAGGCCTTGCACGTCATTTGTACAGCGGGTTACGCTGATGATGTAGTGGAAGTGGCTCGTAAGGTTGGGGCTGGCGGAGCAACCATTTTGAATGCTCGCGGAGAAGGGGCTCGCCATCAAGTCTTTATGGGAATCACAATTGATTCTGAGCGGGAAATCATTTTGTTTTTAACGGATGATGAAACCTGCGAGAAAATCATGCAGGCAGTCAAAGAAAAAGTCGGTTTCAATACAGAAGCCAATTGCATTTGTTTTTCAATCCCGGTTACAGACGCCATTGGAATTAGCCAGCATTAAACTAACACACTAAGGCTGTGACATTAGTCAAAACAGAACTGAACTTTACGAACAGTCTCTTGTAAAATACTAGAGATTGACAATTTGTGACGAGGAACACTGGACCGTTGAAGCGCAGGAACTTTCCCTTCGAGGACCTTGGACCACTCAGACAAAGGCAAGAAAGTTCAAGATTTTCTCTGTTAAAATGACTAATGGCACAGCCTTTTTTTCTGCTTTGTCTGCTGATAAAAAGTGAAATATTTGAAAGGGCTTGGGAGATGTGATATAAAAAGCTAGACGAAATCAGGAATTTCAGCTACGATACAAGGGTTTTTAGGAGGTGGGAAAATGGCACGAGTGGATAAAGTGTTGGCTTTTGTTAAAAAGCAAACGGTAAAAGATCCTCAAACAAACCAATATCTCGGCGTCACAACAAATGAAGTGGCAGAGGCCTTAGAAATTCAACGGACTAATAGTAGTAAGGATTTAAATCAATTGGTGCGGGATGGTTATATTGAAAAGACCAATCAGCGTCCTGTTCGCTATTATTTTAACGGCAATCAACAGACAGTTGCCGGCCCAGCACCCGCCAAGGTCGAAAAATATGTGCCTAGCTATAAAGAAAATAATTTAACCAAGCTTCAGCCGAAATTTGTCGGCAGCCAAGAGACTCCGATGAAAGATATTTTTTCCCGACTGGTGGGTTCCAAAGGCTCGATGAAAAATCCCATTGATCAGGCGAAGGCGGCAATTTTATATCCCCCTAAAGGCTTGAATTGTTTAATTACCGGTCCGACGGGTTCCGGAAAAACGCATTTTGCCCATGCGATGTTTGAATTTGCGAAAGCCAATGAAGTGATTGCTCAAAGGGATGAATTGATTGTCTTTAACTGTGCGGATTATGCCAATAATCCCGAATTGTTGATGAGTCATTTGTTTGGTTATGTCAAAGGGGCCTTTACCGGCGCCAATGAAGACAAGCAGGGCATTATTGAACAGGCTGACGGCGGGATGCTCTTTTTAGATGAAATCCATCGCTTGCCGCCAGAAGGTCAGGAAATGATTTTTTATTTTATGGATAATGGCACCTATAATCGTTTGGGGGAAAATTCCAAAAATCGCCGTGCGGATGTGCGAATTTTGGGCGCCACTACCGAAGATCCTTCTTCTTCTTTATTAGAAACTTTTGTGAGACGGATTCCCATCAATATCCAACTGCCGCCATTTTATGAACGGCCGGCCGAGGAGCAAATTGATTTGGTGCGGATTATGATGGCGATTGAAGCTGGCCGCATCCAACGCCGCATCAGTGTAATGGAGGATGTTGTCAAGGCATTGATTGGCAGCGTTACCTATGGCAATATCGGCCAATTGAAATCCAATATCCAGCTAGTCTGTGCCCGGGCTTTTATGAATCAAATGAGCAACGAAGAAATCACAATCACTGTCGAGGATTTATCAGAAAATATCCGCAGTGGTCTCATCGAATTAGCTGGTGATCGCAATCGTTTGGCGGAAATGGCTAAATATTTAGAGCCGAAGATGACGGTCGATCCTAACGAGCCGGCGTTACGTTTTCAAAGCGACTCCTATGAGCTACCTTATAATTTATATGATATTATCGGCGACAAAGCCGCTTTATTAAAAGCGGACGGGCTGAGCCAAGACGTGATCAATCAATTTATTTCGACAGATATTAATATTCATTTGAAATCATTTTATAAAAATCACGGCTTCACCTTTGAATCCGATAATAAGCTGGGGGATTTTGTCGAGCCTCAAGTGATTGATCTGACGGAAGAGATTTTAGCCTATGCCACAAAGACATTTGGTCCAGTCTTTCAACAAAACTTTATTTATGCCTTTAGTCTGCACATCAGCTCTCTTTTAAGAAAGATGAGCTTGGGTGAACAGCGGGTGACCAATGATAATATTAAGGAAATGGCTGCTGGCTTTCCAAATGAAATGAAGGCAGCTACCTATATCCATCATTTAATAGAAGAAAAATTTTCGGTGACAGTCGCCGAAAATGAAATATATTATTTAACCGTACTGCTGATTTCCTTAAAACATCGTAAGAGTGCCGGTCGTGTTGGCGTGGTCATTGCCGCCCACGGTATCAGCACCGCCAGCAGTATGGCTCAAGTGGTCAATAAATTGCTAGGCACCGACCGCTTGCAAGCAGTCGATATGCCCCTTGATATGAGTCCGACGGTCGCCTATGAAAAATTAAAACAAAAAGTCGTCGACGCCAATGAAGGCAATGGCGTTTTATTATTGGTGGACATGGGCTCATTGACTTCCTTTGCTGATAATATCAGAAAAGAAACGGGCGTCATGGTTCGTTCCTTAGACATGGTGACCACACCGCTTGTCTTGGAAGCTGAACGAAAAGCTTCAGTTTTAGGGACGGATTTAGCTGAATTATTTGAATCCCTTAAAGAATTTCAAGGCTATGGTCAGCTGACAACGGCCAATGAAGAAAAAAATGTCATCGCTGAGGATAAAGTAATTTTGGCGATTTGTACGACTGGCGAGGGAACGGCTCAGCGCATTAAGGAAATTATTGAAAAGGCGTTGCAGACCTCAGCGGTTAAAAATATTCAAGTGGCAACCACCTCTGTGATGGCTGCGGAAGAAAAAATCCAAGAGCTGCAAAAAAACAGTGAGATTGTTGCGGTCACAGGAATTCTTGACCCTAAAATCAATGCTCCATTTCTGCCTTTAGAGAATTTTATCAATCAAGATGTCGAGCTACTGTTGGAAAATCTTTTACTGGAAAATGATTTAAATCAAATTCAAGAAATTGAGCTGACGGAAAGTTCGGCGAAGCAAATTGCCGTTGACTATATACTAGAAAGTTTTACTTTTATTAACGGTAAGAAAATTATTGAGCCTTTATGGCAGTTTACCGATGAGCTCTTTAAAGCCTTCTTCGGCCGTCCAATGGATTATTCGACCTATATCAATTTAGTCATCCACTTAGCCGGTGCGATTGAACGAATTATTCTAAAGGAAACGTTGACAGTGAATCAAGATGATTTACAGGAAATGAAAAAGAATCCAGCCTATGACAAGCTGCATCAGTTAACACAAAAAATTAATACCAGTCTTCATCTGGAATTTCCTGAGGTGGAAGAATTTTTCGTTCTGCAGTTTATCAATAATCAAGCTTGATAATACAGAAAAACAATACACAAAAAGGATACACTGTTACAGTGTATCCTTTTTGTGTATTGTCAGAAATGCTGGTTTGGTTATTTTTACGCTAGTGTATTTTGGCACGGAACTTGCTTTATATATTTATGGAAAGAGGGCGAGGTTGAAAATCCAGAATTTTTTTAGATTTTTAATAGTAACCTGAAGAGGATTTCAAGATGAGCATGGATATTCGTCTTGCGAGGATTGATGACCGCTTAATTCACGGTCAAGTTGCAACCGTTTGGTCCCGTACTACTGGGGTCGAAAGAATTTTAGTGGTTAGCGATGAAGTTGCCAAAGATGATTTGCGAAAGTTTTTATTAAGCCAAGCAGTACCACCCGGTGTCAAAGCCAATGTGATCACTGTCGACAAAATGGTTGAGGTTTACCATAACTTGTTGTTTCGCAATCATAAAGTCATGCTGCTTTTCACCAATCCGCAAGATGTCGCTGCTATCGTCAGAAGAGGCGTCGAGTTGCCGTCATTAAATATCGGTGGCATGCGTTTTACCACGGGCAAAAAAATGATTACCAATTTTGTCTCAATTGATGACGAGGATTTAAAAGCATTCGACTTTCTTTTAGCTCAAGGTATTGATATTGAAATCCGCAAAGTTCCCGCAGATCGGAAGGTCAGCTTGGCCGATTTGTTAAAGAAAGAAAAGCTGAGCTAATTGCTGATGCCGGCATTTGAATTAATTTTTATTATTTATTAGCATCAGTAAAAAATAATTGTAGGAGGAAAGAAAATGGTAGGAATCATCCTTGCCAGTCATGGCGAATTCGCTAACGGCATTTTACAATCCGGCTCAATGATTTTCGGCGAGCAGGAAAAAGTGCAGGCTGTTACTTTACAACCAAGCGAAGGACCTGATGACTTAAAGGCAAAACTACAAGCTGCAATTGCTACCTTCGATGAAGAAGACGAAGTATTGTTCTTAGTCGATCTTTGGGGAGGCACACCGTTTAACCAGGCCAATACGTTGTTTGAAGAGCATAAAGACAAATGGGCTATCGTAGCCGGTTTGAATTTGCCAATGTTGATTGAAGCTTATGCTTCACGCTTTAGCATGACTTCTGCTCAAGAAATTGCTGCCCATGTCTTAACTGTAGCAAAAGAAGGAGTTAGAATTCGCCCTGAAGAGTTGGAACCAAAAGAAGCAATGGCACCAGCTGAAGCTAAAGGAAGCGGTCCAATTCCAGAAGGAACAGTTCTAGGCGATGGCAAATTAAAAATTGTTTTAGCGCGGGTCGACTCCCGGTTACTACATGGTCAAGTGGCAACTGCTTGGACCAAATCAGTTAACCCAAGTCGGATTATTGTTGTCTCTGATGCGGTATCAAAAGATGATTTACGGAAGAAATTGATTGAACAAGCTGCTCCTCCAGGGGTGAAAGCTAATGTTATCCCAATCGAAAAACTGATTGAAATCTCTAAAGATCCTCGTTTTGGCAATACCAAAGCTCTACTGTTGTTTGAAAACCCAGAAGATGTTGTTCGGGCAGTCGACGGCGGAGTTGACATCAAAGAAGTCAACGTCGGTTCGATGGCTCACTCAGTCGGTAAAGTAGTTGTAAGTAAAGTTTTATCAATGGGTGACGAAGATGTTCAAGCCTTTGAAACCTTAGAAAGCAAAGGCATCAAATTTGATGTCCGCAAAGTGCCGAATGATTCCAAAGACAATATGGACGACATTTTGAAAAAAGCTAAAAATGAATTAGCAAACGCTAAATAAAAGTTTAACTAGGAGGTAAGAAATTCCATGGGTGATTTAAATATTATTCAAATGATTCTGGTCATTCTTGTTGCGTTTCTAGCTGGTATGGAAGGTATCTTGGATGAATTCCAATTCCATCAACCATTAGTTGCGTGTACATTAATTGGCTTAGTTACTGGTAATTTGACAGCTTGTATTATCCTTGGGGGATCATTGCAAATGATCGCTTTAGGTTGGGCTAACATTGGTGCGGCAGTTGCACCGGATGCGGCTTTAGCTTCAGTTGCTTCAGCAATTATTTTAGTTTTAGGTGGACAAGGCGAAAATGGTGTTGATACTGCCATTGCCGTTGCGATTCCATTGGCTGTCGCTGGTTTGTTCTTAACCATGATCGTACGAACTTTGGCTGTGCCAATCGTTCACTTTATGGATGCGGCTGCTGAAAAAGGTGATTACAAAGCAATTGAAAGATGGCATATTATTGCCGTTATCATGCAAGGTATCCGGATTGCTTTACCGGCTGGCGCTTTATTATTAATCCCAGCTGCAACAGTTAGCGGATTTTTAAATTCAATGCCAGCTTGGTTAACCGATGGTATGGCAATCGGTGGTGGTATGGTGGTAGCCGTTGGGTATGCAATGGTTATCAACATGATGGCAACTAGTGAAGTATGGCCATTCTTCGTTATCGGTTTTGTCATTGCAGCTATCAGTGAATTAACACTAATCGCCATTGGTGCGTTAGCTGTAGCGATTGCTTTAATCTACTTAAACATTACAGAAAACCAAGGTTCTGCTACAGGCGGCGGTGGTTCAAACACTGGCGATCCTTTAGGCGACATCTTGAATGACTATTAGGAAACGGAGGAGAAAAAAATGGCAGAAAGAATCGAATTAACTAAAAAAGATCGTACTTCCGTTTTCCTACGTTCAACCTTCATTCAAGGTTCTTGGAACTATGAACGGATGCAAAACGGTGGCTGGGCCTTTTCAATGATTCCAGCAATCAAAAAATTATACAAGAGTACAGAAGACCGTAGTGCCGCTTTGAAACGTCACTTGGAATTCTTTAATACCCACCCATACATTGCCTCACCAATTCTTGGGGTAACTTTGGCTTTGGAGGAAGAACGGGCCAATGGTGCACCAGTTGATGATGTGGCAATTCAAGGGGTTAAAGTCGGTATGATGGGTCCTTTGGCCGGTGTTGGTGACCCAGTTTTCTGGTTTACTGTGCGCCCAATGTTAGGTGCCCTAGGCGCTTCTCTAGCATTATCTGGCAGTATTTTAGGCCCAATTATTTTCTTTGTGGCTTGGAATATTATTCGGATGGCCTTCATGTGGTATACACAAGAATTTGGCTACCGTGCAGGTTCAAAAATTACAGAAGATTTATCCGGTGGATTATTACAAAAAGTAACTAAAGGTGCTTCTATTTTAGGGATGTTTGTCCTAGGTTCACTCGTTGAACGCTGGGTAAATGTTTCCTTCACACCAGTTGTTTCACAAGTTCAATTATCTGACGGTGCCTTCATCGATTGGAGTTCTTTACCAAGCGGTACAGCAGGAATTAGATCAGCCATTGAACAATATTCTTCAGGTCTATCTCTATCTGATATTCAAACAACAACTTTACAAGACAACTTAGATAGTTTGATTCCTGGATTAGCTGCATTACTGTTAACTTTATTGTGTATGTGGTTATTGAAGAAGAAAATTTCTCCAATCATCATCATCATCGGTCTATTTGTAGTCGGTGTTGGCTTACACGTTTTAAACATTATGTAAGAATTTTACTGCGGGGGTTTTTGTTTAAGAATAGTTCGTTTTTTGCGGCTATTCTTAAACTGGCTCCTGTCAGTTTTTCTAAATTAAGGAGTGTTACTTACAGGTAAGTGATAGTCCCTTTTGTTAGAAATTTATGGCAGGCTCATTTATACTGAATGAAAAGAAATGGAGCGATGAAGATGGTACAATCATTGAATACCAAGGTTGATTTAACAATTGATGGACAATCCTTTATGGGCATGAATAACTACGGCAAGATTATGGTGGGGGATAACGCGTTTGAGTATTATGATACAAGGGATTCCCGCAAGTTCATCCAAATTCCTTGGGAGGAAGTCGATGTGGTCATCGCTTCAGTCATTTTCAAGGGAAAATGGATTCCCCGTTATGCCATTCGTACCAAGCAAAATGGGTTATTCACCTTTGCTTCGAAAGATCCGAAGAAGGTCTTACGGGCAATTAGAGAGTATGTACCCGCTGAACATATGGTCCGCTCATTAGGTTTTTTCCAAGTCTTAAACCGTAGCTTAAAAAATCGCTTTGGTAAAAAACAGCAATCATAATAAAAAGCACAAGCTAGTTGAACCTGTAAAACAGGGTCGATTATCCAGCTTGTGCTTTTTTATTTAAACAACTTATCTAGTAAGCCTCCAGTTCAGCGTTAGCTTTGCCGATAAGTTGGTGGTACCTTAATGGATTAGAAATCTTTCCAGTGCTTGTCTTCTGGATTGGTATTGGCCCATTTTTTAAATAGGGCCGGCAGTGACAGAGCGAAACCAATTAAAATAATCCCTAAAATTGCCGGTAAAAATAATTCCAAACGGTCCTCCATATCAATGAAAAAACCATAACGATAATATTCTAAGTAGCTAAACAAGGTGGCTAATAATAAGCCAGCCCCCACCAAAGTGCCGGCACCAGCGGCTAATTTCAACAACAATTTACGATCCATTTTGAACTCCTCCTCTAAATGTACTTGATATATTTAGTTTACCGGAGGCGAGCAGGAAAAAAACTTTTTCTCCATGAAATAAAAATGAAAAAATCTTCATAATTTTTCTAAAAGAGTCAGGGAAAAAAGCGCTGGAAGATTTTACTTGGGTCTTTTTCTGCTATAATAGATTAGAAAAACTAAGAGGAGGCCATCACATGAGTTTAAGAGTTGAAAAATTACGGCAGATGATGAAAACGGAGGGCTTAGATAGCTTTTTAATTACTAGTCCTTATAATTTGCGCTACTTTACAAATTTTACCGGTACCACCGGTCTAGCAGTGATAACTTTAGAAAATGCTTATTTTGTCACAGATTTTCGTTACACGGAGCAAGCTGGCAAGCAAGCATCGGGCTTTGATATTGTCAAAAACAGCGGCCCGATTTTTGATGAGGTAGCTAATCTGAGCAACAAAGATAATTTAAATAGCATGGGCTTTGAAGAAAACTTTGTCAGCTTTGCTGAGTATTCAGTCTTGGAAGAAATTATTTCAGCTGAACTTGTACCAGTCACAGGTTTAATGGAAGATTTGCGGGAAGTCAAAGACGATGATGAAGTGGCTTTAATTCAAAAGGCCTGTGATATTGCAGATCAAGGCTTTAAACATATTTTGGACTTCATTAAACCCGGCATGACAGAAATCCAAGTTGCCAATGAATTGGATTTTTACATGCGTTCTTTAGGAGCTACTAGTGTTTCCTTTGACACGATTGTTGCTAGTGGACTGCGCTCAGCAATGCCCCACGGGGTGGCCAGTGAAAAAATCATTGAGAAAAATGATTTGATTACGCTGGATTTCGGTTGCTACTATCAAGGATATGTATCGGATATGACGCGGACTTTTGCAATTGGCAATCCCGGTGACAAGCTAAAAGAAATTTATCAAATTGTCCTAGAAGCACAATTAAAAGTGATTGAAGTGGCGCAACCGGGCATCACTGGGATTCAATTGGATGCTGTTGCCAGAGAACATATCGCTTCATTTGGTTATGGCGAAGCCTTTGGTCATTCGACAGGCCATGGAATTGGTCTTGAAATTCATGAAGGCCCAAATGTTTCCTTTAGAGCAGATAAGGCCTTTGTCCCAGGCAATGTGATTACTGATGAACCAGGAATTTATCTGCCAGGTATCGGCGGCGTGCGGATTGAAGATGATTTGTTGATCACAAAAGACGGCAATCAAGTCTTGACCCATTCACCAAAGGAATTGATTATTTTATAGGGTAAAACAATTTCTTGCTATTGATTTAAAGATAGCGTCAGACTGCAATTTCTGATACACTATCAATGAAGTTTTACTTTAGTAAAGCTAGGAGAACTGTTTTATTAACTAGCGACCCATGAAGTATTTCAAGGGAAGATTAGATTAAAGGAGATTTGATTATGGCTGACGAAAAAAGTTTAGTGTTAGACGTAAACCATGAATTAGGAGAAATCGTGATTGCTCCAGAAGTAATAGAAGTCATCATCGGCATCGCCGCTTCAAAAGTAGACGGGGTCTACGGCATGCGGGGCACGCTAGCCAGCAATGTCAATGAGCTATTAGGCCGGGCCGCTCACGGTAAGGGTGTTTACTTAACCTTCACCGAAGAAGGTGCGATTAACGTGGACATCTACTGCTATTTAAACTACGGGACTTCCGTGCCAAAAATTGCGATGGACATGCAAGAGCGGGTGAAACAACAAGTGCTCTTTATGACCGATGTGGAATTAGCTGAGGTTAATATTCACGTTGTTGCAGTCATCCCTGAAAAAACGGAACAGCCCAATTTAGCTGATTTATTCCCAGATGAAGATGAGGAAACCCATGAGTAAAGAATTAACCCGTCACGAGATTCGTGAAAAAGCTTTACAGGCATTATTCCCCTTGGATTTTAATGCCGATTTATCCAAGCAAGATGCCATTTACAATGCGATTGAATTAGATCATCAGGATTTATTAAATGATGAAGAGGATGCCTTTGTCCCCGCCTATCTGGATTTATTAGTCGAAGGCGTTGTTGCTAAGCAGGCGGAAATTGATGGGATTATCGCCAAGCACTTAAAGGCGAAATGGACGGTTTCGCGGATTGCGAAAATGGATTTAATCATTTTACGTATTGCAATTTTTGAAATTCTTTATGTGGAGGATGTACCAGCGACAGTTGCTTTGAATGAAGCGCTAGAATTGGCGAAAACCTTTAGTGACGACCAATCCCGTAAGTTTATAAATGGTGTTTTGTCCAATGTGATTAAAGATCAATAAACATTTTTTGAAAGGCTGTGACACTAGTCTTTTTAACAGAAGAAATTTTGAACGATATTTTTGTCGTTGCAGTCCAGTGAGGTTGCAAGGCAAAAAAGGCCATGCCCCTACTGTGCAACAGGTCTTCGTTCTAATTCAATAATAGCTAGTGGACCTTACTAGCTATTGTTGATAAAGTTCAATTCTGTTTAACTAATGTCACAGGCTTTTTTCTATTCCAAAAATTTTCAGAAACACTAGTCAAGCCAGTCGCTTAAAAAGCAAGCTCAACCTTTGCCGAGGACTGGTTCTATGCTAAAATAGACCATTGAAGAGATGAAGGAGGCATACACATGGCAACAATTATCGATGGAAAAGAACTCGCACAAAAAATGCAGTCAGAAATAGCGACTGAGGTAGAAAATTTAAAAGAAGCAGGTTTACAGCCGGGTCTCGTTGTGTTATTAGTCGGGGAGGATTCTGCCAGCCAAGTCTATGTCCGCAATAAGGAAAGAGCGGCAGAAAAAATTGGTATTTTTTCAAAGGTCGAACGCTTACCGGAAACAATTAGCGAAGCTGAATTATTAGCAAAAATTGCGTCCTATAACCAAGATCCTCTTTTCCACGGCATCTTAGTGCAATTGCCACTACCAAAACACATTGATGAAGAAAAAGTGCTTTTAGCAATTGATCCAAAAAAAGATGTGGATGGCTTTCACCCGATGAACTTAGGCAAACTGTTAGCCGGTGATGCGGAGATGATTCCCTGCACTCCTTACGGCATCATGAAAATGTTTGCGGCTTATGATATTGATTTAGAAGGAAAAACTGCCGTCGTGATTGGCCGCAGCAATATTGTCGGCAAACCGATGTCGATTTTATTATTAGAAAAAAATGCGACTGTGACAATCACCCATTCCCGCACCAAAGATTTGCCAGCAGTTGCTAGAACGGCTGATATTTTGGTTGTAGCTATCGGCCGTGGCGAATTTGTCACTGAAGAATTTATAAAACCCGGAGCGGTAGTCATTGATGTCGGCATGAATCGCAATGCCGCAGGAAAGCTAGTCGGCGATGTGGATTTCACAGCTGTCGAACCCCTCGTTGATTTTATTACACCAGTTCCCGGCGGTGTTGGCCCGATGACAATCACCATGTTGATGCAGCAAACCGTTGAGGCTGCCAAAAGAAGCCAAGGGTAGTAAAATATATGGAAAATCAATATTTAACGATTACCGCCTTAACAAAATACTTAAAACGCAAATTTGAAGCCGATCCTTATTTGGAGCGGGTTTATCTGACGGGGGAAATTTCTAATTTTCGAATGCGGCCCAATGCCCATCAATACTTTAGCTTGAAGGACGACGGCGCAAAAATTTCGGCTATTATGTTTAAAGGCGCCTTTCAAAAGTTGAAATTTCAGCCAAAGGAAGGCATGAAGGTTCTAGTTGTTGGTCGCATTTCTCTGTATGAGGCTAGCGGCAATTACCAAATTTATATTGAGCATATGGAACCGGATGGCGTCGGGGCTTTGTATCAAGCCTTGGCTGAGCTGCAGGAAAAATTAAATCAAGAGGGTTTATTTTCTGCTCCTAAAAAACTACTCCCTCGGTTTCCCAAAAGAATCGCTGTCTTAACTAGTCCTAGTGGGGCTGTTATCCGCGATATTATCACGACAGTTCAGCGGCGCTACCCGATTGCTCAGCTGGTTTTATTTCCAACGCTAGTTCAGGGGAATCAAGCCGCCGATGATTTGGTCCGCAATATTCAGCGGGTCGAAGCTCTCGGAAATTTTGACACGATGATTATCGGTCGTGGCGGCGGTTCAATTGAAGATTTGTGGCCCTTTAATGAAGAGAGAGTTGCTCGGGCGATTTTTGCAGCCGCAACACCGATTATTTCTTCTGTCGGCCATGAAACGGATACGACGATTGCCGATTTAGTCGCGGATGTACGAGCAGCGACGCCGACAGCCGCCGCAGAATTGGCCGTACCAGTACTCAATGAAGAATTGCTGAAAATTAAAGAAAAGCAAGTTCGCTTAGAGCAAGCCTTGTCAAAACAATTGCAGTTCAAAGGGGAACGCTACCGTCGTTTAGCCAATTCCTATGTGTTTCGTCAGCCCAACCGTCTGTATGAAGCCCAGTCTTTAAAACTGGATCAATTAAAACAGCAGCTACTGGTCAGCATGCAGACACTGACTAATGAAACCAATAACCAAGTGGTGAATTTAACTCATCGGCTTTTACAAAATTCGCCAGCGGTTAAAGTCGCTGCCGCCCAACAACAGGTGCGCTATCTAGATGAAAAATTACAAAACCGCATGAGCGCCCTCTTTGATAAAAAGCAACAAGCTTTCTCAAATGCTGTTCAGTCGCTGGATTTGCTGAGCCCTTTAAAAATTATGGGCCGCGGCTACAGCTATACAACAAAAGAGGATCAAGTTATCGGACGGGCTGCTGATTTAAAGAAAGCCGACGAAATTACAATACACTACGCAGATGGCGAAGCAACTGCCGCAATAAAAGACATTAGGAGGACAGATGATGGCCAATCCGACATTTGAAGAATCATTAACTGAATTAGAAAAAATCGTCAACCAGCTGGAACAAGGGGACGTGCCACTGGAAGAGGCTTTGAATGCCTTTAAAAAAGGTATGGAATTAAGCAAGCAATGCCAAGATACGTTAACCAAAGCCGAAAAAACCTTGACGAAAGTTATGGCTGACAATAATCAAGAAGAATTATTTGAAGGGGCAGACAATGAGTAGTCTAGCTGCATTTTCTAAAGAGCAGCTACCGGAAGTGGAAGCTGTGATGCAAAGCTTTTTAAAACAGCATACCAGTGATTTAAAGCTGCTAGAAGCGATGGAATATTCAATTGCGGCGGGCGGCAAACGGATTCGCCCCCTCTTTGTTTTGACGATTGCTGCCGGTTTTCAAGATGAGCTGGCACAAGGCGCTTATCAAGCGGCCGCTGCAGTTGAAATGATTCACACCTACTCATTAATCCATGATGATTTACCGGCGATGGATGACGATGACCTGCGACGGGGGCAAGCTACCAATCATAAAGTTTTTGGTGAAGCTTTAGCCATTTTGGCTGGTGATGGGTTGTTGACGGCTGCGTTTCAATTATTGGCGCAGGCAGATTTACCGGCTGCGATAAATCTAGCACTGGTGCAAGAACTTGCTGCTGCCGCCGGAACCGAAGGAATGGTTGCTGGTCAGTCCGCCGATATTCAAGGGGAAAATCAAGCTCTTTCATTGTCTGAATTGATGGCGGTTCATGAACGGAAAACGGGAGCACTGATTACCTATAGTATTGTGGCTGGAGGATTGCTGACGCAACAGCCAGCAATGATTGTATCTTTACTGAGAAAAATTGCCGGTCATTTAGGTTTGGCTTTTCAAATCAGAGATGATCTCTTGGATGTTGTTAGTACAACCGAAGCTTTAGGCAAAATGGTTGGTCGCGACCAAGCGCTAGCTAAAAGTACCTATCCAGCTCTCTTGGGTGTGGAGGGTGCAAAGGAAGCCTTGCAAAAGGAATTAACCGCAGCAAGAGAGACGGTCAGAGAAATTCAACATGCAACAACATTTAATGCTGACCTTTTACAGCAGTTGATTGACCGTTTTGAATTGGCTTAGAAAGAGGAAACCATGAAGAAAGAACGTGTAGATGTCCTCGCCTATGAGCAGGGCCTCTTTGAAACCCGAGAAAAAGCCAAGCGGGGTGTGATGGCTGGCTTGGTATACACTGAAAAAAATGAACGCCTTGATAAACCTGGCGAAAAAATTGCATTAGACACTTTGTTGAAAATTAAAGGAGAAAAACTACCTTATGTTTCCCGTGGCGGTCTGAAGTTGGCCAAAGCCCTTGAGGTTTTTGAGATTTCTTTAAAAGACAAAATCGTTTTGGATATTGGAGCTTCCACCGGTGGCTTTACAGATGTCGCCCTGCAAAATGGCGCCAAACTCAGTTATGCCCTGGATGTCGGTTATAATCAATTAGCTTGGAAAATTCGTCAAGATTCCCGCGTGGTTGTAATGGAGCGCACCAATTTTCGCTATGCGACACCGGCAGATTTTACGGAAGGGCAACCGGAATTTGCCAGTATTGATGTCTCTTTTATCTCCCTTAAATTGATTTTGCCGCCGCTGCATACGATTTTAAAGTCTGGCGGTTCAGTCGTCGCCTTAATTAAGCCACAATTTGAAGCTGGCCGAGAAGCCGTTGGCAAAAACGGCATCATCAAAGATCCAAAAGTTCATCAGCAGGTGTTGACGGATATTTTGGACTTTGCTCAGTCCGCTAATTATCAAGTCGCAGCCTTAAGCTATTCACCGATTACCGGTGGCGAAGGCAATATTGAATTTTTGGTCCATCTAAAATCAGCTGCAAGCGGCTCAATCTTACCGGAAGTTTCGATTGAAGATGTCGTGGTTGCTGCCCATCAGAAATTAGCAAAAAAATAAAATTTTTCAGCTTCAGAAAATTAACTTCGAGCTATCGAAAAAGGCTTGCTGTGTGAGGCTGTGACATCAGTTAGAACAAAGCCGAACTTTTACGAAGGATATCTAGTGAAAACCACTAGATATTGTTCATTTGCGCTTCGAACCTACTGGATTACAGGAGCAAATAATATGTAGTTCGGGATTTCGTTTGTTAAAAAGACTAATGTCACAGGCTCCAGCGCTGCTTTTTGATAGTTCGTTTTTTTCTGTAGTAAAACAAAAAAATCTGGCTTTAGTAGAAAATTTTAAAGTTCAACAAAATTTCTGCTTGGCTTTCAGGGCTGCCATTGCTTTTTTTTATGAAAAAAAGTAAGCTAAATAAAATGATTGGATTCCAATTTTTGGAGGGAAGAGTAGATGAGAAAAAAAGACCGCCAACAATTACTGAGTCAGCTCCTCAATGAGCGGGCGATTCGTAAACAGGAGGATTTTGTAGAAATTCTGGCTCAAGAGGACATTTTTGTTACTCAGGCGACCATTTCCCGAGACATTAAGGAAATGAAGCTGGTAAAGGTGCCCTCACCTCAAGGCGGCTATCAATACAGTCTGCCCCAAGAGAGTCAGGACAATACAGCAGAAAAACTTCATCGCTTATTAAATGATGGCTTGATTTCAGTTGATATTCAAGAGAAGCTCCTGTATTTACGGACACTTCCTGGTAGTGCCATCGCTCTAGGCAAGTTACTGCAGAGTCAGTTCTCTGAAGAACTTTTTGCCGCAATTAACGATGATGACGGGCTACTGTTAATCGCCCGCAGTGAGGCTCAAGCTCAAGAGCTTCAAGAGTTTCTAATTGGCTATCTATAAAAGAAGGCCAGCAAAGGAGTTTTAAAGATGCTGTTACAATTAAACATTAAAAATTTTGCGATAATCTCCCAACTTCAGCTACAGTTTTACAAAGGAATGACGGCATTGACCGGTGAAACCGGCGCCGGTAAATCAATTATAATCGATGCCATGAGTTTACTAGCCGGCAGCCGCAGTTCCTCTGATTTTATCCGTGAAGGTAGTGAAAGCTGTTTATTGGAAGGGCTCTTTGAAATTCCAGAGCAGCCAGCCTTTTTAGCAGTCGCTGAAGAGTTGGGCTTAGATTTGAATGATGACCAGCTCGTCGTGCAACGGGATATCTATCTGACAGGAAAAAGTATTTGCCGGATCAATGGCCGGATTGTAACTTTAGGAAATTTACGGCGGGTGGGAGAATACTTGGTGGATATTCAAGGCCAAAATGATCACCAAGAATTGATGCGGGCAGACCGCCATCTAAATTTATTGGATAGCTTCGGGGCCAAAGATTTTCAAGAGGCTAAAGAAACCTATCACAATAATTATAATGAAGTCAGCAAGCAAGCCCGTGAGTTAGAGCGGCTAAAAACCGATGAGCAATCCTATGTGCAGCGGGTGGATATGCTGACCTTCCAAAAAGAAGAAATTGAAGCTGCTGAGCTAGCTGTCGGTGAAGAAGAAAGTTTGCTAGAGGAGCGTGATAAGCTCAGTAATTTTCAGCGGATTGTCGATACTTTTTCGACAATTTATCAGCGCTTGACCGATGAACAGCAGGGGGCTTTGGACAATGTTGGCTCCGCCAGTCAAGAGATTTCAGAAATTGCTGATTTGGATTCAGAATACCAGCAAATCAGCGAAAATATTCACAGCGCTTATTATCTTTTACAGGATGCCAGCTCTGAGATTACGCGAATTATTGAAGGCCTTGAACTGGATGAAGGGCGTTTGGAAGTGGTGATGCAGCGCCTAGAGTTGATTCGCCAATTAAAACGAAAATATGGCAATTCTGTCGCTGAAATTTTAAGCTATTATCAAAAAATTTCTGATGAATTATCCGATTCAGTTTTCTCCGATGGACGCTTAGATCAACTGGAAAAAGAAGTGGCAGCGAAATGGCAAAAAGTGACAGAACAAGCGGTAAAATTACATGATCAGCGGAAAAAAATGGCCTTGCGTTTGGAAAAGGAAATTCTAGAGGAGCTCAAAGGCTTATACATGGAAAACAGCCAATTTGAGGTTCGTTTTACTAAGGCCAAAGAGTTGAATAGCGATGGCTTTGATATTGTCGAATTTTATATTTCGACTAATCCGGGGGAACCCTTGAAGCCTTTAGTTAGGGTGGCCTCTGGTGGGGAACTATCGCGGGTGATGCTGGCTTTGAAAACTATTTTTTCT
The DNA here is from genome assembly GCF_056924355.1 of Enterococcus sp. LJL90. Lineage (NCBI taxonomy): Bacteria > Bacillati > Bacillota > Bacilli > Lactobacillales > Enterococcaceae > Enterococcus > Enterococcus sp. LJL90. The sequence goes on along the minus strand of NZ_JBXPBQ010000006.1, from coordinate 185,060 downwards.
AAGGTGCAGGGCATTACTAGTATTGTCTTCGATGAGGTGGACACTGGTGTCAGCGGTCGTGTTGCCCAGGCAATCGCCGAAAAAATTTATAAAATCGCGCAAAATTCTCAAGTTCTCTGCATCACGCATCTGCCACAAGTTGCAGCAGCCGCCGATAATGAATATTTCATTTATAAAGAAGTTATCGGGCAGCGGACGGAAACTCGGGTCAAACAATTAGATGAGGAACAGCGGGTGGCTGAGATTGCCCGAATGTTAGCTGGTTCTGAAGTGACAGAATTGGCTTTGGAACATGCCAAAGAATTATTGAGGCAAGCTCGGCACAGCAATTAAATATAAAGAAAAAAATATCCAACCATTCGTAACGGCAAAAGGTTACGAAATGGTTGGATATTTTAATTTTAGTTAAAAATAATCGCGGCCGCTTGGAAGACGATACCGCCGAGGGTTAGAATCAACATAGCCCAAACAACAACTTTGGTAATCACTTGGAAAGTAGATTTTTTCTTCTTATTCATGAATCTCCATCCTTTTTTAGTAGTCTTTGAAATTTTACTCTCTTTTTCCAAAGGTTTCAAGGAAAGTTTAGAAAAACTTAATCGCTAACAGAAGTTTTTTAGGTATAATAGGTAGGTTGGATAAAAACTTTTTGCGAAAAAATTAACTCTCAGTCAATTACTTAATAACTTTTAAATAAAATGAAACACTTATGTAACGAAAATACAGTATAGTTATTATAGCTAAAATGGCGAGAGTCTGGACAATTTTTGATGGCAAAGAAAACATCAAGTTAGCTAAGAACTCTCAAAAAGTAGCTGCCAATCAGAAAAATAGTCACAAGACTTTGATGTGAGAAAGGAATTTAGTGATGGAGTCATTTTCTCCAATGATAATGTTTTGGTTAATTTTCCCGGTAATTGCGCTTTTTGCCAGTAATTTTTTGACAGCAAGCGTGCGTTTTATAAAGAAAATGGGGTTAAAAACACCTGATTTGGCAATTCCTTTTTTATTCGTTGGGTTGCATGAGATTTCTAGAACTGTTTATGGGCATTCGATCTTACCGTATTTTATGATTGCTGTCTTGATTCTAGGTATTGGCGTGGCGTTATTTCACGCCCATTACTACCATGAAATCATGTATGGGCGTTTCTTTAAAATGTTTTGGCGCCTGGTCTTTTTACTCACGATGGTGTTGTACATCACACTGATTGTGTTGACAATTATCCGTTATATTTAAAATGATAAAATAATCAAAAATTACTTCTGTCTTTTAAAAGTAAGTAAACGTCAAAGTATTTCTCAACACTTTTTACTATGGGTGGTAGAAAGTGGGGGATTGTGGTAGACTGTTACTATCAAGTGGGACAGGAGGGATTTTTGCAATGCTTATGGGTGAATTTCAACATAATATTGATGCAAAAGGCCGCTTAATTGTTCCTGCCAAAATACGTGATGACCTCGGGGAAAACTTTGTGTTAACCAAGGGTCTGGACGGTTGTTTATTTGGTTATCCCGTTAATGAATGGGCCAAACTTGAAGTGAAATTAAATGAAATGCCCTTATCAAAAAAAGATGCCCGCACTTTTGTCCGTTATTTCTATGCCGGAGCCAGCGAGGTTGAAATTGATAAGCAGGGGCGGATTAATATTCCCCAAAGTTTACGGGAACACGCCGCTATCACGAAGGGCTGTATGATTATTGGTGTTTCTGACCGAATTGAAATTTGGGATGAGAGCCGTTGGCAGACATATGCCAAAGAAGCAGAAGAAAATTTTGATCAGATTGCTGAAACAATGAGTGATTTTGGTTTTTAGTTAGAAAGAGGCAAGTCATGGCACAGGATTTCCAACATTATACCGTGATGTTAAAGGAAACGGTGGATAATTTAAATATTAAGCCAGATGGCATCTATGTAGATTGCACATTAGGCGGCGCCGGGCACAGCCAATACCTGTTATCTCAATTAAGTGATCAGGGTCATCTTTATGCCTTTGATCAAGACCAAAAAGCCATTGATCATGGTCAAGAATTTTTAAAAGAATATGTAGACCGGCAGATGGTCACCTTTATCAAAAGTAATTTTCGCAGTCTAGCCGATAAACTTGCCGAACAAGGCGTTACAGGCGTGGATGGTTTCATCTACGACTTAGGCGTTTCTTCACCACAATTGGATGAAGCTGAACGTGGCTTTAGCTATCACCAAGATGCACCATTAGATATGCGGATGGATCAAAGCAATCCGTTGACCGCTTATGAAATTATTAATACCTATGATTACCACGAATTAGTTAAAATATTTTACCGTTATGGAGAAGAAAAATTCTCCAAACAAATTGCCCGTCAAATTGAACGGGCCAGACAAGAGCAACCGATTGAAACAACGAGTGAGCTGGTTGACATCATTAAATTAGGGATACCTGCTGCAGCGAGACGCACTGGTGGGCATCCAGCAAAACGGATTTTCCAAGCAGTTCGGATTGCCGTTAATGATGAACTAGGAGCTGTGGAAACCTCACTGGAACAAGCAATTGCGCTTTTACGTCCAGCTGGGCGGATTTCAGCGATTTCCTTTCACTCATTAGAAGACCGCATTGTCAAAACGATGTTTAAAGAATACAGCTCATTGCCGGATTTACCACCGGGGTTGCCCATGGTACCGGATGAGTTACAACCAGAGCTCAAGGTGATTACCCGTAAGCCGATTTTACCGAGCGCAGAGGAATTGGCTGAGAACAATCGCTCCCGCAGTGCTAAATTGCGAGTGGCCGAAAAAAAATCTAGAAAGGAACAGTAAGATGGCTGAACCGAAAAAAGTAGAAGATTTCCAATACCAAATGCTGCAAGAACCTGCCAGAGAACATGAAGTACCAGAAACGCCAGCTGTTCCTGAGATTACGGAAGTTCAACCAGTCGATATTTCCGAAAAATTGCCGGTATCGTCCCTTCGTCATCTTAAGAGGCTCTCAAAAATGGAGAAATTTATTTTAGGATTTATTCTTGTCGGCATCTTGGGCATGTCCATTTTGACGATTCGTCTACAGGGCCAAATGACCCAAGTTGAAAACCAAATCTCAACAATTGAAGCGACTATTACGGAAACGAATGGTCAAGCGACTGAATTAGAGCAGCAAAAAACAGAACTTTCTCGCTCGGACCGGCTTAAATCAATTGCAGAAGCTAATGGTCTGACAATCAATGAAAATAATTTAAGGACTGTGAAATAGGTTAAATGAAGTCAATGAAAAATAGATTGAAAAGATTTTTAGATAAACGCAATTTAAACCCGCGGAACAATCGCAAAAAAGTAGGGATTATTCTTTTTACTACGAGTATTGGATTGTTCTTTTTATTTGCGATACGGCTTTCGTATATTGTCGTCGGCGGTCATGTGGCTGGCGTTTCTTTAGCCAGCAAAACAGAAGAGCTTTATAAAGGCTCAGAAGTTTTGGAAGCTACCCGCGGAACAATTTACGATCGCTCCGGTAATACAATCGCTGAAACATCTTCTTCGTTTAAAGTTTATGCCATTTTGTCTGAAACTTATGTCAATGGCACTGACGAGCTGTATGCACATGAAGCTGATTTTAATACGATAGCAACTATTTTAAATCAGACTATCGGAATCGATACAAACGAGGCGCTAGAATTGCTGCAGGATGCAAAAGATGCCGACCGTTATCAAGTTGAGTTCGGTACGTTAGCCAATAACCTAAGTTTGGAAACCCGGCAAGCGATTGAAGCAGCGATGGAAAGTGCTGGAATTAACGGACTTTATTTTGATGCTTCCTCAGACCGAATCTATCCAAATGGAAATTTTGCTTCCTATTTAATCGGTTATGCTAATAGCGATGACGGTACTCAATTAACAGGACAAATGGGAATTGAGTCTGCCTACAATTCTTTATTGGCAGGACAAAATGGTTCTGTGGTCTATGAAAAAAATAATTACGGCAATCCGTTACCAGGAACCACAGCTGAAGAAACCGCAGCGATTGATGGCTCCGACATTTACACTACAATTGATTCTCGTCTGCAAAGTTACTTAGAAACTTTAATGGATCCTGTGTACAGTGCCACAAACCCAGAAAATTTGACAGCTATTTTAATGAAGGCTGATACCGGTGAAATTTTAGCGATGTCGCAACGGCCTAGTTTTGATCCGGAAAATATCGGTGATGTAGAAAATTGGCGGAACATCTTGGTGGAAGACGCATATGAACCTGGTTCGACCATCAAAGTAGCGACGGTTGCCTCTGCCATTGATGAAGGTGTCTTCAATGAAAATCAAACCTTCCAATCCGGTTCCATTCAAATTGAAGATACTAAAATTAATGACTGGTCTCAAGGTATGGGAACTTTAACCATGCGACAAGCCCTCTCTTGGTCAAGTAACGTCGGTATGGTGACGCTTGAACAAGCCATGGGCGGCGCTGCTTGGCGCAACCATTTGGAACAAATGGGAATTGGTGAGAGCACCTATTCTGGTTTAAATGGTGAGAGTGCTGGCTTGATGCCGACTGAAAATATTGTCGATACAGCAATGAGTGCTTATGGTCAAGCTTTGACTGTCACCAATCTGCAAATGATGAAAATCTTCTCGGGAATTGCCAATGACGGCCAGATGTTGGAACCACACTTTATTAGTAAAGTCGTTAATTCTGATACAGGCGACACGACAGTTATTGAACCAACTGTTGCCGGGCAAGCTTTTTCAGCCAATGCAGCCAACTCAGTTTTAAATTATATGCAAGATACGGTGACGAGCCAGAATTACGGAACAGCTTATGGTTTGTATTCACTGGATGGTTATAATATTTCTGCAAAAACGGGAACGGCTCAAATTGGTAGCACAGATGGTACCGGTTATCTGACTGGTTCTTCAAACTATATTTATTCGGTTGTCTTGATGTATCCTTCTGAAGATCCTGAATATGTTCTTTATTTGACACAGAAACAACCACAAAATTATGACCGTACAGCCTTTTCACAAATTGCCAATCCTTTGATGAAACGCTCAATGGATATTTTAAACACTGAGATGGCTTCGACAGACGCAAGTAATACCACTGTGACGATTGATGATTATCAAGATCAAGCTAAGGCAGATGCCGCTGTTTCTTTAAGCCGAGCATTTGTCACAGCAATTGTTTTAGGAACAGGGGATACCGTGACTGGGCAATCAGTGGCTGCCGGCGAAACAGTCGACCCTAACACGCGGGTGATGTTATTAACCGATGGCAATATTGCGATGCCAGATACGACGGATTGGACAGCAGCTGAACTAGAAGCTTTCGGCAATCTGATTGGCGTTGATGTAACCATCAATGGTGAGGGGCGCTGTGTTGAGCAAAGCGTAGCCTCAAATGAAATTATAAATACAGACAGCATTAGCTTCACACTTGGTTAGTTAATGTAATAGATTTAGGAGAATACAAATGGAATGGACAAAATTCTTAATCCCTTTAGCTGGTAGCTTTGCGATAACAGTGGCATTTATGCCACTGTTTATTGGTTATCTTCGGGCAAAACAATACGGTCAGGAAATCCGCGGAGATGGCCCCGGGTGGCACAGCGTCAAAGCTGGCACACCAACGATGGGGGGATTAGTTTTTTTAGTTGGCGTAATTATTATTGGAACCGTCAGTGCCATTTGGCTTCAACAGTTGACACCTTCGTTAGCGATTCTTTTATTTATCCTAGTGCTATATGGTGCCTTAGGATTTATTGACGATTTTATCAAGGTCTTTCGCAAGAGAAACCTCGGGTTAAAATCTGGTCAAAAATTAATTGGTCAGATTGCTGGTGGCTTAGTTTTTTACGGTGTCTACCGTCTGGACAACAATACAGATATTTTAAATATCTTTGGCTGGCAAGTTCACTTAGGCATTATTTACGGTCTATTTATTATCTTTTGGTTAGTCGGCTTTTCGAATGCCGTCAATCTTACGGATGGTATCGACGGTTTAGTTTCCGGTTTAGGGACGATTTCTTTTGGAACTTATGCAATCATTGCGTGGTTCCAACAACAATATGATGTTCTAATTATTTGCGTCTGTGTAGTCGGCGGACTGATTGGCTTTTTCCTCTATAATAAAAAACCGGCGAAAATTTTTATGGGGGACGTCGGCTCCTTAGCTTTAGGGGGACTTTTGGCTGCCGTTTCAATCTTACTGCATCAAGAATGGACCTTATTGTTAGTTGGCTTAATCTATGTGATTGAAACAGCGAGTGTCATGCTACAAGTAACATCCTTTAAATTAACTGGTAAACGAATCTTTAAAATGTCCCCCATCCATCATCATTTTGAAATGAGTGGTTGGTCGGAATGGAAAATTGATACTATTTTCTGGTTAGTTAGTTTAGTTCTTTCAGTTATTACTTTAGTGATTGTCTTATAAATAAGTTTTGTGAGTTCGTTTTCGGCAAAGGAGTTTTTTTATGAAGCAGATTACCAAATATCAAAATTTGAAGGTGCTGGTTTTAGGACTGGCCAAAAGCGGTTATAGTGCTGCGAAATTATTACATGAGCTGGGGGCCCTTGTCACAGTAAATGATGGTAAACCCTTTGAAGAAAATCCCGAAGCCCAAGACCTGCTAACTTTAGGCATTAAAGTAATTACCGGCAGTCATCCAATTGAACTGCTGGATGAAGATTTTTCATTGATGGTCAAAAATCCTGGGATTCCCTATGATAATCCATTAGTGGCTCGAGCTATCGAACTTGAGATTCCGGTGATTACCGAAGTTGAGCTAGCTTACGAGGTGGCCGAATGTCCGATGATTGGAATCACAGGGACCAATGGTAAAACGACAACCACTACTATGATTGCTCAATTATTAAATGCAGACCGCAATCAGGGTATCGCCCGTTTAGCAGGGAATATTGGTTTTCCTGCCAGTAGCGTCGCCCAAGAAGCGACAAAAGATGACGTGATGGTAACTGAGCTATCTAGCTTTCAACTGATGGGCATTGTTGATTTAAAACCGACAATTGCAGTCATTACAAATATTTATGAAGCTCATTTAGATTATCATGGCACTCGAGAAGACTATCTTCAAGCTAAATGGCGTATTCAAGAGAACATGACAGCTGCTGATGATTTAGTGATTAATTTTAATCAGCCGGAACTTGTTGAACTCGCTTTACACACAAAAGCCCAAGTTATTCCTTTTAGCACTGAAAAAATTGTGCCAACGGGAAGTTACTTAAAAGACGGGCATTTATATTTCCAAGATGAATTAATTATGCCGGCGGAAAAGCTTGGCGTTCCAGGTCAACATAATGTCGAAAATGCACTGGCGGCGCTGGCTGTTGCTAAATTAAGCCACGTTTCTAATGAAGCCATTAAAACGACCTTAATGAATTTTACCGGTGTACCCCATAGAACTCAGTTTGTTGGTGAAATTGCCGGGCGAAAATTTTTCAACGATTCAAAGGCAACCAATATTTTGGCTACTGAAATGGCTTTAGGCGGCTTTGATAATGCTCAGCTAATTCTTTTAGCCGGCGGTCTCGACCGGGGCAATGATTTTGATGAGCTGATCCCCTCTTTGGAAGGAATCAAAGCTTTGATTGTATTCGGTGAGACTGCCAGTAAGTTAGCCTTAGCCGGTCGAGAAGCCGGTATTGAAACCATCATCGAAACCGAAAACGTCGAAACGGCCGTGCCATTGGCCTTTCGTGAAAGTGCTAAAGGGGACACCATTCTCTTGTCTCCAGCGAATGCCAGCTGGGATCAGTACCCGAATTTTGAAGTGCGGGGCGACCGATTTATCCAAGCTGTAAAAAATTTGAATTAAACGAGGAATACCATGAAAATTTTAGTGACAGGCGGTGGCACCGGTGGACATATTTATCCGGCGCTAGCCTTTGTAAACTACATGAAAAAAGATCCTGAAAACGAATTTCTCTATGTTGGGGCTAAAAAAGGCTTAGAAACTGAAATCGTCCCAGTCGCTGGGGTTCCATTTGTGGCCCTAGAAATTCAAGGTTTTAAACGCAAACTATCATTAGATAATTTGAAAACAGTACAGCTCTTTTTGAAAAGTATCAATCAAGCGAAAAAAATTTTAAAGGAATTTCGCCCGGATATTGTTCTTGGGACAGGTGGCTATGTTTCTGGAGCCGTTGTCTATGCAGCTTCTCGCTTAAAAATTCCGACGATTATTCATGAACAAAATAGTGTGCCAGGGATTACTAATAAATTTTTGAGTCGCTATGTCACTAAAATTGCTATTGCATTTCCGGATGCAGCCGTTTTTTTCCCGACAGAAAAGGTTTCTTTAGTCGGCAATCCCCGAGGGCAAGAAGTCGAAGGCATGCAACCAAATGATGCACTTACTGCTTACGGCTTAAAAGAAGCGCAACCGACAGTTTTGATTTTTGGCGGCAGTCAAGGAGCCTTAAAGATTAATCAGGCCTTTAGTCAAGCTTTACCCGAACTTAAAAAGCGGGCTTATCAAGTGCTGTATGCTTCTGGCACCCGTTATTATGAACAATTATCAGCGGAAATTGCTGCATTGCCACAAGGCAGCAATGTCAGTATTCAACCTTATATTGAAAATATGACAGAAGTCATGGCAAATGCTTCTTTATTAGTTGGAAGAGCTGGGGCCACTTCGATTGCGGAATTTACCGCCTTAGGGATTCCGGCCGTACTGATTCCTAGTCCTTATGTAACTAACGACCATCAAACCAAAAATGCCCAAAGCTTAGCAAAAGCCGGGGCGGCAACCATTATTGCTGACAGCCAATTAGATGCTCAAACGCTCTTAGCAGCATTGGATGATATCATGGACCATCCTGAAAAACAAAAAGCGATGGCCACTGCAGCTAAAGAACAAGGCATTAGCGATGCCAGCACACGCTTAGAAAATTTGATTAAAGAAATGATTTAAAGAGAGGGGGGACGACCTTGGTCAAAAAGAAACAGCCGGAACAGCCACCAGAAACACCTCAAAATGAAGAACCAAAGATTGATGAGGAGAATTTATCACCTTGGCAACAGGCCAATTTGACTTATATGCAACAGCAAGGAGAGACCCCTCTGTGGCAAGATAAAAAAGAGGAAACAACTGAAGCTGAAGAATCTGAGAATTCGTCAGAAAATGCCGAAGAAGCGGATGAGAAACAACAGGAAAAACAGCAGCAAAAAGCTAAATTAAAAGTGTTAGACAGTTCTAAAAAGGAAAAACGCCGCAAGTCTTATGTAGAGACTCTGCCTAATCTTAAAGAACAGACTAATAGAGTATTACGCCGCAGAATTATTATTCTGCTCTTGGTCTTTGGTATTCCGTTGATTATACTCAGCTATCTGGTTTCGCCGCTTAGCAAATTGCAAAACTTGACTGTCAGCGGCAATTCTGCTGTCGCCAGTGAGACGATTATTGACTCTAGCAATTTTTCAATTGGCACGAATATTTTTGAAGAATTTTTTGCTAGAGAGCAATTAACAGCTACCGTTGAAACTGATAATCCAAGAATAAAATCCGTCAGTGTTACTTTAACCGGACCGACTAGTTTAAATATTGGTGTCAGCGAGTATCAAGAAGCCGCCGTATTATTACAAGACGGTGTGTATTACCCAATACTAGAAAATGGTGTGGTTCTAACAGATACCGCAACGGATGCAATTGAAGGCTTTCCAGTTATGCAGGACTTTAGTGACCAGACAATTATTACTGAAACCATTGCTGGATATCAAGACATTGCCGCTGATGTCCAAGCGTTGATTCAGGTCATCCAATATACACCGAGCAGTGATAATCCGCGGTTGTTAACCTTAACGATGACTGATGGCAATCAAGTGTTGGTGCCTTATACAACCTTTGCTTCACAGATGCAATATTATCCGCAAGTCGCCTCTCAGATGACGGAAAATGGCGTGATTGATATGGAGGTAGGGATTTTCTCATATCCCTATGGAACCGACCAAAGTACAACCAGTTCAACTGAAAGTAGCAGTGAGAGCTTAGAGTAAATTTTCTTAAAATGAAAAAAAACCAAGGGAAATCACACTTTCTTCTTTCTAAATTGGGTAGTTTTATGGTAAAATTGAAAGCAGTGAATATATATAAAATTACAAGTGATATGATGGATAGATTGTATCCGTTAGTAATGGAGAAGGATTTAGGAGGGAACCCCAATCATGGCAAAATCTGGAATGTACGTAGGCCTTGATATCGGAACGACATCGGTTAAAGTTGTTGTAGCTGAATATATCGACAATCAAATGAATATCATCGGCGTAGGCAACGCTAAGTCTGAAGGTATTAATCGTGGAATCATCGTTGATATTGAAAAAACTGTTCAAGGAATTCAAAGAGCAGTGAGACAGGCAGAAGAAAAGGCTGGCATTCAAATTAAAAGTGTTAGTGTCGGTTTACCGGCAAATCAGCTACAAGTTGAAAGCTGTCAAGGGATGATTGCTGTTAACAGCGAATCAAAAGAAATTAATGACGAAGATGTGAAGAACGTTGCCTCAGCAGCAATGGTTCGTTCAACACCACCGGAAAGACAAATTGTGGCAATCTTACCACAAGAGTTTACCGTAGATGGCTTTGAAGGCATCAAAGACCCTCGTGGAATGATTGGCGTTCGTTTAGAAATGTACGGTTTAGTCTTCACTGGACCTAAGACAATTGTTCACAACATCCGCAAGTGTGTCGAAAAAGCTGGCTTAACGATTAACGAAATGTTAATCACACCATTATCTTTAACTGAATCAGTTTTATCTGAAGGGGAAAAAGATTTTGGTACAATTGTTATCGACATGGGCGGCGGCCAAACAACGACTGCTGTCATGCATGACAACCAATTGAAATACACTTATGTGGATCAGGAAGGTGGCGAATTCGTCACAAAAGATGTTTCGACCGTCTTAAATACCTCCTTCAATAACGCAGAAGCTTTGAAAATCAATTACGGCGATGCATATCCAGCACGGACATCAGCTAGTGAAGAATTTCCAGTAGATGTGATTGGTCAATCTGAACCAGTTAAAATCGATGAAAGATATTTATCTGAAATCATTGAAGCTCGTTTAGAACAAATCTTCCGCAAATCAAAAACAGTCTTGACTGAAATTGATGCGTTGGATTTACCTGGCGGAATTATTTTAACCGGTGGAGCAGCTAGCCTACCAGGTGTTGTTGATTTAGCACAGGATATTTTTGAAACCAATGTAAAATTACATGTCCCTAATCACATGGGATTAAGAAATCCAGTTTTCACCAACGTAATCAGCATCATCGAATACAGTGCTGGATTAAATGAAGTCTATCGTTTAGCGAAAAGTGCTGTTTTAGGCGACAAGGAAAGAAGTGTCGCTCCACAACCAGCCCAACCGCAAGTTGTTGCTCAGCCGCAAGTGCCAGAAGCGACTTACGAAACGAACTATGAACCTGAAGCTTCTTATAATACTGAAGCTCCTAGTGATCAAAAAGGCGAAAAAGTAACAACTAAAATCAAAGACTTCTTCTCAAATATTTTTGAATAAGAAAACTGGAGGACTAGAATAATGGAATTTTCAATCGATAATACCGTAAACGATGGCGCAGTCATTAAAGTTATCGGCGTCGGCGGTGGCGGCGGCAATGCAGTTAACCGCATGATTGACGAAAACGTCAAAGGTGTTGAGTTTATCGTTGCCAATACAGATGTACAAGCTTTGAAAAATTCAAAAGCTGAAACTTTAATTCAATTAGGCCCTAAATTCACCCGCGGATTAGGTGCTGGTTCACAACCAGAAGTTGGTCAAAAGGCCGCTGAAGAAAGTGAACAAGCTATTCAAGATGCCCTTGAAGGCGCAGATATGATTTTTATCACTGCTGGTATGGGAGGCGGAACCGGAACCGGTGCTGCACCAATCGTTGCCCGCATTGCTAAAGAAGTTGGCGCTTTAACTGTAGCTATCGTAACTCGTCCTTTCAGCTTTGAAGGACCAAAACGAGGCCGTTATGCTTCAGAAGGTATTTCTCAATTAAAAGAAAACGTAGATACGTTACTAATCATCTCAAACAACCGCTTATTAGAAGTTGTTGATAAAAAGACACCGATGTTGGAAGCTTTCCGTGAAGCGGATAATGTTTTACGCCAAGGTGTGCAAGGTATCTCTGACTTAATCACAGCTCCTGGTTACGTGAACTTGGACTTTGCTGATGTGCGCACTGTGATGGAAAATCAAGGCACTGCTTTGATGGGTATCGGTGTTGCCAGCGGAGAAGAACGGGTCGTTGAAGCTACTAAACGAGCAATTTCTTCACCTCTACTTGAAAGTTCAATTGACGGAGCTGAACAAGTCTTGTTAAATATCACTGGTGGATTAGACATGACTTTATTTGAAGCTCAAGATGCTTCTGATATTGTTGCTAATGCTGCTTCAGGCGACGTCAACATTATTTTAGGAACGTCAATTAATGAAGACATGGGGGATGAAATTCGTGTTACTGTTATTGCAACAGGAATTGACCCTGCTAAAAAAGAAGGTCGGGTTGGCCGGGCTTCCGCTCGTCAAAGCCAAATCCATTCTGTGAGACAAGAACCTGTCTTAGATATGGAACAAGCAACGCCAATTCGCGAAGAAGAAACAAGCGCTTTTGGTGATTGGGATATTCGTAAAGAAGAAACTTTACGTCCAAAAGTAGAAGATACTGCATTTGAAAACGTTGAGAAAAAAGAATTAGAAACTTTTAGTCGTCCTGATTCCAATACCAACAACGATTCAGATGAAATTTCAACACCACCATTTTTCCGTCGTAAAAGATAATTTTGGAGGCTGAGACCGATGATTTCCGATAATTTGAATGAGGTTTATCAGAAAATTGCGGAAGCCAGCGTCAAAGCTAAACGGCAGCCTAGTGACGTGACTTTAGTAGCAGTGACCAAAAGTGTGGATGCTGCTACAGCGCGCCAGCTAGTCGAAAATGGAGTCATTAATCTCGCCGAAAACCGTGTCGATAAACTTTTAGAAAAACAACATGACCTAAAAGATCAAACAGCTGTAAAATGGCATTTAATCGGCAATCTGCAGCGGCGTAAAGTCAAAGATATTATCAATCAAATTGATTACTTTCATGCCCTGGACAGTTTGCGTCTAGCTCAAGAAATTGAAAAAAGGGCTGAGACAGAAATTAAGTGTTTCGTTGAGGTTAATATTTCTGGTGAAGCTAGTAAGCATGGCTTCTCACCAGAGGAAGTGTTGAACTTTGTTAATGAGCTGGGGACCTTTGAAAAAGTCAAGGTCATCGGTTTGATGACAATGGCGCCTTTAACGGCGACAGAAGCAGAGATACGTGTTATTTTTAAACAACTAAAAAGACTACAATCTACCGTGCAGGATTTAAAGGTTGAACAAGCTCCCTGTAGTGAATTGAGTATGGGAATGAGCAATGATTTCGAAATTGCGATTGAAGAGGGTTCAACGTTTATCCGTGTCGGTAGAATGTTATTCGGTGCGATGTGAAGGAGGTAGGCCAATGGCACTTTTTAATAAGAAATTTGCCAATTTTTTTGGACTGTTAGACGAGGAAGAATACGAAGAAGAAGTTCGGTCAAATCACGAGGAGAGCAGTTTCCAAGCCAGAGAACAACATCAGGTAGAAATGCCCCAAGCAGTGAATGATCCTGTTCGTGAAACTCGTTTTAGTGAAAACATTCAAAAAGCCATGAAGGAATCTGATGACAAACAGGTTGAAAGATCCCGTCAAATGCAACAGGAAGCTCCTAAATTGGTATCACTTAGCAATAATTCGAACCGAGGTGGCGGTGGCGGAAACGGGACTAAAAAAACCGGTTCAGCTAAAAATCTCGGTAAAATTACCATTTGTGAACCAAGAGCTTACTCTGAAGCGATGACAATTGCCAAGCGGATTATCGCTGGCGAATCTGTTTTAATTAATTTCTATTCTGTCGAGGAACTCCAAGCACGCCGAATTGTAGACTTTCTAACCGGAACAGTCTATGCACAAGATGGTGATATTCAACGGGTTGGTGACGAAATCTTTTTATGCACACCACCGGATGTTGAAATAGACAAAAGCATTGCACAATCGCTTGCAGAGTCGAATTTCTTCGAATAATCTAGAGGAGGAATTCCATGTTAGTGTTAATTGAAATAATTAGAGTTTTTCAGTATGCAGTGAGAATTTATTCAATTCTCTTAGCTGCTTATGCGCTGATTTCTTGGTTTCCTGGAGGCTATCAGTCCTCCATCGGAAAATTTTTGGCACGGGTTTGCGAACCTTATTTGAGCCTATTTGATCGTTTAAATTTAAGATTTGGCGGCTTGGATTTTACAATTCTAGCAGCAATTCTAATTTTAAATTTGGCGAGCCAAGGATTAGTAATGCTAATTGTTCGATTGCTATAAAAATATATGAAAAGGGGGTGATTGTCTTTGAATGCAAATGTGTACCAGCATTTTCGCAGAGATGAGCACCCTTTTATTGATACTGTGGCTGATTGGATTGAGCGGGTCTCGTTGCAATATTCTCCGTACCTGACTTATTTTCTTGACCCTAGACAGGCTTATATTGTGGAAACCTTGGTTCAGCAGCAGGAGGACGTAAAATTTAAATTTTATGGTGGTTATCCTGAGGCAGAACGTTTCCGCTGTATGATTTATCCAGAGTACTATGAGCCTGAGGATACAGATTTTGAAATCCAATTATTTGAAGTTAATTATCCGCAAAAATTTTCAACCTTAAGCCACGGCAAAATATTAGGGAGTTTAATCGGTGCGGGTGTTCAGCGGGATTCCTTTGGTGATATTATTACCGACGGGGAACAATGGCAGGTCTTTATTGCCAAAGAAGTTAGTAATTTTATTGTCAGTCAAGTGACCAAAGTCGGCAATATTTCCGTCCGCCTCGAAGAACTAGATGCCAGTCAATTTGTGGAGTCTATCGATAAGTGGTCAATTGAGACAATTACTGCAAGTTCTTTAAGATTAGATGTCATTATCTCGAATGTCTACAATATTTCTAGACAACGCTCGAAACAATTGATAGAATCAGGAAAAGTCAAAGTGAATTGGGGAGAAACCCTCAAACCTGATTTTCCGGTTGATTTGTTGGATATTATATCGGTCCGGGGATTTGGCCGTATTCAGTTAAATGAAATTGGCGACAAAACCAAAAAGGACAAATATCGTATTACGATTGGCGTATTGCGTAAATAATTAGAAGAGGTGAAAAACATGCCACTAAGTCCATTAGATATTTCAAATAAGAGTTTCGCAGTCAAAATGCGGGGCTATAGTCAAGATGAAGTTGATGATTTTCGTGATTTAATTGTGAAAGATTATGAAGAGGTTCTATCACAAAACCGCATGATGGAAAAAACATTAAAGCATGCGGAAGAAAAGCTGGAATACTTTAACGAGTTAAAGGATGCCTTGAATCAGTCAATCATTGTAGCACAAGATACTGCTGATAAAGTGAAATCAAGTGCCAATAAAGAATCAGAAGTAATCGTCGGTGACGCTCAAAACAAAGCCCATGAATTAGTCAGCGATGCTGAGGCACGGTCAAATTACTTAATTACCACGGCTGAGGAGAAAGCTCGTCAGATTATTGATGAAGCAACCGCTAGAGCACGAGAATTAGTCAGTGAAACGGATGACTTGAAGAAAAAAACGCGGGTTTTCCATCAGCGTTTAAGTTTGATGTTGGAATCACAATTGCAAACTGTTAAGAGTGAAGAATGGACACAATTATTAACACCATTTTCATCTTACGTGCAGGATTCTCATACCGTGATTAAAGAATTATTTGGCGATGAATTTGGCTTTGGTGCTATGCCAACAGCTAAGGAAATGCCTGTAGCAGAAGTTGTTGATGAAGATATTATTGTCAAAGAGACGCTTGACGGTTATAATCAAGACGAAGCGACAACGGATGACAATCAAGCGTCAGAATAAAAAGATAGAACAGAAAACCAGAAATATCCTTAATAGCGAACCAAAGCCGGTGAAAGTTTGGTAGGCAATGTTTCTAGGTAGATCCTCTATTTACTTATAATCTGAATTTAGTAAGATTATACGAGTGACTTCGTTACCAGTTACGAAAGATAATCCAAGGAGTTGGATTAAAATTTGGGTGGTACCACGATACGTTCGTCCCTTTTTAGGGATGGGCGTTTTTTTATATAGATTTTTAGTGAATTTAAAGGAGCGAAACACGCATGAAGATGAAGGAAACATTGCATTTAGGAAAAACAGCTTTTCCAATGCGAGGCAATTTACCAAATCGTGAAGCTGAATGGCAGAAGGATTGGGAAGAAAAAAAAGTATATGAAATGCGTCAAAAAATTAATGAAGGTAAACCGACTTTCGTTTTACATGATGGCCCCCCCTATGCCAATGGCAATATCCATGTCGGTCATGCCTTAAATAAAATCAGTAAAGATATTATTATCCGCTCAAAATCAATGTCAGGTTTTAGATCACCGTACGTTCCCGGTTGGGATACCCATGGTCTGCCGATTGAACAAGTCTTAACCAATAAAGGCATTAAACGCAAAGAAATGACGATGGCAGAATATCGCCAAAAATGTATGGAATACGCTTTGTCGCAAGTTGACGCTCAAAGAGCTGACTTCAAACGGTTAGGCGTTGCTGGTGATTGGGAGCATCCTTATATCACGTTGGATCCTTCCTACGAAGCAGCTGAAATTCGTGTTTTCGGAAAAATGGCGGAAAAAGGCTATATCTACAAAGGCTTAAAACCAATTTATTGGTCACCTTCAAGTGAGTCTTCTTTAGCTGAAGCTGAAATCGAATATAAAGATGTGAAATCAGCTTCTATCTATGTTGCCTTCAAAGTGAAAGACGGCAAAGGATTATTGGATAATGATACGGCTTTCGTTATTTGGACAACGACACCGTGGACTTTGCCCGCTAACCAAGGTATCGCTGTGAATCCAAGTTACACTTATAGTGTTGTCGTTGCAGACGGCAAAAAATATGTTGTCGCAAAAGACCTAGTGGAAACAGTTAAAGAAGCTGTTGGCTGGGAAAATGTTCACACAGAAAAAGAAATTAAAGGAACTGAGCTAGAGTATATGACAGCTCAACATCCTTTTTATGATCGTAAATCTTTAGTTATCTTAGGCGACCACGTTACTTTAGACGCTGGTACAGGTTTGGTCCATACAGCACCTGGCCATGGTGAAGATGACTATGTTGTTGGGAAAAAATATAATTTAGAAGTGATGTCGCCAGTTGATGATAAAGGAATTTTCACAGCGGAAGCACCTGGCTTAGAAGGTGTCTTTTATGACAAGGCCAATCCAGTTATTACTGAATGGCTAGAAGAAAAAGGTGCATTATTAAAACTTGATTTCTTCGTCCACAGCTATCCCCATGATTGGCGTACGAAAAAACCGGTTATCTTCCGTGCAACGCCGCAGTGGTTTGCTTCAATCGATAAATTCCGCCAAAATATTTTGGATGAAGTTGAAAAGGTTGATTGGGTTATCCCGTGGGGTAAAACGCGTTTATATAATATGATTCGTGACCGTGGCGATTGGGTCATCTCCCGTCAAAGAGCTTGGGGTGTGCCGCTGCCAATTTTTTACGCTGAAGATGGTGAACCCATCATCACACCAGAAACAATCGATCATGTGGCTAATTTATTTGCGGAATTTGGATCTAATATTTGGTTTGAAAGAGAAGCCAAAGAGTTATTACCAGAAGGATTCACTCATCCTCATTCCCCAAATGGCGAGTTTACCAAGGAAAAAGATATCATGGACGTTTGGTTTGACTCTGGCTCTTCCCATGAAGCAGTCCTGCGTCAACGTCCAGAATTAACATTCCCAGCAGACATGTATCTTGAAGGCTCTGATCAATACCGTGGCTGGTTCAACTCAAGTATTACGACTAGTGTGGCCATCAATGGTGTTGCACCTTATAAAGCTGTCCTGTCACAAGGCTTTACTTTAGATGGCGAAGGTCGCAAGATGAGTAAATCTTTAGGCAATACAATTGTTCCTGATAAAGTGATTAAACAAATGGGTGCAGATATCCTGCGCTTATGGGTCAGCAGTGTTGACTATGAATCAGATGTACGGGTCTCAATGGACATCTTAAATCAAGTTTCCGAAGTCTATCGGAAAATCCGTAACACTATGCGTTTCTTATTAGCGAATACTTCTGATTATGTGGCGAGTGAAAATCGCGTGCCTTATGCTGAATTGCGCTCAGTCGATAAATATATGCTGGTGCGTTTAAACCAAGTCATCAAAGAAATTCGTGAAGAAGGCTATGAAAAATATAACTTCCTGCACATCTATCGGACAGTAATGAATTTCCTAACAGTTGATTTGTCTTCCTTCTATTTAGATTTTGCCAAGGATGTTGTTTATATCGAAGCAGCCGATGATTACCAACGTCGCTGCATGCAGACTGTTTTCTATGATGTAATTGTTGCGTTAACTAAATTAATGACGCCAATCATCCCTCATACAGCTGAAGAAATTTGGTCCTATCTGGAAAACGAAGAAGAAGCCTTCGCCCAATTAGCTGAATTTCCTGGCTATGAAGAGTATGCTAATGCTGCGGAATTGACGGATACTTGGAGCAGCTTCTTAGAATTTAGAGATAAGGTCTTGAAGGCTTTAGAAGAAGCCCGCAATGAAAAATTAATCGGAAAATCTCTTGAAGCAAAAGTGACTATCTATCCAAATCAAGAGGTTAGAGATTTATTAGTGGCAGTTGATAGTGATTTAGCTCAGCTGTTGATTATTTCACCAGACTTTTTTGAAGTTGCTAAAGCGGGTGAAACAGCACCGGCTAATGCGATGAGCTTTGATGATGTCGCAATTTTAGTGGAAAAAGCCGATGGTGAAGTTTGCCAACGCTGTCGTCAAATGCGCAAAGACGTTGGTTCCCATGAACATTTACCACATATTTGCGGTCACTGTGCCAATATTGTAGAGGGTGAATATCCTGAAGCCGTTGCGGAAGGTTTTGAAGAATAATTGAGAAGCCTTTAAAAGAATCTGTTCTGAATAAATTAAAAAAGCAAACCATTGGGAAATCATTTTCCAGTGGTTTGCTTTTTGTTTACAAAAAGAGGCTATGACATTAGTTAGAAGAAAGCCGAACTTTACGAACGGTATCTAGTGAAAATCACTAAATATTGTTAATTTGCGACAAGGACCTACTGGACCGCAGGAGCAAATATAATACAGTTCGGGATTTCATCTGTTAGAAAGACTAATGTCACAGGCCCGTTTTATTTTTATAATTGATCTCTATCCCGATACCAGACATCCGGCTGCCAGTTCCAAGTGAAGCCGTCTTTTTCCAATAAATCAAAGGCTGCTTGTGGTCCCATGGTTCCAGCTGCATAATTGGGAAAATCTGGTGTTACTTGATCCCAAGCGTGGCGAATAACGTCGACAATATGCCATGATTGGGCCACTTCATCCCAGTGGGAGAAGTTGGTGCCATCTCCATTTAAGGCATCAAGAATTAGTTTTTCATAGGCTTCGGGACTGTTTTCAATCGTTTCAGCGCTATTGCGATAATCTAGCTTAACGGGAATCGTATTGAAGCCTTGGCCGATTTCTTTGCCGTTTAAAGTCATCGAAAAGCCTTCCGTCGGTTGAATGTAAATGGTTAAAACATTCGGCGGTAAATCTTTATTTTCGCTGTGGTCTTCTAAATCAGTCCGAAAGACATTGATTGGCACTTGTTTAAAAACGATATTGATGCGAGTCCCTTTTTCGGTCATGCGCTTGCCGGTACGAATGTAAAAAGGCACGCCAGACCAGCGGAAATTATCGATATAAAATTTACCAGCAACAAAAGTTTCAATCGTAGAATCAGGGCTAACGTTTGGCTCATGGCGATAATCGACAAATGATTGATTCGCTAATTGCCCCTCACCGTATTGGCCCCGGACAAAGTTTTCCAGCGCTTCTTCTTCATTGTAAATGCGTATGGCATTTAAGGCTTTGACTTTTTCAGTCCGAATTTCTTTTTCTGAAAAGGCAACTGGTGGCTCCATGGCTAATAAGGAGACGACCTGCAGAATATGATTTTGCACCATGTCCTTCAAGGCGCCACTATTTTCATAATAGCCGCCGCGATCTTCAACCCCTAATGACTCAGCAAAAGTAATTTGCACATTGTCAATATAGCGATTGTTCCATTGGGACTCAAAAATATTATTGGCAAAACGAATGGCAGAAATATTTTGAATCATTTCTTTACCGAGGTAGTGGTCAATCCGGAAAATATCTTGTTCTGGAAAGGCTGCCCGGATTTCTTGGTTCAGCTGGTAAGCCGATTGGTAATCTGAGCCAAAAGGTTTTTCAATGATCAACCGGTCAAAGCCGTGATCAGAAATAATTTGCTGACTCTTTAAATGTTCGACGATTGTCCCGAAAAATTGCGGAGACATGGCTAAGTAGTACAGGCGATTGCCTTCAATCTGATAGGTCTCATCCAATTTATCAGCCAGTGTTTTCAAGGCATCATAATGTTGCGTATCGGTCACGTTATGGGCTTGATAGTAAAAATGGCTAGCAAAATCAGTTGCTTCGGCCTCTGTCGGATTTAAATCTTGAATGGTTTCTTTGACGATTTCCCGATAATAATCGTCGCTCCATTCTCTTCTAGCGGTGCCAATCACTGCAAAATGGTTAGTAATTTCGCCTTTTTTGTACAGGCGAAAAAGAGAAGGATACAATTTGCGTTTGGCTAAATCACCGGTACCGCCAAAGATCGTCATTAAGACGCGGATATCATTTTTCATCATAAAAAACTCCTTTTGATTGCGATTGTGTTGCACTGGGGAAACTATTTATAGCGGATCAACAAAAATGGTGCTGGCGGCCTTAAAGCTAATGGCGACTTTTTTGGTTTCATTTTCCAGCGTAATGGGGCCTTCAAAGGCGGCCTTATCGCTAATGGTAAAGTGCTCATCAATTTTAATATTAACTGAAACTAAATAATCCAAGAGCTCCTGTTCGTCTAACACGCGGGCGATGCGAATCGTTGCCCCGATTGGATAATCTTTCAGGTTTTGCCGCTCTTTTTCATCAACTACGGCTGTTGCAGCGGGAATCATTCCGCCATGGGGACAGTATTGAGGATGCTCTAGATATTCCTCCAAGTGGTTTGCCAAATGATCTGAGGTCACATGCTCTAAGACTTCAGCATCATCGTGGACCGTATTCCAAGGATAATTCAGATGCTCCACTAAAAAAACTTCCCATAAGCGATGCTTACGGATTAAACTGCTGGCCAACTGAGTACCTTTGAAAGTTAGCTGTGCTCCTTGATAAGGAAAATGATCAACTAAGCCCTCTTTGACTAGCTTGTTAATCATCTCGCTGACGGAAGCCGCGGAAACATTCAGTCCGGAAACAATTTGCTTATTGTTAATCTTGCGTTTGTCGCCGCCCAGCTCCAGTAATAATTTCAAATAATCTTCGCGATTTGGGGTCATGTAGCTTAACTTCCTTTCCAATAGATTAATTTTATCAAAAAAGTCTTTCTTTGACTATTTTAATGAAAGTAAAACTGCTATTATTTTTAATAAAATAAAGTAATAGAGGGCTTTCAATGAAAATTATTTTGCAAATGCATTGTAATTCTGTGAAAAACAAGGTAGAATATTAAAATAAAATTAGAATTTTCAAAATATTTAAAAGGGTTGGTGTCCATGAAAGTAAAACTGCCGGAAGCTAAAAAAACAATGTATGATCCCTCATTTGAAAAAGATGCCTGTGGAATGGGTTTTATTGCCCAAATGGACGGTGTGGCTTCCCATCAATTAGTCGATCATGCTTTAACTATGTTGGAACGGATGAATCATCGCGGCGGAACTGGGGCAGAACCTGATACTGGTGACGGTGCGGGGATTTTGATGGCTTTGCCGGATGTCTTTTTCCAAAAACAAGCAGCCAAAGCGCAAGTTGAATTGCCTGAAAAGGGTAATTATGCTGTGGGCATGCTTTTTTTACCACAGGAAGAAACCCATAAAGACCACATGCTACAGGCCATCACCTTAGATATTGAACAGGCTGGCTATCACGTTTTGTGGCATCGGGATGTTCCGTTTGTCTTTGAAAACTGTGGACCAGGTGCACAAAAAGTCATGCCAAGCTTTGTCCAAATTTTTGTCGAAAAGCCGATTGATGTCAAAGCGGGCCGCGCTTTTGAGGATCGTTTATTCCGACTGCGGCGTAAGCTTGAAAAAACCTATGCGCCAGAAGAAATGGCAATTTGTTCTTTGTCTTCTAAGACAATTGTATATAAAGGCATGCTCCATGCTTATCAAGTGCGGCTCTTTTTCCCGGACTTATCAGATAAAACGATGGAAACCAGCATTGCTTTAACGCATTCTCGTTTTTCAACGAATACCTTTCCCAGCTGGGATCGGGCGCAACCGTTTCGCTTTTTAGCCCATAATGGAGAAATTAATACTCTAAGAGGTGCCGAAAACTGGATGCGCAGCCATCATATTGAAATTTATAATGAAGAAAATTCTGACTCAGCAAAATTAGAAAACTGTTTAGAATATCTTTATCGCAACGGCCGGGATATTCCCCAAGCTTTAATGATGATGATTCCTGAAGCTTGGTCACCAGAAGCGAAATTAGCAGATGAAACGGCCGCATTTTATGAATATGCGTCAAGTTTCATGGCTCCGTGGGATGGCCCTGCGGCTTTGTGTTTCACAGATGGCGATATGGTGGGAGCAACTTTAGACCGCAATGGCCTGCGCCCGTCTCGTTATTCAATTACGAAGGATCGGATGATTATCGTAGCTTCAGAATCTGGCGTCGTTGATTTAGAACCGGCTACCGTAGTCGAAAAAGGCGTATTAGGGCCAGCCAATATGATTTTAGTTGACACGACTACTGGCAACTTTTACCGCAATGAAGAAATTAAAGAGAAGTATGCAACCGCCCATCCATATCGGGAGTGGCTGGACAGCACCCGTTTAACAGTAGCAGATCTAGCTGAAGTGTCAGATGAAGCAGCAAAGGATTTTTCTGAAAAAGAATTAAAACGTTTATGGAAATTAAACGGCTACACAGATGAAATTATCCGCACTTTAATTATCCCAATGGCAGAAAAAGGGGAAGAGCCGGTTATTTCGATGGGCTTTGATTCACCTTTAGCAGTTTTAAGTGAAAAACCACAGTCTTTATTTACCTATTTTAAACAACAATTTGCTCAGGTGACCAATCCTCCTATCGATGCGATTCGAGAAAAATTAGTTATCGGTACCGAAATGTTTTTAGGTCGAGATGCAGATGTGAAAGTTGATAATAAAGAAAACTGTCACAAGCTGAAAATTGAAAGCCCAGTGCTGTCAACAGCTGATTTTGACAAGATTAAGCAAGTTGCGCTAAAAGGTCAAAAAGCTGTCGAGCAGTCGATTTTGTATAGCGTCTATCCGGAAAACGACAACCGCTTTTTACATGCATTAGAAAGTATGTTTAAAGAAGCGGAGGAAAAAGTCGACGAAGGTGCGACTATCTTAGTTTTGACGGATCGAAATTCGCAGGAAGGCCAAATGGCTTTGCCGATTTTATTGGCGGTCTCTGGTTTACACAACTATTTAGTGGAGAAAGGCAAACGGGGTCTGGCCTCGATTGTCGTTGATTCAGCAGAAGTCTGTGAGGTCCACCATTTTGCTATGTTGATTGGCTTTGGTGCTTCGGCAATTCACCCTTACGGAGCTTACGCAACGATTAAAGATTTTAAAATGACGGATAAAATCGAAACCTATCGACAGGCTGCTGAAAAAGGCATCATCAAAGTGATGTCCCGCATGGGGATTTCAACAATTGCCGGTTATCACGGTGCCCAATTATTTGAAGCAGTCGGTTTATCTGGCCAAGTTGTTGAAAAATTCTTCACTGGCACCGCTAGTCGAATTGGCGGTTTATCGTTAAATCAGATTGAAGCAGAATATTTGGCTCGCTATAATTTTGCTTATGGCGAAAAACAAGACGATTTCCTGCCTTCTGGCGGCAGCTTCCAATTTAAAGCAGATGGCGAACACCATCTCTTTAATCCAAAAACAATTTATAATTTCCAAACAGCGATTCGTAAAGGCGATTATCAACTGTACAAAGAATACGCCCGCGAATTAAACGACGAAGCAATCAAGCAGCCGACCACCTTGCGTTCGATGTGGGAATTTGCAGCAGATCGGCCAGCGGTCAAATTATCTGAAGTCGAGCCGGCTGAGATGATTGTCAAACGGTTTAAAGTCGGTGCAATGAGTTTTGGCTCCCTTAGCCAAGAGGCCCACGAATGTATCGCTGAAGCCATGAACTCCATCGGCGCTAAATCCAACAGCGGTGAAGGCGGCGAAAACCGCAATCGCTTCAAACCACAAGCCAATGGCGTCAATTTAAATAGCCGCATCAAACAGGTTGCTTCTGGCCGTTTTGGGGTCAATGCAGAATATCTAATGAGTGCTGATGAATTGCAGATTAAGATGGCCCAAGGTGCTAAGCCTGGTGAAGGTGGGCAACTGCCAGGGAATAAGGTCTTTCCTTGGGTGGCAGAAATCCGTGGCTCGACGCCGGGTGTGCGGCTGATTTCACCACCACCTCATCATGATATTTATTCGATTGAAGATTTGGCACAGCTGATTTATGATTTAAAAACCATCAATCCTTATGCCAAAATCAACGTCAAACTTGTTTCCTCTACGGGAGTTGGCACAATTGCCACCGGCGTAGTGAAGGCTGGTGCAGATGTTGTCGTTATTTCCGGTTACGATGGCGGAACGGGAGCTTCGCCTCGTAATTCTGTGCGGGATGCTGGCTTACCGTGGGAGATGGGCCTAGCGGAAGCCCATCAAACGCTGGCTATGAACAATCTGCGTCAGCGGATGACCTTAGAAACCGACGGCAAATTAATGACCGGTCGTGATGTGGCGATTGCGGCTATCTTAGGAGCTGAGGAATATAGCTTTGCTTCCCTTGCTCTAGTAGCAGTTGGCTGCGTTATGATGCGGGTATGTAGTTTGAATACTTGTCCGGTAGGCGTTGCGACGCAAAATCCGGCGTTACGGAAATTTTTCGCTGGTAAACCAGAACACGTAGTTAATGCGATGATGTTTGTCGCTGAGGATTTAAGAGAAATCATGGCAGAGCTAGGCTTTAGAACCGTAGATGAAATGATTGGCCATGGGGAAGTCTTGAAGCCTAAATTTGTCGCCAAGGGAAAAGCGAAATCTTTAGACTTTTCAAGAATTTTAGGGAGCACCTTACCGATTGAACGGAAATGTGATGATCCCTTCAAAGAACCGCGCCAATGGAAAGAACTGGATGCTTTTGCTAAAGCGGCAATTGATAACCAGCAGCAAGTTGCTTTAACTGGTCCGATTAACAATGTAAACCGGACAGTGGGCGCTCGTATGGGAGGCTGGATTGCCGAACGCTTCGGTAATTACCAAGTGACACCAGGACTGATTAAATACGAATATACCGGAATTGCTGGTCAAAGTTTTGGAGCCTTTACCACTCAGGGAATGGAATTAAAATTAATTGGTGAAGCCAATGACTATGTGGCCAAAGGTCTCAGTGGCGGCCGTTTAATTATTTTGCCGCCAAGCGATGCTGCTTATGATATCGAACAATCGCCAATTGTCGGCAATGTTGCCTGCTTTGGTGCCAATCGTGGCGAGGCCTATTTTATGGGCCGAGCTGGGGAACGCTTCTGTGTCAGAAATAGCGGAGCCGAGGTTGTCGTAGAAGGTGTCGGCGACCATGGCTGTGAATATATGACCGGTGGTGTGGCCGTTATCTTAGGAAGCACTGGCCGTAACTTCGGTGCCGGCATGTCCGGCGGTGTAGCTTACATCTACGATCCGGAAGGTAATTTCCCAGAGCAGTTAAACACTGAGATGGTGGAGTTATTTAAATTGGGAGAATCTGGAAATGATAAGATCTTAAAAGAGTTGTTAGAAAAACATCGGGATTATACAGGCTCCAAAAAAGCAACGACTATTTTAGAAAACTGGGAAACTGAACAGGCTAATTTTGTGAAGGTTTACCCGACTGAGTACCATGAAATGATCAATGTAACCGAAAAATTACGCAAGAAGACCAAACTTAAAGGCAATGCGTTATTGGAAAAAGCCTTTGAAAGTGTCATCGGCGAGCAAGTTGCACCGCCAAAACCTGCAGTGAAGGAGCGTGGCTAAAATGGCAGATCCATTTGGATTTTTAAAATATCCCCGCAAGGATAACCCTTACCGACCAGTTGAAGAGCGCATTACCGACTGGGAAGAATTGCAAACGCCCCTTGAAGAAACTGAGCGACAAGAACAAGCAGCCCGCTGTATGAGCTGCGGCATTCCTTTTTGCCATACCGGTGTTTTTTACGGCGGTAAGCGGGCAGTTTCTGGGTGCCCCAATGATAATTTAATTCCTGAGTGGAATGATTTAGTCTATCGCGGGGAATACAAAAAGGCTTGGGAACGTCTGAGCCGCACCAATCCGATTCCCGAAATGACTGGGCGGGTTTGTCCCGCCCCCTGTGAAAAATCTTGTACCGAGGCCTTGAACGGCTCTGGTGTTGCGATTCATGACAATGAACGCTTCATCATTGACACGGCCTTTGACAACGACTGGGTGCGTCCGACAGGGATTCCTGAAAGCCGGACTGACTTTCAGATTGCGATTGTCGGCAGTGGACCGGCTGGGCTTTCAGCCGCTTGGCGGTTAAATCAATTGGGCCATAATGTCACAATCTTTGAACGCTCAGATCGTTTCGGTGGCCTGTTAATGTACGGCATTCCAAATATGAAATTGGATAAAGACGTTGTGCAACGGCGTATCGATGTGATGATGGAGGTCGGCATTAAGTTTGTTGCCAATACTGAAATTGGCACCGATAAAACCGCTGAGGAATTATATGCTGAGTTTGACCGGGTGATTATCACTAGCGGCGCATCTGTGCCCCGTGATTTAAAAGCTCCAGGGCGGGAATTAGAAGGCGTTCGCTTTGCTGTTGATTATTTGACAGAAGCAACGAAGGATGTTTTAAAACATGGTAAAGGCGCCACTAGCCGCAAGCTTGAAGGCAAACATGTTGTCGTGATCGGCGGTGGTGATACCGGAAACGACTGTCTGGCTTCGGCAATTCGTCAAGGGGCAGCGTCGGTGAAACAGTTGGAAATTACCCCGATTTTACCGGAACAACGCACACCGGCTAATCCTTGGCCTGAATATCCGATGGTGGATAAAGAAGGCTATGGACAAGCGGAAGCTCACTTTGTTCAAGATGAACAGTTAACGTATTATTCTACTTCCACAACTAAATTTTTAGGAGCGGAACGAGGTCAATTAATTGCTATTGAAACCGTCGAAGTCGATAATCAATTCCAACCGGTGGAAGGTACTGAAAAACGCATGAAGGCTGATTTAGTCTTGTTAGCGATGGGCTTTACCGGTCCAGAGCATAGTTTATTGGCGGAATTTGGGGTTTCTGAAATTTTAGATGATTACACTACCAACAATGAACGGGTTTTTGTTGCCGGCGATGCCAAACGGGGCCCAAGTTTAGTTATTTGGGCAATTCGAGAAGGTCGTCTAGCAGCTGAAAATGTTGATGCTCAATTAAGAGCTCTGGTTGCACAATAAGTTTGACGGATACAAAAATTTGTGTTAATTTATGATAAATGAATGAGAAAATAAAACTTTGATTAGAAAAAGTAAGTTTGCTCTTTAGTCTAAGAGAGCTTCCGACAGCTGTGAAGGAAGTACTAAATCAAGCTGAACACATCTAGGAGTTATTTTTCTGAAAGTAGTAGGAAAAATCGGCGATGGCCGTTACCCATGTTCTAGTTATAAACTAGCAGAGATCTGTCCTGTGAAGTGCAGATGAATCTGAGGTGGTACCCCGGGAGTTTACCAATTCTCGTCCTCTTGGCTTTTTTGCCAAGAGGACTTTTTTTATTTCCAAATTTTTATGTAGCTTAAAAAAATTAATCAGATAAAGGAGCAGCCGATATGAAAATCACCCAGCCGAGAATTGCCAGCGGTTTTCCAGAATATTCGCCAGAGGAGCAGTTAGCCTTTGATCATCTGCTGACGATTATTCGCGACACCTACGAACTTTATGGGTTTACACCGATTGAAACACCGCAGCTGGAGCTTAAAGAAGTGCTCTTGGCAAAGGGCGGTGGTGAGACGGACAAGCAGGTGTATGAATTACAACGGGGAAAAAATAATTTCTGTCTACCCTTTGATTTGACCTTACCGCTAGCCCGCTATGTGGCTGAGCGACAGGGGAACTTAATTTTTCCTTTCCGCCGTTATCAAATTGCCAAAGTTCATCGAGCTGAGCGAGCACAGGCTGGTCGCTATCGGGAATTTTATCAATGTGATATCGATGTGATTGGCAGCAATAATCCTTACATTGATGGGGAGTTGCCGGCGGTTATCAATCAGATTTTTGAAGCATTTCAAATTGGTGAATTCACTATCCAAATCAACGACCGTAAATTGTTAAACGGCTTTTTTAAAGCCATTGGCTATCAGGCAGAACCGACTCCGCTATTGCGGCTAATCGATAAACTAGCCAAAATTTCTTCTGAGGAGTTTGCAGCAGAATTGCAGAAACTAAACTTGACCAGTGAACAAATTGAGCAGCTGCAGGATTTTATGGCTATTCAAGGGACCAATAGCGAAGTTTTAGCGGCTTTAACCGATTTAGCTATTGCAAATGAAGAATTTCAAGCAGGCCTAATTAATTTGCAGGAAATTTATCAAGTGCTGAGGGATTTAAATGTTCCGGAAAGCCGTTTTCAAATTAATTTGAGTATTACAAGAGGGCTAGATTATTACACTGGGACAGTTTATGAAACTTTCTTGGATGAATATCCGCAGCTAGGTAGCATTTGTTCAGGAGGGCGCTATGATGATTTATTAGGTCATTTTTCAAAAGCGCCATTACCGGGAGTTGGCATTTCAATCGGTCTCTCCAGATTGTTTTATCAATTATTAGAAAATAAACTATTAAACATTTCCCAGCAGACAAAAGTTGCTGCAGTTATCTTACCCTATGATCAAAATAGTTTTTCAGCCGGTTTAAAGCTAGCCAGTCTTCTTAGAGAACAACATGTACCGGTAATTTTTTACAGTGAGGCAACGGCCTTTAAAAAGAAAATGCGCTATGCCGACCGTTTGAAGGTGCCTTTTAGTTTGATTATCGGCGAAGATGAAATTGAAAAACAGACAGTGTCAGTCAAAGATATGCGCACAGGTGAGACGACAGAAATAGCTGAGACAGCTGTTGTTAACTATTTGCAGGAAAAATTGAAGGGGGCCGACTGATGAGTTGGAAAAAATCTTTACCAAATGGCATGCGGGACCGCTTATTTAGAGAAGCGTACGGCAGTGCCGCTTTAGAAGCAGAAATCATGGAAGTCTTAAAAAAACGCGGCTATCAGCGGATAGAAACACCATCAATTGAGTTTGAGGATGTCTTTAATGTGGTAGCAAATCAAGATAATCTTTACCGCTTTTACGATGGCCAAGGCCGCACCCAAGTCCTGCGACCGGATATGACTTTACCGATTGGCCGAGTGATTGCAACAACGGGGGTTCAACTGCCACTGCAATTAGCCTATAGCGGCAAAATTTTTAGAGATGGCCGCCAGCTTGAAGGGATGCGCAATGAGTTGACGCAAATCGGTATTGAAATTGTCGGTTATCCTTCAATCAAAGCAGAACTGGAATGTTTATTAGCCAGCTATAGTGTCATGCAGGCGATGCAAATCCCTCATGTGCATTTTGAATTAGGACACGCCGCAATCGTTCCAGTGATTGAAGCGGAGCTGAACTTTTCAATGGAGGACAAACAGGCCTTAAGACAGGCCTTATCAGAAAAAAATATCTCGACGGTTGCAAACTTTGTTGAAGCGCACCCTAGTGAGTACGACGCTTTTCTCAAAGCGTTGCCAATGCTTTTCGGAGATATTGATGAGACCCTTGAAAAAGCTCAGAAATTACTGCCGCGAGTGACGCCGATTTTACAATTATTAACTGATTTACAAACCTTAGCGGGCTACTTGACGCAGGTGACAGCGGAGTTTCCAATTACCGTCGATTTAGGCACAGTAGCCAAAAAGGATTATTACACAGGAATTATTTTCAATGCTTATGGGGCTGGAATTGCTGAAGACTTTTTAAGCGGCGGCCGCTATGATCGCCTTTTGGAAAAATTTGAAATGGAGCCAACTGCTGCTGTCGGCGTGGCTTTAAATTTGGATGCACTGATTGAAGCCCAGTATGAATTAGGTATTTTACCGAAGCAGGCCCAAGTCAATCGTCTAATTTTCACAACAGTAGAAACTTTTTGTGAAGCGCAACAACTGATAACAGAAACAACCAGGCTAGCATTGTTTGATACGCTAGCAGAGACGAAGGCCTACGCCAAACGCTGGCAGATTCCAGAAATTTTAGTGATGACTGAATTAGGTCAAGAGCTGATTAAGGTGGGTGAATAAGATGAGTTTAACAATTGCGCTAACTAAAGGGCGCCTACAAAAGCAGACGCTGGCCCTTTTTGAAAAGGCCGGCATTGACGTCAGTTTTGTTGATGAAAGTAATCGCAAGTTGACCTTTACTTCTCCGGCTGGCGAGCTGACTTTTTTGCTAGTTAAGGCAGCGGATGTTACCACCTACGTCCGCCATGGCGTAGCTGATTTAGGTGTTGTCGGCAAGGATGTTTTGATTGAACATCCTGGCGAGTATTATGAATTGTTGGATTTAGGCATTGGCCGCTGTAAATTTTCCGTCGCATCAACAGCCGGCTTTGAATTAAAAGATTATAAACGGAAAATGATTGCTACTAAATATCCGACGGTTGCCCGCCAGCATTTTCAAAAAAAGGGTGAGGATGTCGAAATCATCCGCATTGAAGGTTCAGTGGAAATTGCGCCGATTTTAGGTTTGGCAGATGCCATCGTGGATATTGTTGAAACAGGAACGACTTTAAGAGAAAACGGCCTGCAGGTTTACGAAGATATCATGGAGATTTCTGCACGAATGATTGCGAATCGGGCTGCTTTAAAACGCAAGCGGACAGAAATTTCTCAATTGCTGGCAACAATCAGTCAAGAAATAAAGGAGAATACACTATGAAATGGTTAAAGGGCAGCAAGGCAGATATTTTAACAGATTTAGCAACGGATCAAAGAAGCAGCAACGATCAACAACAGATAATTGACCAACAGGTGGCAGCAATCTTAAAAGAAGTTTCTGAAACAGGCGATGCTGCTGTCGTCAAATTTACCGAAACCTTCGATCAGGTCCTATTAGACGAACTGGAGATTTCCGCAAAAACTGTGGATTTAGCTTTAGATTTGGTTGAGCCTGAGGTCATCAGTGCTTTAGAGGCAGCCAAGGCTAATATTATTAGTTATCATCAACAGCAAAAACAAGTGCCCTTTGTCGATGCCAATCGAGTTGGTGTGATTCGTGGACAATTGGTGATTCCTTTAGAGCGAGTGGCTGTCTATGTTCCCGGAGGCACGGCTGCTTATCCTTCCTCTGTTTTGATGAACGTTTTACCGGCAAAGATTGCCGGGGTTAAAGAAATTATCATGGTGACACCTCCTGGAAAAGACGGAATTCCGCCAGTGATTTTGGCGGCGGCCAAAATTGCCGGTGTCGATCGGATTTTCCAAGTTGGCGGCGCTCAAGCGATAGCCGCTGTTGCCTATGGAACGGAAACGATTCCTCAAGTGGATAAAATTGTGGGGCCGGGTAATATCTATGTTGCGACAGCCAAAAAAATGGTCTATGGGCAAGTCGCAATTGATATGATTGCCGGACCGTCTGAAATCGGCGTAATTGCCGATGAAAATGCGAATCCAGATTATATTGCTGCTGATTTATTATCTCAAGCGGAACATGATGTCTTGGCCCGGGCAATTTTAGTGACGAATGATGTCAAGCTAGGAGAAAAAGTTGAGGCTGCTGTGGCTGCTCAATTAAAAACTTTGCCACGACGGGCGATTGCTGAAGCGGCCATTCGCGATTTTGGCCGGATTGTTTTATGCAATACGACTGTGGAAATGTTTGAATTAATGAATGCTGTTGCCCCCGAACATTTAGAAGTTCAAGTCACTGATCCTATGAGCTATCTAGGTACTATCAAAAATGCCGGCTCAATCTTTTTAGGAGAGTACGCCTCTGAACCAGTCGGAGATTATTTTGCAGGGACCAATCATGTATTGCCAACTAGCGGCACCGCACGCTTTTTTTCACCACTGGGGGTCTATGATTTTGTTAAGCACAGTCAATTTACCTACTATACAAAAGAGGCGCTGCAGGAAGATCAAAAAGCGATTACGACTTTGGCTCGCAAAGAAGGTCTTGAGGCCCACGCCCGGGCGATTGATATTCGATTTGAGGAGGAAAACTAATGCGCCAATCAGAAATGATGCGAAACACGAATGAAACTAAAATTAAATTAGCGTTAAACTTAGACCAACAAGAGCCGGTTTCGATTCAAACCGGCGTCGGCTTTTTTGACCATATGCTGACTTTGTTTGCTCGCCACAGTCGCATCTCTCTTGAGGTGACTGTTGACGGTGATTTAGAGGTAGACAGTCATCACACTGTTGAGGACGTTGGAATTGTTTTAGGCCAGTGCCTTCGCGAAGCCTTAGGTGATAAAGCTGGTATCAATCGTTACGGCTCAAGCTTTGTACCGATGGATGAAACATTAGGCTTAGCTGTTGTGGATTTAAGCGGTCGTTCTTTTTTAGTTTTCGATGCTGCCTTTGACAATCCGAAACTTGGTGCTTTTGACACCGAGCTGACAGAGGAATTTTTCCAAGCCTTAGCCTTTAATCTGCAGATGAATTTGCATTTGAAAATTTTACACGGGAAAAATAGTCATCATAAAATCGAAGCACTCTTTAAAGCAACTGGACGAGCTCTGCGGGAGGCGATTACCAATAATCCCGACATTCAAGGCGTCAATTCAACGAAGGGAATGTTGTAGATGATTATTATTGTCGACTATGATACGGGCAATACCCGCAATGTCCAAAAGGCCTTAGATTTTATCGGTTTAGAAAGTCAGATTAGCGACCAAGCGGCAGATATTTTAGCGGCTGATGGCTTGATTTTGCCGGGAGTTGGTGCATATGCTTTAGCGATGGAACAATTAAAGCAACGAAATTTGATTTCAGTTTTAAATGAAGCGGTTGAAAGAGGAATTCCCTTACTAGGTGTTTGTTTAGGGATGCAGCTGCTTTTAGAAGGCAGCATGGAATACGGATATCATGATGGCTTAGGCTTTATTCCGGGAATTTGTGAAAAGCTTCCAGAGGAAAAAGCTTTTCCGGTTCCCCATATGGGCTGGAATCAATTGATGGTCACCCAAGAGAATGCATTGACTAAAGAAATTGCTGGTGAATATTTTTATTTTGTCCATTCCTATTATGCTGACTGCGAGCCAGAATATATTGATGGATTGGCACAATATTCCTTAAAAGTGCCGGCTGTGATTTCAAAGGGCAATGTCTATGGGGCCCAATTCCATCCAGAAAAAAGCGGTGAAGCTGGGATGAGGTTATTAAAAGGCTTTAAGGAGGTCGTTGATCATGCAAGTATTACCCGCAATTGATATTCGTGACGGTCAAGCTGTCCGTTTAGTCCAAGGTGATTTTGAACAAAAAACCGTCGTTCATCCAGATCCAATAGCTCAAGCCGAAATATTTGCCAAAGCTGGCTTTCAATTTATTCATGTCGTCGACCTAGACGGTGCATTGGCTGGCAGAGCAGTCAATGCAGATATTATCAAAGGTATTTTGAATTTGGGACTGCAAGTGGAAATTGGCGGTGGTATCCGCACTTTAGCTCAAATTGAAGAGTATTTGGCTTTGGGTGTCAGTCGGGTAATTATCGGTTCCGCTGCTTTAAGTCAGCCTGAGCTGGTGCGGGAAGCTGTTGAATTATTCGAAGAAAAAATCGCTGTCGGTATCGACGCCAAAAATGGCAAAGTAGCAGTAAGCGGTTGGCTAAAGGTTAGTCAAACTGATTACCTAACCTTAGCAAAAGAGATGGCAGCGATGGGTGTCAAAACGATAATTTACACAGATATTAGTAAGGATGGAACATTAGCCGGTCCAACATTAGCAGACTATCAAGCTTTGCAAAAAGCTCTACCTGCCGTCAAGATTATCGCTTCTGGCGGAGTGGCAAGTCAACAGGACTTGTTTGATTTGGCTCAGCTACATTTGGCTGGTGCGATTGTCGGCAAAGCTTATTACAGCGGCAAGGTCAGTTTGGAGGAAATGCTGGAGGTGCAAAATGTTAGCTAAACGAATTATTCCTTGTCTCGATGTTACAGACGGACGAGTGGTCAAAGGGGTTAATTTTGTTAATTTAACGGATGTCGGCGATCCAGTGGAAGTGGCCCGAGCTTATAATGAGCAGGGAGCAGACGAATTAGTTTTCTTAGATATTACCGCCACCAGCGATGAAAGAAAAACCATGGTGGAGGTTGTCGAGCGGACTGCTGCGGAAGTTTTTATTCCCTTGACAGTCGGCGGCGGTATTCGCTCCGTGGAAGATATGCAAAAAATGTTAAAGGCCGGCGCTGATAAAATTTCTTTAAATTCCGCAGCCATCGCCAACCCGGCATTAATTTCTGCCGGGGCTGAAAAATTTGGTAATCAATGTATTGTAGTTGCCATCGATGCTAAAAAAGTGGGTGACGGCTGGCATGTTTTTGTTAGAGGTGGTCGTGAAGATACTGGCTTGGATGCTTTGGAATGGGCCAAAAAAGCTGTCGAGTTAGGTGCAGGTGAAATTCTGCTTACAAGTATGGACGCTGATGGCACGAAAGCGGGCTATGATTTACCATTGAACCAAGTAATCGCTGAAGCGGTGAGTGTTCCGGTGATTGCCTCAGGGGGCTGCGGTAGCAGTCAAGATATTTTAGAGGTCTTTGAAAAGACACCGGTGACCGCTGCTTTAGCTGCTAGCATCTTCCATTATGGTGAAGTTAAGGTGCCGGAAGTCAAGACTTTGTTGGCAGAACATCATGTGGAGGTGCGAAAATGATTCCAGATTTTTCTAAAGGCTTAGTGCCGGCAATTGTTGTGGAGGAGACGACTCAAGAGGTGCTGATGCTGGCTTATATGAATGAGGAAAGTTACCAAAAAACTTTGGCGAGCGGTTATACTTGGTTTTTCTCCCGCTCCAGAAATCAACTGTGGAAAAAAGGCGAGACTAGCGGACATTTACAACGAGTAAAAAAAATGTTTTTGGATTGTGATCAAGATACACTCTTAGTTTATGTTGATCAAACTGGTCCGGCTTGTCATACCGGCGCCCACAGCTGTTTTTTCACGCCAATTGAAAGTCCTAATTTTGAAAACTAGAGGGGGCAACACGCATGATTGATGATTTATATCAAGAAATACTAGACCGTAAAAATCAACCAAAAGACGGTTCTTATACCAATTACCTTTTTGATAAAGGCTTGGATAAAATCTTAAAAAAAGTCGGTGAAGAAAGCACCGAAGTTATTATTGCCGCGAAAAATAATAATGAAGAATTGGTGTATGAATCAGCCGATTTAATCTATCACCTGCTGGTTTTATTAGTGAATCAAGGGGTTAGCATGGCAGATATTTCAACTGAATTGGCTAGCCGTCAAGGAAAGCTGAGTAAGACAGAAGATCGTAAAACAATTGAAGAATTATAAGCCGTAATCATAGGTCCTACAAAATTTTAACTAATTTTGTAGGTTTTTTTATACAAAATTCTGGGTTTCATGAAAACCCTTTCGTAAATTTTAAGGAGAGCGCTCGCTAAAATGAGAGCGCTCTTTTTGTTTTCTGCAAAAAAAAAGCTGATTTATCAATAGTTCCAGTCCTTTTTCGATGAAAATAAATTGACAATAATTTTACAAAGTTCAAAAAGTTCGAGCAGGAATTCCAAATGAAATTTACATAACTGCTATAGACTAAAGGTGTACCAAATAACTACCAAAAATTAAAACATACATTTTAAAGGAGTCTAACATGTTAAACAGTCAATTTAGAAAAGCGGTTTTAGGTTTGTCTTTAACGGGTACAATTCTTTTAGCTAGCGGCTGTGGTTCAAGCAGCACCTCAGCAAATGCTACCAATTCAAGCAATTCTGATGAGCCATTGAAGGTGGCGTTTTATCCCAATGAATCGGCTACTGAATTCGAAGCAGCTAGAGATGAAATTCAAAAAACGTTAAGTGATGCAACTAGCCGGGAAGTTGAAATTGTTACCACTACGGATTATAACGTTGTCGTTGAATCAATTGCTAATGGTCAAGTTGACATGGCATACATGGGAGCAGAGGGCTACATCGAGGCCAATAAGAAAAATGACAAAGTGCAGGCTATATTTACCAACTCTGGGGCGAGCGGTACTTTAGATGATGCTATCTACTACAGTTACATCGCAGTTAAAGAAGAAAACAGCGGCGACTATCAGGATGGTTCTGACTATTCGTTGGAAAATATTGAAGGGAAGTCTTTCTCCTTTGTTTCCAACAGCTCAACTTCTGGTTTTAAAGTGCCAAGCTCTTCAATTGTTAAAGAATTTGGTTTAGAGAGTGCTGATGAATTATTAATTGATGGCGACTTTTTTGAACGAGTGCTATTCGGTGGCTCCCATCAAGGATCAGCGGTGAATTTATTAAATGGCGATGCAGATGCTGCAGCCTTTATGAATATGCCGCAATACTTTGAGGTTGTTGAAGGGGAAGAAAGTCAAGCTGGCATGTTATATCAGGTTAAAGAGGATGCTGAAGCCCCTTTTGATTCATTGAGAGGTGAGCAAGCGCGGATTATTCAGACAACTCCCGTTTTAAATGGGCCAATCGTTGCCAACACAGAAACTTTAGATGAAGAGACTGTCGATAAGATTGTTGAGGCGATGACTTCTGATGAGGTGGCTGAGAATACAGCAATTTTCGCGCCAGAGGGAGAAACTGGATTTTATGAGAAAAAAGGCGAGGACCGTTACGTTGAAGTCACAGATGAATGGTACAACCCAATTCGAGAATTATAAGAGGAGTTCAGTATGTTATTAGGCGTATCAGGTATTTCAAAAACTTACAGCAACGGTAAAGAAGCTTTGAAGGAAATTTCTTTTGAAGTAGAAGCTGGTGAATTTGTGTCGATTATCGGTCCTTCAGGGGCCGGTAAATCGACTATTCTCCGCAGCATTAATCAGTTAATTTCCATTGACCGAGGAGAAATTTGGTTCCAGGATACCAACTTGGTGACTTTAAAGAAAAAACAATTACGGCAGCATCGCCGCAATATCGGCATGATTTTCCAACATTATAATCTGGTCAGTCGCTTAACAGCAGTTGAAAATGTTCTCCATGGACGCTTAGGCTACAAGTCGACCATGGCTGGTTCCTTGGGTTTGTATCAAGAAGCAGAGAAGAAACGGGCCTTTGAATTATTGGCTAAAGTCGGGTTGGCAGAATTTGCTTATACCCGCTGTGATCAGCTCAGCGGTGGTCAGCAGCAACGGGTAGGAATTGCCCGGGCTTTGATGCAAGAGCCAGCATTGATTCTCTGTGATGAACCGATTGCATCTCTAGATCCAAGCGCCTCAAAAGTGGTGATGGATTATTTACGAAAAGTCACCAGAGAATATGGGATTGCCTGTTTGGTTAATCTCCATCAAGTTGAAGTTGCCCTAGATTATTCTGATCGGGTAATTGGAGTCAACAATGGTCGGGTGATTTTTGACAATCAACCGGAGCACTTGACGAACCCTATCATCGAGGAAATTTATCAATCCAAGCAACTACTCGTTTAAATAAGTCAGCTGAAAAAGCGGCTGCATCAGAAAGGATCAACCCATGAATTTTTTAAAAACTCAAGATATTTTTCAAAAAAGAAAATGGCTGCTGCTGTCGCTTTTAGCTGGCTTTTTATTGATTTACATAGTGTCAGCCAATACAGTCGGCTTTTCTTTAGGACAATCTTTATTGGCGATTCCCTTAAGCTTTGAGTGGTTGTTGACTAACTTTATTCCGACAGCCACCTCCGTCAGCTACTTACCACTGATTTTATCCCGTTTACTACAAACGGTTTTGATGTCAGTCACCGCTACCACAACAGCTGCGATTTTTGCCCTGTTGATGGCAATCATCGGCTCTCGAAGCACGGGTTTAAATAGTGTGACCAAGGCAATCGCTCGTGTTATCGCCAGTTTTTTTAGAAATATTCCGATTGTAGTTTGGGCGATGATTTTATTATTGAGCTTTAAGCAAAGTGAATTTACCGGCTATTTAGCGATTACCTTCACCACTTTCGGTTATTTGACACGTTCTTTTATGGAGACGATTGATGAGATAGCCGGCAGTATTATTGAAGCCTTGACGGCGACTGGTGCTGGTTATCTGGAAATTATTTTTCAAGGGGTGCTGCCGATGGTTTTCGGCCAGCTCATCAGCTGGATGCTGTTTTTGATTGAAAATAATATTCGCGACGCCACTTTAGTAGGGATTTTAACTGGAACCGGTATTGGTTTTCTGTTTGACCTCTATTACAAACGCTTTGAATATGATATGGCGGGCATGATTACCCTGACAATTGTGTTGGTGGTAATTACTTTAGAACTGACATCAAACAAAATTAGGAGGCTGATTCATTAAGATGGACTTTCGACAAAATGAACCTGAGGCATTATTACCTCAAGGAGAGCTAGCATTAGGAGAATTGATGCGCCACACCCGCAAACAAAAAATTCGCATTCGGATTTGGAGTATCAACCGGCTAGTCCCTTGGCTGCTATTTTTATTTTTAGCTGTAGTTTCAGGCTACACCTTTTTAACCATGGATTATGGTGATGCGAATTTGGCCACTGCATTAGGGCAGTTTTTTACCGATTTGAGACGCATGTTTTTTCAACCACAGCTTTCTGGCCGGTTTACTTTTATGTCATTGGTGCAGGCGTTGGGCATTACTGTTGGGTTGTCAATTTTAACAACGCTGATTGGTTCTATTACAGCCTTCTTTTTTAGCCTAATGACAGCTCGCAATATTGCCAATCCAACTGTGTCGACGATTATTCGAATGTTTATGTCCTTTGTACGAGCTGTTCCAACAATTTTGTGGGTGCTGATCTTTTCCATTTTAATCGGACTGGGGGCAAATGCCGCGATTATTGGGATGGCCTTTCACAGCGTAGCATATTTGACGAAGGTCTATTCAGAAAGTATTGAAGAAATTGATAGCGGCACAATTGAAGCTCTAAAAGCTTGTGGCGCTAATTTTTGGCAGATTGTCTTTCAAGGAATTCTCCCTGTCTGCTTAACTTCGCTGTTATCTTGGACCTTTATCCGTTTTGAGATTAATTTTACCAACGCAATTGCCGTTGGGGCTGCGGCGGGAGCTGGTGGTTTAGGTTTCCAACTAGCAATGTTAACCGGTTTTTATTTTGACTTGAATGAAATTGGTATGGTGGTTTATATGATTCTAGCAGTGGTAGCTGTTTTAGAAATTATTTCTCTACAGCTACGGAAAAAATTTATTGTCAAAGGCTGATGACTTTCAGCCTAAGTAGAAAGGAATATTTAATGGAGCGGCGAATCAGAACAAAAATATTAATTGAAGATCAAGAACATTTAATTCAGGAGCTGGCAGACTCGGCACAGCGTCTGTTTACAATTGAAGTTAGAGAGGCAGCCCATCTAGGTTTATTGATGAATCCAGCCCGGGAAACCGCCAAAAAAAGTTTATTTTATCTTGGGGAAACTTTAATTACTAGAGCACGAGTTGAAATCAATGGTGTGATGGGTCTAGGCCTGATTAGCGGTGAAGAGTATCAGAAGGCTTTTGATCTAGCTGTAATTGATGCTGCTTATCCACAGCTTAGCTTGACAGAAAAGATTTTATGGGACGAGCGCCTTTTAACTTGTCAGCAAAAAAATCTCCAACGTCTGTTGAAAAAACAGGCTCATATTCAGCAGACAAAAGTCTCCTTTGAAACAATGGAGGTAGCAGAATGACGAGTAAAGTCTTTACAACACAAGATACCTTTAGACGATTAGTAGACGCCGCTTCTTACGTAGGCGAAATCAAAGAAATTTCTCTGGAAGATGCCGCAAGCCCTTTACCGCAAGCTTTATTTCAAATTGCCGAGACGCTATTGGACCAAGAAGTAAGCTTTGAGACAATCGGTTTTTCAGCAACAGTTAACGCTTGGCTTCAGGCAGAACTTCGCTGTCAAAGGACAGCGATTGAAGAGGCTGATTTTGTATTGTGTAATTTTTCTGAGGCGGATCAATTTCCTTGGCGTCAACTGCCCCTCTTAAAAATCGGTGATTTAATCGATCCGCAAAATTCCGGAACTGTTTTAGGCTTTGTCCAAGATTTATTC
The DNA here is from genome assembly GCF_056924355.1 of Enterococcus sp. LJL90. NCBI lineage: Bacteria > Bacillati > Bacillota > Bacilli > Lactobacillales > Enterococcaceae > Enterococcus > Enterococcus sp. LJL90. The sequence goes on along the minus strand of NZ_JBXPBQ010000006.1, from coordinate 144,659 downwards.
CTTGAAGAAGTGCCCTATCAATTAAGTGGGCCTGGCATTTTAGGTAATAAGCTGATTGGTCTGCCGCTTGTTTTAAGTGATTTATTTAGTATCCGAGAAAATCTAAATCAAGAATATCCTTTAGGCATTGATTTAATTTTAACAGATCAATTAGGGCGACTACTTTTTATTCCCCGAACGACGCAAGTAAAGGAAGTGGACTAAGATGGCCTATGTTGCTGTCAAAGGCGGTCAAGAAGCAATTGAAGCCAGTTTAAAATTACTGGAATTTCAAAAAATTGCCGATGGTGACCATTTAAAAATCGAAGCGATTGAAGCAAATTTAAAATTATTAGTCGACCAAGTCATGAGTGAAGCCTCCTTGTTCGCTCCAAAGCTTGCGGCCAGAGCCTTGTGGCAGGCGGAGGGCTCGGTGGAAGAAGCCGTCTTTTTATTGCGGGCCTATCGCTCAACGCTAGAACGATTTGGTTATACGAAGGTTTTAGAAACAACCTCGGAAATGTTCGTTGAACGACGTATTTCAGCGGCCTTTAAAGATATTCCCGGTGGTCAGATGCTGGGCGCTAGCTATGACTATTTTCACCGGCTGATTGATTTTTCCAGTGAGGGAGAACGGGCAGCCAAGGTAGCCGAATTAGTGGCTGAATTCAATCAAGAGCTTGATTTAAAGCAGGCGGCTGTTTTTGAAAACCAAAGCTTTCCGAAGGTTTCCGACTATTTAAGAAACTTGGGTATTTTAAAAGAACTACCTGAGGACGCTAGTGAACCGATTGATATCACTAAAAAATTATTAACCTTTCCCGCCCAACGTTCTGAATGTTTGCAAACTCTAACCAGAGGTATGTCCCAAGCTTTAATGGCGTTGGCCTATTCCATTATTCGCGGTTACGGCAGCGCTCACCCAACTGTTGGGGAATTGCGGGTCGGTCAGGTTCCTTTGTATTTTTCAATGGAAGAAAATGACGGCAATGCAGCCGATGATTATTATTTAGGAGCGGTCACCGTGACAGAAGCAGAGATGTTTATTCCGGTAACCGTCAAAAGAGACGGCCGCGATGTGATGGAGATTGAAATCGGCTACGGCTTAGTCTATGGCCGCAATGAAACCAAGGCAATTTCGATGGGAATTTTAGATTACGGGTTGGAAGAAGCCAACCCTGACGTGCCGACAGGCGATCAGGAATTTGTCTTGTATCATATTGATAGTATTGAGGCGACTGGCTTTTTATCTCATTTAAAGCTGCCTCACTATGTGACTTTTCAGTCCAAGCTCGACAGTATTCGCAAAACTCAAAAAGGAGGCATGGAGGATGCAGTCTTATAATTTTGCTTTTTTTGATGAGGGATCTAAACGGGAAATCCGACGGGGCATTTTAAAAGCGATTGCGATTCCCGGTTATCAAGTTCCCTTTGGCTCTAGAGAAATGCCAATTGGTCGCGGCTGGGGCACCGGTGGGCTCCAATTAACCCTCTCTTTAGTCGGACCCAACGATAGTTTAAAAGTTATCGACCAAGGCAGTGATGAGAGTGTCAATGCGGTAAACATCAAAAAATTAGTTCAAAAAACAACCGGTATCGCTTTGACAAATGACACAGAAGCTGCCAGTTTGATTCAATCCCGCCACCGGATTCCCGAAAAGCCTTTAAAAAAAGGCCAAATTTTAATTTTGCAAGTACCTGTCTGCGAGCCGCTACGGGATTATGAACCGAGTGAATATGTGACGAAACGTTTACATGCCGATCAAGATTACACCGGCTCTTGGTTGCTTTTATTCGATCAAATTATGCGCTTTGGTGTGACGACTACAGGAGCGGCACATCCCGTCATGGTTCATGAGCGCTACTTGATGACACCTTCACCGATTCCCCGTTATGACAATCCTCAGATGGAGAACAATCCGGCGTTGATTTTATTGGGGGCCGGTCGAGAGAAGAAAATTTTTGCCGTACCGCCTTATACTGAGGTCCGTTCAATTGATTTTGAGGATTATCCCTTTGAAGTGGAAGATTTTTCAGAAATGACTTGTCATCTCTGCGGCAATACCGGTGTCTTTATGGATGAACTATTTGATGAACAAAATCAAGTGCTGCATCAATGTAATGACACCAGCCTGTGCATGGAGAGGAGAAATCAATTTGCTAGCTAATGTTCTGAAGGAAAAACTCGTGGCTCAACCTGTCTTGGCGGTCAATCAGTTGAATAAGCAATATGGAGATGGCTGTTCAGCGTGTAGCGATGCTGCCACCCGCCAGCTTGAGAAAAATTATTGTCCGGTATGCGGCACTGTCTATGCGTGCCAAGATATTTCTTTAGAGGTCTATAAAGGTGAAATTATCGGCATCGTCGGTGAATCTGGTTCTGGCAAATCCACTTTGATGAAGTGTTTGTATTTTGATGAAGAACCGACTTCCGGCATCTTACAGTTTGCAGAACTCGGTGAACCAGAGGCTAATCTTTTTGAGCTTTCCTCACAGCAAAAACGCAAGCTGCGAAACGAATGCTTTGGCATGGTTTATCAAAATCCTTATCTCGGTTTGAAAATGGATATCTCGGCAATCGCCAACGTTGCAGAAAAGATGATAGCCAGTGGCAATCGCCAGGTTACCGATATGACGATTGTCGGTGGTGATTTATTAGAAGAGGTAAACATTCCGCAATTTCGGATGAAGGAAGCCCCAAAATCTTTTTCTGGCGGCATGCAGCAACGTGTTCAGATTGCTAAGGCACTCTCCACCAATCCGCCAATATTATTTTTAGATGAAGTGACTACCGGTTTGGATTTATCAGTACAGGCGGTGGTATTAGATATCATCAAAAAAATTCAGCAAACCTATCAGGTCAGCATGCTGGTGGTGTCTCACGATTTAGGTGTTATTCGGATGTTAGCCCAACGGACCTATGTTTTGTTAAACGGACAAGTCATTGAAAAAGGCCTGACGGATCAAATCTTAGAAGATCCTCAACATCCTTATACACAGCAGCTAGTGTATTCATTAATTTAGAAGGGAATCTGCCCATGTATATTATTACCAATGGTGAAATTGTCACCCCAGATGAGGTTTTAACTCATCATTCTTTAGTGATTGAAGATGAAACAATTACTAAAATCATTCCGAATCAATTCATTGGAAGTGTGCCGCCAAATGTGACAGTCATCGACGCAAAAGGTGGTTTTGTTTTGCCGGGCTTTATCGATATTCATTCCGATTATATTGAAGGAATCGCAGCTCCTCGGCCGACTTCTTTAATGGACTTTGAACTGGCGCTGTATGAAGCAGAGCGGGAATTATTGACCCATGGGATTACCACTATGTACCATTCCCTCAGTCTATTTGAAAACTCTGTTCAGGTGTTTCGGGAAAAACCGATTCGTTCCAGTGAAAATGTGATTAAATTGTTAAACTTGATTGATGAAAGCAATCAAAAATCCCGTCTAATTCATCACCGTATGCATCTCCGATTTGAGATAAATAATTTTGAGCAACTGCCATTAGTCAAAAAATTATTAAAGGAAGGCAAAATTCAATTGCTCTCCTTGATGGATCACACACCAGGGCAGGGACAGTATCGTGATTTAGAAACTTACCGTTTGATTTTGGCGGGCTATCATGATGGTGACTATCAGCGGGTGGAGGAAATTATTCAGCAGGTGGGGACAATTGAAAAAATCGCCTATGAAGATTTAGCAGAGCTCGCTGAATTAGCTCAAGAATATGGCGTACCTCTGGCTTCTCATGATGATGATTCTTTAGAAAAGTTAGAAATCGTGACAGCTTTAGGCAGTTCAATTTCTGAATTTCCCATCACGCAAGAAGTGGCTCTAGCAGCCAAAGCGAGGGGCTTAGCGACGGTTGGTGGGGCACCGAATATTTTGTTGGGTAAATCCCATGCCGGCAATCTTTCAGTTTTAGAGGCAGTGAAAGCAGACAGTATTGACATTTTATGCAGCGATTATTTTCCAGCCGCACTGCTCCACAGTATTTTCAAATTATGGCAACAGGATATCTTGACGCTGCCGCAAGCCGTTCGCCTAGTCACCTTAAATCCAGCACAAGCGGTGGCAATCGCTGAGGAAACCGGCAGTTTAGAAGAAAATAAAATGGCGGATGTGATTGTGGTTAATACCGCCGGCAATCACATACCGGTGGTCACTCATACCTTTGCGAAGGGAGTTTTAATTAATGAAACCACTTATCGTATCTGAGGTACTGTCAAAGCCACGCGATGTGCAAGAAGACAACCAACCGTTGCTTCAAATTGAAAATATTTCTAAAACCTTCACACTGCATGAAATGGCCAAGCAAGTGATTGGCTGTCAACATGTCAGTTTTTCGGTTGCAAAAGGAGCTTTTGTTGGCATAACCGGCAAAAGCGGCAGTGGCAAGACGACCATTCTCCGCTGTCTTTATCGCACCAATCTACCTCAAAGCGGCCATATTTTTTACCAGTCTCGCTTATTCGGGGAAGTTGATCTAGCAACCTTGGATGAACGGCGAATGACCTTAATTCGAGAATATGAAATCGGCTATGTATCGCAATTTTTACAGAGTTTACCGCGGGTCACAGCCTTTGATTTAGTCTATCGCTCGGCCTTGGAGACGGCAGCTTCACCTGAGGCTGCCAGAGAAGAAACCAAGGCCATCTTGAACCATTTTGAAATCAAAGAAGAATTGTGGGAGCTGTATCCAAAAACCTTCTCCGGCGGCGAAAAGCTGCGCTTAAATATTGCAAAGGCAATGGTCAAACGGCCAGAGCTTTTGTTATTAGACGAACCGACAGCTTCTTTAGACCAACATTCTAAAGAGAAGGTTCGTGACTTAATTGAAGAATTGAAAAATAGCGGCACTACTATGATTGGTATTTTTCATGATTTAGAATTCATGGAGGGATTGTGTGATCAGGAATTTAATATTCAAGAAGGACGTTTTGTTTAATTGGCAACCAAGCTAAGGAGAATTTGTTATGAAGGCAGATTTGCATGTCCACAGTCATTTTTCTGATGGGACTTATTCACCAGAGGCCCTCTTAAGAAGGGCTATAAATTTTAAAATCAGCGATTTAGCGGTCGTTGATCATGATACGTTTGCCGGAGTTGAGAAATTACAAGCCGTTTTTGAAGGCAGCCCGGTAAATTACATCGCAGGAATTGAAATCAGTGCCTATGATTTTCAACGGCAGCGGAAAGTTCATCTTTTAGGCTATAACCTTCAGCGGCGGGAGTATGTCGAAGCTTTGTGCCAGCCCTTGTTAGAAGCCCGCTCTGAAAATACGCTACAGCAATTAAAAATAATCCAAAAAGCCGGGTATCGGATTAGTCAGGAGGCCGTTTTAAAAAAGGCTCAAGATTCGACAGCCGTTTATAAGCAGCATGTGATGGCGGCTTTGATTGATGCCGGTTACGAAGCGGAAATATACGGTCCACTTTATCAAAAACTATTTAAAAACCACGGCATCGCTCAAAGGGATATTGAATACATCAATGTGTTTGAGGCGGCAGAAGCAATTAGACAAGGTGGCGGCAAAGTGGTTGTAGCCCATCCCGGTCAACTTGATAGTTACGACTTGATTCCTGAATTGGCTAGCTGTGGATTGGATGGAATTGAAAAATACCATCCTGATCACACTGCTGCCGACCATGAACGGGTCCAGCTTTTAGCAGATACCCTACAGCTGGCAACTTACGGTGGTTCTGATTTTCATGGGGCATACGGACCAGATTTTTTTGGAAAATGCGCCATTGAAAATGTGCAGGAATTTCCTGATACGCTGCGTTTATTTCAAGAAGCGAAATAAAATAAAGAAGGAAAAGAAATGAATTATAAATTATTAACTCCCGGACCATTAACTACCACAACGACCGTCAAAGAAGCTATGATGGTGGACCATTGCACGTGGGATGAAGATTACAAAATGATTACCCAATGGGTGCGCCGCCAGCTTTTAGACTTGGCAGGAGTCTCAGCTAGAGAGTACACGACTGTCTTGCTGCAGGGCAGCGGTTCCTTTGGTGTCGAAGCTGTTTTAAGCTCGGTTTTAAAACCAACGGATAAAATATTAGTTTGTGTCAATGGAGCCTATGGACAGCGGATGGTCCAAATGGTGGAACGCTATCAAATTCCCCATGTGGTGTATCAAGTGTCTGAAGCAGAGACCTTTTCTAGAGAGGGCTTTGCAGAAATATTCGCAGCAGAACCGGATATCAGTGGGATTGCAGTTGTCCACAGCGAAACCACGTCGGGAATTTTAAATGATTTAGCAATTGCCTCTGAGTTTGCTACCGAAAATAATTTGCTGTTGATTGTCGATGCCATGTCGAGCTTTGGTGGAATTCCGATTGATGTCAGCGGCTTGGCCATCGATTTTTTAGTCTCCAGTGCCAATAAATGTATTCAAGGAGTGCCTGGTTTTTCCTTTGTCATCTGCCAAAAGGAGGCTCTCTTAGCTAGCGAAGGTTTAGCTCGAACGGTTTCTTTAGATTTGTTTGACCAGTATCAAGGAATGAAGGATTCTGGCAAGTGGCGCTTTACCTCGCCGACCCACACGGTTTTAGCTTTTCAGCAAGCCTTGCTAGAGTTAGCAGAAGAAGGCGGGATACCCGCTCGTTATCAGCGCTATGCAGCGAATAATCGGTTGCTGATTGAGAAAATGCGGGAAATTGGATTTCAAACGTATATTGATGATCACCAAGGTCCTTTTATCACTTCTTTTTTATATCCTGAGAATCCAGCTTTTGATTTTGAAAATTTTTACCAGTATTTAAAAGCCGGCGGGTATGCTATTTATCCGGGGAAAATTAGTCAGACAGACTGTTTTCGGATTGGCAATATCGGTGAAATTTACTCAGAAGATATTTTAGCCGTAATCGAGCTAATCAAAAATTTTATGGAGGAAAACCGGCTTGAAGTATAAAGGGATTATTTTTGATTGGGCGGGAACAACGGTCGACGATGGTTGTATGGCACCAGTAGCGGCTTTCAGGGAAGCCTTTCAAGCGTTTGATATTCAGTTAACGGATGCGGAAATTAGAGAACCAATGGGCTTATTGAAAAAAGACCATATCCGCTATCTGTTACAATTACCACAAGTAGCCAGAAGTTGGCAGCAAAATCACAGCGAGTTGTCAGAGGAAATGGCTGTGGAAAAAATTTATCAGATTTTTTCAGAGCGGCTATTTCGCGATTTAGCAAACTATGCTGTACCGAAGGCTGGTGTAATCGAGGTTGTTCAGGAATTGCGGGAACTGGGAGTACAAATCGGCAGCACGACCGGTTACACTCGGGAGATGATGGAAGTTGTTGCTCCAGCAGCTAAAAAATTAGGTTTCGCGCCGGATGTATTGGTGAACCCTGATGAGGTCAACGATTTTGGCCGACCTTATCCCTATATGATTTTTGAAAACATGGAGAAGATGCAGCTGAAATCAGTAGCAGATATTTTAAAAGTCGGCGATACAATTGCTGATATTCAAGAAGGAATCAATGCCGGTGTCCAAACGGTCGGCATTATAGAAGGTAGCTCCCTCAGCGGTTTATCTGTGTCTGAATACAATAGCTTGACCAAAGAACAACAGCTGGCTGTCGCTAGCGCTACCCGTGAAAAATATGTAGCGGCGGGTGCGGACTTTGTACTAGAAAATATCACTGAGCTAATAGCTATTGTTAAATAAAATCCAATTACTTTATGAAATAGTAAATCAACTATTTTATAAAAAAAATGAACTGTAGCAGCGTTCCACAATGTTGGAAATGCTGTTACAGTTCATTTGTTTATTGTCCTAAACTCTCTAGTTGCAACTCAATTACTCTATCTTCTGCCTCATCATACAAAGTTGCCTGACCGTCACCCAAAAGCTGAACAACGATGTGGTAACCATACTCATCCCGTAAGACTAATTTTTCTTTGGTCAATTCAATTAAGACCGCTTTTAAAAGTTTATCATCAATTGTGATGGAAAATGTCGATTCAATTTTTAAACTGTGGGGCTGTTTGCGATGATCACTAAACTGCCAGTTACCAACATAGCTGTTTAAGACATCATCTTTTGTCTTGGGGGCTTTTTTGGGAAAAGTTGCCAAACCAACCAAGCCGGTCAGAAGAGACGCACCTAATACCAGAGGCCATTTTTTTCTCATTGTTATCCACCTTTTTAACCTTTTCAAAAATAGAGTACCACGATTCTGTCACAGATGATAGCGGAATTCTTTTCTGTAAAAAAATTGTAAGGTTTCTGTTACTTAGCAGCATTATGCTTCCATTGAAAACGATAGTGAAAGCCCATAAATTATGGTAAGATGCTAAAGAAGCAGGTGAAAAAATGGAGTATCAAAATATTTATTTAGCTCGATTTGTCCGCAGGGTCAATCGCTTTATTGCCGAGTGTTTATTGGAAGATGAGCTAGTGATTGTGCATGTGAAAAATACCGGACGGGGCACGGAGTTATTAATTGCCGACGCACTTGTCGCCATTAGTTATCAAGACAGTCCTACCCGCAAAACCAAATATGATTTGATTGCGGTGAAAAAGGCTGATTTTTGGATTAATATTGACAGTCAGCTACCTAATAAATTAGTGGCGGAAGGTTTAAAAAATGGTCAGATTCATTTGCCACAGCTGACAGGCAAGATTAATCTGATTAAACCTGAAGTCAAGCATCTGCATTCAAAATTTGATTTTTATGGCGAAACGGCAGCTGGCGAAAAATTTTTTATTGAAGTCAAAGGCGTGACGCTGGAAAATTTTGGTGTAGCGGCCTTTCCAGATGCTCCGACCTTACGAGGCTTGAAACATGTTTCTGAATTGACGGCTGTTTTAGCTGAGGGGTATCTTAGCTATGTCATTTTTGTCGTTGAATTTCAGCCGGTTAAAGTGGCAACGATTCATACCGCCATGCAGCCGGCCTTACGGGATGCCTTCGCCGAAGCAATTGAGACGGGAGTTCAGGTTTTGGCTTACAATTGTCAGGTAAGCCCCAATCAAGTGACTTTAAAGGAAGCCATTCCTTTTGATTTAGATGTTTCATTTATCGATCCTAATTAAAAAGAAAAGAGGAAGTTCAGATGATTAACTTAGGTGTTATTGGTACCAATTGGATTACCCGCGTCTTTATCAATGCAGCGCTAGCCACGGGAGAATACGAATTGACGGCTGTATATTCCCGCAAGTTAGAGACCGCTCAAAAATTTGTGGAGGATTTTAGCGATGTCGAGATTGCAACGGATCTAGAAACTTTTTTTGAACTTGAACACTTGGACACAGTCTATATTGCTTCACCAAATAGCCTGCATTTTGAACAGGCACGGGCAGCTATTCTTGCTGGCAAAAATGTGATTGTCGAAAAACCGGCTTTTTCAACGCCGGATGAGATGGCGGAAATAATTCAGCTGGCCAATCAAAAACGGGTCTTTTTCTTTGAGGCGGCCCGCAATATCCATGAGTCTGGCTTTAAAAAAATTGTCGATTACCTTTGTGACAAACAGGTGATTGGTGCTAGCTTCACTTATATGAAATATTCTTCCCGCTATGACGCTGTTTTAGACGGAGAAGAGCCGAATATCTTTTCGCCGCATTTTTCCGGCGGCGCCATCATGGATTTAGGGGTGTACTTAGTCTATGCCGCTTTAGGCTGGTTTGGGATGCCCCGCAGTCAGTATTATTTTGCCCAAAAAATTTCGACGGGTGTCGATGGTTTGGGCTTAGGCGTCTTACGCTATGAAGATTTTGATGTCGCATTGCAGACTGGTAAAATTGGTGATTCCTTTTTGCCTTCTGAAATTTATTTTGAAGATGGCACTTTGATTTTAAGTGGTGTTAGCGCCTTTGAAAAAGCGGAGTTTTATCATCGTAATACTAAAAAAACGACAGTCCTATTTGATCAAGGAGAAAAAATGCCGATGTTTGATCAGGCGACTGATTTTGCAAAAGTCATCTAAAATCCTAGCGCCCCTGATTTAGGTGAAGCCTATCAAGAATGGGTTGAATTAGCCCGCAATGTCAACGAAGTCATCTATGCTTTAAGAAAGCAAGCCGATATCACCTTTGATGCGGATAAATAATAGTTTAAAATTTTATCGGACTAAAGTGATGTGACTATAAAAGTAAGAACGAGGAAAATAAATGAGTTTTATTACAGAATTACCAGAAAAATGGCAAGCCCTCTGGCAACAAAAGGGCTTTAGCGAACCATCCATCATCCAAAGCCAGGCCTACCAACCGTTAAAAGACGGCGAAAACCTTTTAGGCATTTCCCCGACAGGCTCAGGTAAAACTTTGGCCTATTTATTGCCAACACTGCAAAGAGTAACAGCTGGGCAAGGGATGCAGCTATTGATTTTAACTTCTTCGCAAGAGTTAAGCGTACAGGTTTTTGAGGTAGCTAAAGAGTGGGGAGAAGCCCTTGGGTTAAAGACCCAAGCGGTAATTGGTGGTGCCAATGTCAAACGGCAAATTGAAAAGCTTAAAGAGCGGCCCGAAGTCTTGGTGGGAACACCGGGACGGGTGTTAGAATTAATCAAACAAAAAAAATTAAAAGCCCATCAAATTCAAACTTTGATTTTTGATGAAGCAGATCAGCTTTTAGGCGAAGCGCTACCCCAACAGATTATCAAAATCGTCAACCAGCAAAGCCAATTTGCCTTCTTTTCGGCTACTGGTCAAAAGGTAATCGCTGAGGTCAAAGAATTGCGACCAGCTATTCAAATTGTTGATGTCAGCCAAAATGATCAATCAACTAGTGGGCTGGAACATTACTATTTAAAAGTCACTCCCAGAAAAAGAGGCGAAGAATTAAGACGACTGGCGAACGTCCCTGAGATGCAGAGCTTGGTTTTTTTCAACGAGCTTAGCGATTTAGGCGATGCCGAAGAAAAACTCCTTTATCGGCAGCTGCCGGTGGCGTCTTTAGCCTCCGATCAAAATAAATTACTGAGAAAAGCCGCCATTGAAAACTTTAAAAAGCAGCAGCTGATTTTGTTACTCACAACGGATTTAGCCGCTAGGGGCTTAGATATCGAAAATCTGCCACTAGTCATTAACTATGATATTCCGACTAGTGAAGAAAGCTATTTACATCGGGCTGGCCGAACTGGTCGCATGGGGAAAAAAGGTCAGGTAATTACCTTTGTCCATGACGGTAATTTCAGAGATTATCAGCGCTTATTAAAAAGTGTTGGCGTCGACGGTCACGAGATTTTTCTTTATGGAGCTGCCCTGCATCAGGAAGCTTCTGCAGAAAATAAGCAAAGAAGTGAAAAAAATACAAAATATAATCAAAAAGAAAAAAATAAAGGACGAAAAAAAGTGCGTAAACTTAAGTAACCGTTGTTTTTTATTACATTTCTCAATAGGAAGGACAATTCAAAATAACTTTGTGTTATGATAAAAGGGGATCGTTTTCTGATAGGGGGGATTCGATGAAGTCACGAAAAGATGATATTCTAAAGGTCTTACAGGATAAACCAACCGGCTTGACAGCCACTGCTTTAGCCGACCTGCTGCAGATTGACCGTAGCAGTGCCAGTCGTTATTTAAGCGATCTTTATAAAGAACATAAAATTACAAAATCCTCTGGCCGGCCAGTTGTCTATAGCAGTTTAACTTCAGAGACTCAGGTCCATGTCGATAATTCTGCTGAGATGACGTTTACCAATTTAGTTGGAGAAAATGATTCATTAAAAGTTTCCATCCAACAGGCCAAAGCGGCGATTTTATATCCACCGCGGGGGTTACATACGATTATTTTTGGAGAAACTGGTACCGGCAAGTCGATGTTTGCGGAGTGTATGTATTCATTCGCCGTAGAATCAGGAACTTTGCCAGCAGATGCGCCTTTTATCTCCTTTAACTGTGCTGACTATGCCCAGAATCCGCAGCTGCTTTTTGGCCATATCTTTGGTATTCGTAAAGGAGCTTATACCGGAGCTGGTGAGGACAGCCCCGGGTTAATGGCAGCAGCAGATGGTGGGATTTTATTTTTAGATGAGATTCATCGGCTGCCACCAGAAGGACAAGAAATGCTGTTTACCTTCATTGATAAAGGTATTTACCGTCCTCTAGGGGAAAGCAGTCAAACATACGAGGCTTCTGTGCAAATTATTGGAGCGACCACTGAATCATCCGACAGTTTTTTGACAACCTTTAATCGCCGGATTCCAATGGCCATCACCCTCCCAAATTTAGCGAGTCGTTCCATCGATGAGCGTTACAGCATTATCACTCGCTTTATTAAACAGGAGGCTTTTCGGCTGAATCAGCGGATTGTTGTTGAAAAGGATGCCGTCTTGGCCTTTATGCTCTATGATGCTGAAGGTAATATTGGTCAGGTTAAACGAGATTTGAAATTAGTCTGCGCCAAATCTTTTTTACATTATCGAACACACGGTGAGCGGGATTTAACGATTCGCCAAAAAGATTTATCACTGCAGGTTCAAAAAGGCCTGTTAAAAATTAAAGAGATTCCCGAAAGTGTCGAGCGTTTCTTTGGAAATAAGAGCCAATATCTAACCTTTGAACCAGGGACTGCGGAAGTGGTCTGGTCTCAAGACCCTGAGCGAAACATGCAGGTCTATAATGATATTGAAGAAAAGTATTCATCATTAACGGAAGATGGTATTGAGACGGTTGACTTAGAGGCGTTGATTGCTAAAGATGTCGATGCTTATTTTGAAACTTATGTAGAAGAGTTGGCTAAGGCCAGCATCCATAAAGAATTAATTCCTGATAATATTTGGGCCTTGACTAATCAGCTCTATGACATTGCCGAAGAACGTTTGAATCGCCATTATAATGAACAAACACGTTTTGCTTTGGCCTTACACCTGCAAAGCACCTTAGAGCGGATTAAAGATGGTCATATGATTGTCCATCCCGATTTAAATAATATTCGTAAAGACTACAACAATGAATTCAAGGTGGCAATTGATTTATCCAATTTAATTGAAGATAGCGAGGATATCGAGATTCCTTTTGATGAAATTGGTTTCTTGAGTATGTTTTTAGCCATTGATGTGGATGAAAAACAACCCTTCAAAGAAAATCCAGTCGCCGTGATTTTATTAATGCACGGCAGCACTACAGCTAGCAGTATGCTGGAGACAGCGCAGGATTTACTGGGCACCACCACCGGCAAAGCCTTTAATATGCCGCTGACGATGGAAGTTCAAAATATGTACAATCAGCTGAGCAAATACATTAAAAACAATCTGGAACATTTTTCCAATGGCATTTTGCTATTAACGGATATGGGTTCATTGAATTCCTTTGGTAGCCTAATCTTTGAAGAAACTGGTATTCCCACTAAGGCGATTTCAATGACTAGCACAATGATTGTCCTAGAAGCCTTGCGAATGGCGATTTCCGGACGCAGCTTAGAAGACATGTATCAAAATATTCAAGTTTCCTTTGAAATGATGGTCCGAGAACAATTTCTTGAAGAAGAAATGGAGCCGAAGAAAAAAGCTGTTATTGTTACTTGCTTTACCGGTGAAGGGGTCGCCGCCCGACTTTATCAGCGTATCGAGCCGGTCATTGATACCAATCAAGTCGAATTGATCCAGATGCAGTTTATTGAAAAGCGGATGTTTCGTAAACACATTGACGGTTTGCTGGATAAATACGAAATTAAGGCAATTGCTGGGACAGTGGATGTCGATTATCAAAATATTCCCTTCTTCTCTGCTTATGACATTTTTAATGATGATAAATTAGCGGTCTTAAAACGAATGGTCAGTGATGAAATTCCAACAGATAAAATTGTCCAGACCTTGAGTAAGGAATTGGATCAAGTTGAAATGCTGCCGGCTTTAGTCAGAACTCTACAACTGAATTTGCAGCATGTCGAATCCGAGCTGCACGCATTATTAGAGCCGGAAGTCACAGCGGGCATTATTATTCATATTGCATTTATGATTAATAGTTTGAAAAAAGGCCAGAAACCCCGCAAATTTAAAGATTTGTCTAAATTTATTAAAGAGAATCGCTTGGAAATGGACCTACTAAAAACTAGTTTATTGCCAGTTGAAAAGAGTCATTCTGTGATTATTCCAGATGATGAAGTGGCGTTTATTGTCCAAATGATCCGCAATAATCAAATTAATCCCCACGACAACGCACATAAAATCTACAGTGTGCAGTAATTTGTTAGTGTGCACACACAAAAACAAAAGGAGAATGTTTGTTATTCAAGCATTCTCCTTTTGTTTTTTTTGGCACGCTTCTTGCTTTATATAAGAGTGTAAGAAATAAATTAGAGGGAGTGAATCGAATGGCAAAGAAAACGATTATGTTAGTTTGTTCAGCGGGGATGAGTACCAGTTTGTTAGTCACAAAAATGCAGCAAGCAGCAGAATCTCGTGGGGTCGATGCAGAAATTTTTGCAGTTTCCGCATCAGAAGCCGACAACAATCTTGAGAACAAAAATGTTGATGTACTACTTTTGGGACCGCAAGTCCGCTTCATGAAAGCTCAATTTGAGCAAAAACTTGCGCCTAAAGGCATTCCATTGGATGTCATTAACATGGCAGATTACGGCATGATGAATGGCGAAAAAGTTTTAGATCAAGCTGAAACTTTGATGGCCAAGTAAATAGTTGGAGGAATTTTTCAAGTGGAAGATCAACAAAATTTAGAAGCAATCATGGGTTTAATTATGTACGGCGGTAATGCCAAAAGCGATGCAATGGAAGCCATTCAAGCAGCCAAAACCGGCGACTTTGAATTAGCAGACCAAAAAATCGTCGATGCGGAAGCTTCCTTAGTACAGGCCCATCATTCACAAACAAATATGCTAACCCAAGAAGCACAGGGCAATCACATGCAAGTCACCTTGTTGACTGTTCATTCACAAGATCACTTGATGACAGCCATCGCTTTTACCGACTTAGCAAAAGAAATTATTGATTTATATCGTCGTCTCGACAAATAAGTGTTTTTGGTATTAAGTAAAATCTCATTTTTGGGGAGAGACTTTACTTTTTATAAATTTAATTAAATAGGAGGAATAAAAAAATGGATGCATTAACTTCATGGTTGGAGAAATACATCTTACCAGTGGCTGCGAAAATTGGTGCGCAAAAACATCTGGTAGCATTACGGGATGCTTTTATTGGTACAATGCCAGCAACAATGGCAGGGTCAGTAGCTGTAATGATTAACGCAATTATTCGTGACTTACCACCGCAATTTTTCCCAGGATATGACGGAAATACGATACCGGTAATTAAAGAAATTATCGCTATCAATGGTTATGTCTGGAATGGTACATTAGCAATAGCTGGGGTAATTTTCGCCTTTTCTTGGGGATATAACTTAGCCAAGGCATACGGCGTCAATGATTTAGCAGGGGGGATTGTTTCCTTAGCTGCTTCAATCGCTGGTGTAATTTACTCTTTCTCTGGCGCTTTAGAAATCGAGGTGCCATCTGCGTTTGCTGACTTAGTAAATGCTGGAACAGCTGATACTGGTTGGTCAGCAACTGCTGACGGTCTGGCTGTTAGCGGTTGGGGTTGGATTCCATTAAGAAATATGGACTCAAACTTCTACTTTACTGCTATGATTATTGGGTTCGTAGCGACAGTTATTTTTGCAAAATTAATGTTAGCTAATATCACTATCAAAATGCCTGAACAAGTACCACCAGCAGTATCAAAAGCCTTTGCAGCGATTATTCCTGCAACTGTTGCTTTATATGTAGTTGCTATTTTCTACTGGTTATTTGCTAAAGTTGTGCCAGATATGAACTTTATTACTTGGTTGCAAGAAACCATTGCTAAACCATTGTTGAATTTCTCTGAAGGTTATGGTGCAGTGTTAGTAATGACATTGTTTGTACAACTATTCTGGTTCTTTGGTATCCATGGTACCAACGTATTAGCACCGATTTTAGAAGGTGTCTTCTCAGTTAAACAATTGGATAATGTCAACTTATTCCAAGAAGGCGGTCTACAAAACGTATTAGATAATGGTTACCTATGGGTACGTGGTTCATTTGACCAATTTGCTTGGTTCGGTGGTGCCGGTGGTACAATTATGTTAATCATTGCCATCTTAATCTTCTCCAAACGTTCAGATTACCGTGCTGTAGCCAATCTATCATTAGGACCTGGTATCTTTAACATTAATGAACCAGTTATGTTTGGTCTACCAATCGTATTGAATGCGATTATGTTTATTCCATACTTATTGGCTCCACTAGTATCTGTTTCAATTGGTTACGCTGCAACTGTTTCTGGTTTAGTTAATCCAGTCTCTCAACAAATTACGTGGGTAACACCGCCACTAATCAGTGCATTCCTAGCAACAGGTGCCGATTGGCGTGCAGTTGTGGTATCATTGATTTGTATGTTAGTAACATTTGCAATCTATGTACCATTTGTAATTGCTGCTAATAAATTGGAACCAGGGATTGAAGACTAAAAATTAATTATTAAATCAGCCACTTCTTAAAAAGTGGAAGTGGCTGACTTTTATTGAAAGGAAGATTGAAATGATTAGTATTGCAAGTGCGATGCAACAAGAACAAATTAAAGAACTATTGGCAAATGTCGATGAAGATGGTATTACGTATAGCTTCAAAGAAAAAAAAGGTATTAAACTGTATTTCAATGTAACTGGTGATGTCAATGAAGCTGTTGCAAAGGCCAAAGCGTTAATCAAAGCGCAGCCATGGGGTTCAGTGCTGTATTTCCAAATCTTACCAGAATAAAAAGAGGTGGACACAAATGATCAAAAACGGGTTATTTCTTTGCAGTATCGGTCTGTTACTCTTCTTGTATTCAATCAATCCCGCCAATTTAGTTTATAATTTAGGATTATTAGCTTTTGCACTTATTTTGATAATTGCCGGGGTCTGCGTGTTTATGAAAGGACGAAAAAACGACTTAAAAAGAGAGAAGGATAATCAATGGAAGTCAAAAGAAAGCTAAAGATTCCTGCCAGCTTCTTCTATGAAAAAATTGTTGATTCAGTTGTCTACGATGTGCACAGTGCTACAGGGAAAACGATGAATGCCAAGCAATTAAATGGCTTTGAATATGTAAAAGATTTTTCCGCTAGCAAACGGGCGAAAATAAAAATTGAAGAATTGGAAGAAAATCACATCTATCAATTTAAAACGACAACTACCCGTAATGAGTTTGTAGTTCGCTATGAAATTAACCCGATTGATCAAGAAAACTGTGAAGTCACATTTACTGAATCAATGAAATCCTTCGGGCTGATTCAACAGCTAAATGATATGGCAACTGGACTAATTCTGGGCTTTTTCAAAAAGCGCCGTTTCAAAGAGATGCTCACTATGATTGAGCAGTCATATTAATACTTATCAATTAAAGAGACTATAACATTAGTAAATACAGATTAAATTTATCGAGCCCTACTTGCTAAAAGGCAATAGGGAGGCAAGCATGAGCGCTTACTTGACCCCAGAAGTAAGCAGCGCTAGCTATTTATTCGAAAATATCTGTTTAGAAGCTATCGTTATAGGCTCTTTTTTGTGGTATGGAATCTTCTTATTGTGCTTTATGTTAGAATAAAAGGGAATTTAATTACTGAAGTAGCAGAAAAATTTTTATGAGGTGACTTATGGAGACTACAGGTTTGATTGAAAATCGTAACCGGGAAATGTTTGAGTTGGGGAAATATGCGTTTCGTTCAACAGATACACCGGAAGTTCGGCAGCGTTTTGATTGCCTGGTTGAGCATTCGTGGAATTATGGGCATTTGGTCGATAATGTTTTGGCCAGTCAATTGCAAGCGACGCCTTTTGATGTTTGGATTGGCCCTAAATTGTTCAAAATGGCCGGTATCGGTACGGTGTCCTCTTATCCTGAATATCGTGGTCAGGGGGGCATTAACAAGTTGATGGAAAAAATGCTAAATGACTTGAATCAAGCGGGAGTGGCTTTAACTTATTTAGCGCCATTTTCCTATCCATTTTATCGTCGGTATGGTTATGAGTATTTGTTTGAAAAAACAATTTACGATATTGCCGGTTCAGATTGGCCGAAAGCAAATAATCAATTGGGCACAGTGAAGCGACTAAGTTTTCGAGAGGCTCAGGCTGATATCAAAAATGTTTATGAAGCAGTTATGGCAAATCAAGTGGGCCCAGTAAAAAGAGCAGACTGGTGGTATCAATATAAATTTGAGATGCACCATCATAGTCAATATGCGGTCTATTTTAATGAAGAGGGCCTAGCTAAAGGCTATCTGGCTTATCGTTTTGATGAAGGTCAGTTCACGATTATTGAATGGGAATATTTGACGGCAGCGGCTTTTTGGAGCTTGGCGAATTATTGCGGCAGCCATAGCGATTCCTTTGGAAAATTTCATTATGAAACTGGCAGAAGCGCGAGTAATTTGAATTATCTCTTTGCTAAGCCAGCGTTGGAGATTTCTGTTCGACCAGAAATGATGGGCCGAATCGTCAATGCAGCTAATTTCTTAGAGGAATATCCTTTTTTAGCGGCAGCAACGAACTTGAATTTTATTTTGGAGCTGACTGAAGATCGCTACGCCCCTTGGAATACCGGGAAATATCAAATCACAATTTCTGCTAATGGGGACTGCCAGATTGTTTCTGACAATCTGCAGGCTGAACTCAGCACTTTGACCTGTGATATTCAAGGTCTGACGCAATTGATGCTAGGTTTTCGTTCTGGTGAGGAGCTAAAATTTTTCGAGAAAATTCAAGCTCCCGAAGATTTATTAGCGGATTTAGGTCAACGGATTTTGCCGAAAAAACCAATTTTGGAGGATTATTTTTAAGCAGCGTTCTCTTATAGTAGGGATTAGTTTTTATGCTTTAAAAAAAATTAGCATTTACTAGATGTAAAAATAAAATCTAAAAGAGCTATTACAAAATAGGAAAATCACTGGGGATATTCTATTTTTTCTTTTGTTTATAAATTTCTGAGAAAATCAAAAACGTCGACTGTTGTTGAGGCAAATCGACGTTTTTTGTTTGGAATTATTTAGTTTTAAAAGAAAGCAAATTACTCAAAAAGCCGAGCAGATTTGGTTAATTTATAACGAATTTTGGTTTTGGGACGTTGATTTTCAGGATCTTCGTGGAAATTTTTGAGAGCGGCCTTGATAACTAACTCGCGACTGACTTTTGACTGATGGAAACGTTTAGCGTAGATTTCTTCTGACGTTTTTTTCATCTTCGATCACTCCTAATTTCAGTTACCTCACTCGTGATGAAGGAGCAAGACTGTTCAAAATTTTTTGGTCCTTGCAATTATGATAGCAACTGAAGAGTCAGATTAAAAGTTTTTTGCCTATTCTTAAAGAATTTTAACGATTTACTGAACGGCCGATGCGATTAATTGTATGGCGCAATCCGCGGATAGCAATCGACATTTCATAAATATTTTCTGGTAAAGTCATTCCGCCAAAACCGGCATCCCCGATGTGTTGGATATCGACGCCACAAGTTTTATTGACAATCGCCATCTGACGAATGGTTTCCGGACGTGCACTTTCTTGACTAGTTCCGATTGCTGTCATCGTTAACAAGTCGTAGCTTTTCGCAATTTCAACAGCTTCAATTAAATGTTTTTCCGTGAAACCTTGAATTGTTCCGACAGCCGGCAGTAATAAAATATCTGCGCCAGCTTTTGCGTAAGCTTCAACAGCTTCGGGTGTCACAACAGGTTCACTTGAGCCAGCTGAATGCATTTTACCAGCAATAATTAAGCCACTGAAATGTTGTTTAGCAACTTTAACAGCATCCGCAATCGCTGCATTGGTCACACCAGTTCCAGGATTTCCAGTAAAACAAATGAAATCAACGCCCATTTCCTCCGCTTTTTGGATTGTTTCTGGTGAGCTAGTTCGACCAGAGCTAATTGAAATTCGTTCGCTTAGCATGTCATCAGAAAAAGCAATTGGTTCTAAATTTATCCCAATTGGTCGGCCCGTTAATTTTTTCAAAGTAGGAATCGGATTTTCAACTTCCGCTTCTGGATTCATCAATTGTGCAAAAGAACCTTCTACAGTAGTGCCAGGCATTCCAAAAACAATCGGACGGAAACAATCAAAGGCGTTTAGCAAAATTAAATCGGCTCCATAAGCGCTAACCACTTCTGCATTAGTAATATCGCCGGCTGCTGGTGAAGCCAGGACCACATTTTCCACCGCAATTGTCCGGCCTTCACTAGCTTTAATTGATTGTTTCAACTCAGCTGCTGTCATGTTAGCGATTTCGCTAGAAAATGCGCTAATTAATCTTTTTACCATTTTAAAACCTCCAAAATTTTAATTACTATATCATTATAACCTTAAAAGCGTTTGACATAAACATTTTGCAAAGATAAAATAGTAAAGTATTTGTCCCCTTAGTTAAATGGATATAACAAGTCCCTCCTAAGGATTAGTTGCTGGTTCGATTCCGGCAGGGGACGTCAATCAAAGAGACTGTGGCATAAGTCAAAATAGATTTGATTTTCCGAAACTTAAGCAACAAACGCTGTCTATATTAGTTAATGTGGGCCTATAATGTTATGGAGAGCCGAAACATATAAGCTTTCTCATCATTATACTTGGTTATAGTAAAAGCAAGCTGGTTCGGATAGCTAATCTATAAAAGCTTTTATGTTGTAGTCTTTTCTTATTTTTGAGGGATGGTGTGAGTGTGGGAGTAAATCAAAGAAAACCGGCGATAACTTTTTTTGTGATAATGTTAATTTTTGGTATCCTGTCGATTTTTGTGACTTTTCCATTATCTAACGGAGATGAAGGATTTCATCTTAGCGCTGTCTACAATATGTTTAGTGCCAATCATCCTGAAGCGATGTCAGAAGAAGCTCTTAGGGAAATTGAAATGGTGGCGACCTCGCTACCGAAAAATATCGATTTGGGTCAGCTATTTAGTCAAAAAATCACGGCAATCAGTGCTGATGGTGTAGCGTTGAATATTTTAACGGACAGTAATTTAATTAGTCGAATTGATATTGCCCATCTGCCGGCTGCGCTAGGCGCGTTAATCGGCCGTTTTATCTATCCAAGTATTGGTTGGATCTTGGTCTTTTCTCGGCTGACAAATCTACTGTTCTTTTTAATTAGTTTTTATTTTATCATCAAAGCCAGCAAGGTAGGCCAATGGTCTTTGATCATGCTTTTTACAGTTCCTTTTATTCAAAAATTGGCTAGTCCCAGCTATGATGTTTTTTGTTATGTTGTAGTGTCATTTTTTATTATGATGATCTTCAACTTACAACAAAAACAAAAGTTTGCAGAGTATACCAAGAGAGAGTGGCTTGGCTTAACAACTTCGCTGATTTTATTGTTCTTTTTAAAAAATAATTATCTTTTTGCTTTACCGCTGCTTTTAGCGCTACCAAGTCTCCATCAGCCAGTTCTTAATTGGTTCAAAAAGTTAAAAAAGCACCGGCGCAGCTTATTAGTCATTTCTGGGGCTTTATTGATTGGGATATTTCTGATAGTTTTACATTGGCAAATTAATTTAGTGGAATTGGCTAAGGTTTTTTTCACAAATTATTTAAATGTTGAAACTATGGGGAGGAGAGCCAGACAGCTTTGGCAGGTGACACCATTAATTTTACCTAATTTATTGAATATACTATGGCTACTTTGCCTATTTTTAGTATTATTGACAGAGAAAAAAAGGCGCTGGTTTGGAGCTAGCCAAACTATTTCTATTGGTGTTTTTCTATTGAATTGGATTGGGATTTTCGCAGGGTTCTATTTAATTTTAAACAGGCAGCCGTTTGATGACTTATCTGGTCGTTATATAAGCCCTTTTCTGATTCTAGTTCTTCCGCTGTTGCAAAACTTCGGGACCAAATATGAGCTGCAACTGCCCGAAAAAGTGGTTAAACGCATTAGTTTAACCAGTACAGTTATTATTTTAGTACTGTATTTGATTATTTGTTACTACCGTGGTTTTGTGTGGGGAGTAACGCCAACTTGGACAAATTTAGGATAAAAAATTAGCAGCTTCCTGATTCTCATACATCAGGAAGCTGCCTTTTTATTTACGCCCAATCACCATTTCTGAAAACAGGGACGCGGGTGCCATCGGCTTTGATGCCGTCGATGTTCATCTGTGAGGAGCCAATCATGAAGTCGACGTGGGTGTGGCTGCGGTTTAAACCGGCAGCGATTAATTCTTCTTCGGACATTTCGGTGCCGCCTTCGATACTGAAGGCATAGGCTGAACCTAATGCTAAATGATTTGAGGCATTTTCATCGAATAGAGTATTGTAAAAAGTAATGCCAGATTGGGAAATTGGTGAAGGGTCAGGCACTAAAGCGACTTCGCCTAAATGTTTGGCGCCTTCGTCAATTGCCAATAATTTTGCTAAAACTTCTTGTCCTTGTTCGGCTGAAAAATCAACCACTTTGCCATCTTTAAAGGTAAATTTCATACCTAAAAGGGTAGTCCCAGCATAGCTTAATGGCTTAGTGCTGGAAACAACGCCATCAACGCGATTTGCATCAGGAGCGGTAAAGACTTCTTCAGTTGGCATATTGGCCATAAATTTTTCGCCGCGGGCATTGAAACTGCCAGCGCCTTCCCAAAGATGATTTTTTGGCAAACCAACAATCAAATCAGTCCCCGGAGCAGTATAATGCAGCGCAGTAAATTGTTCTTTATTTAACTCAGCAGCTTTTGAGGCTAATTTGGCATCGTGATCCTTCCAAGCTTGAACAGGATCCGCTTGGTCGATGCGGGTCGTTTTAAAAATTTCTGACCATAAGGCTTCAACTTGTTCTTTTGATGAGTTTAAATCTGGAAAGACTTTGGCTGCCCATTCTTTACCGGCAGCCGCCACAACGGTCCAGCTGACTTTATTGGCTTGGGTTGCTTTTCTGAGGTTCGCCATGGCTTTACCGGCAGCTGCTTGGTAAGTAGCCACACGGTCAGCGTCGACACCGGCCAATGAATCAGGGTTTGCTGAAACAATGCTGATGCGGCTAGCACCTTTGGCCACCCAATCATCTGAACGGTCAACGACATATTGTGGAATATTTTCCAGACGGTCACTGTCAGCATTGGCTAAAAATTCTTTTTGGATAAAATCATCGTTCCATTGGACAATGACTTCAGCGGCTCCTAATTTGTAGGCATGTTCGGTAATCAAACGGACTAATGGTGCTTGGTCGACACTGGCTTGCACCACAATTGTATGTCCTTTTTCAACGTTTACACCAACCTCGGTAATCAGTTGAGCATATTTTTTTAATTCTGTTTGAAATTCACTTGACATCAGGAAATCCCCCTTATTTTTAATTACATGAAATATGATAGCATTTGCAAATCCTAAAAACAATTATTACCACTGGAAACATTTGTTTTGATAACTTATTGAAGGTTTAATTAAATTACATGGTCATAATTGAAAGCTTATCTAAAAAGAGTTTTGCACTTTAAATAAAACGTGGTAAAATGTAAATATAACAGAGATTGAAAACGTTGTTACCGACGCCAGACAGGGAGGAATCATCATGGCCCGCAAGAAAACAATAACAAAAGAACAAATTTTAAAAGCTGCATACGAAGTTGTCGCAACCGAAGGATTCTCACGTTTTACCGCCAGGAATATTGCTGCTAAGATGGGTTGTTCGACCCAACCAATCTATTTGGAATTTAAAAATATGAACGACCTGAAGGAAGCATTATTGGACCAGCTCTATGCTTATTTGGCGGATGAAGTTTTTATGGTGGAACACACTCGTCAGCCACTGATTGATTTAGCGCTGAATTACATCCATTTTGCTGAACGGGAAAAACAACTTTACCGGGCGCTTTACTTGGAGGAATCAGGTTTTGGCAATAAAATGCAGGAATTTTCTAATAATCTTTTTGCTGAGCTGGCTTCAAAGGATCCCAGCTATGAAAATCTTTCTCCAGAGCAGATTCAGTCTCTAAATATGGGCTGTTGGGTGGTTGCTACCGGAATTGCCTCGTTGATGTCTTCGGCGATTATCAAACCGACTGATGAGCAGATTATCAGCCTCATGCAACTGACAATTGATAATATCTTAAAAGATGATGTGCGGATTGATTTAGATTAGGTATAGTTTGAAATAATTTTTGACTTCATTTTGAGTAGTGATTTGACCTTTAACTGGATGGATTTTGACCAAAATAAGATACTGTCATTATGGACACAATTCCAAATGAAGAATAATTTTCTTTATCAATTATCTTTTAAACAGATGTATCAACAGTACTGAATGACAAATATTTGTTATTTCAGTGCTGTTTTTTTTTAATAATCCCAGTCTATCTGGAAACTTGAAAATAACCAATCCAATCGCTTTTGGTAAGTGATTGCCATGAGAATTCGTATTTTTGATGAATGATTTATAAATGTCTGACTTACTCAAAATTTATTATTCAATCTAAGCAGAATTTTATTTTTAAGGAGTTTGCCCATGAAAACAAAAACGGTAGAGCAACGCCATCCTTTAAATCCCTTGACTTTGTGGTACACCGAACCCGCCTCCAAAGGTAAGACAATCTTATCTCCTGGAGCTTTTAATACGACTGAAGAAGACAATTTGTGGCAGCAATTTACTTTGCCAATCGGCAACAGCAGCATGGGGGCTAATATCTATGGAGAGATTAGCCAAGAGCGGCTGACCTTCAATCAGAAAACTTTATGGAATGGTGGTCCCAGCGCAAGGCGTCCTGATTATAATGGCGGCAATAAGCCCATTGCTGAAAATGGGCTAAAAATGTCAGCAGTTTATCAAAAAGTTATTGAGTTGTATCAAGCAAATCAAAATGAGCAAGCAGCTGAGCTAGCGCAACAATTGGTTGGCGGAGCAAATGGTTATGGCGCTTATCAGTCGTGGGGAAATATTTATGTTAATTTTCTGCTAGATGAATCGCAGGCGGAAAATTATCTTCGTTCATTGGATTTAACCAAAGGGCTAGCAACGGTTTCTTTTGATTATCAAGGTGGGACTTTTTCAAGAGAATATTTGGCTAGTTACCCTGATAACGTCATTGCTTTTAAGTACACAGCTGAAAATATAAAAACGAATTTTGATATACGTTTTCCGATTCATAATGAAAAAGAGGTTCTTGAGGGAAACTTAGGTAAGGAAATTTCAACTAGCGTTTTTGGAAATAACATAACTGTCAGCGGAAGTCTGCAGGATAATCAATTGCGGTTAAACAGCCAATTGCAAATTGGTGAGACTGATGGAAAAGTTTTTGTAAAAGACGGAGAAACACTAGCTGTCAGAGAGGCAACTTTCGTAACGATTTTTGTCACGGCTAGTACGGATTACCAAAATATCTATCCCGACTATCGTTCCGGAGAAACTAGCCAACAGCTTAACGAACGGGTTTCAAAGATTTTAGCAGCAGCGGTCAAAAAAGGGTATCAAAAAATTAAAGCAGACCACTTGAAGGATTATCAGCAGTTATTTGAACGGGTTCAGTTAAAGCTTGGGCAGATAGCTGCTCCTGTGCCGACAGATCAG
Source organism: Enterococcus sp. LJL90 (assembly GCF_056924355.1). NCBI lineage: Bacteria > Bacillati > Bacillota > Bacilli > Lactobacillales > Enterococcaceae > Enterococcus > Enterococcus sp. LJL90. Next base: position 119,199 of record NZ_JBXPBQ010000006.1, on the reverse strand, counting down.
CTGTTAGATAAATACAATGAAGGACTTGCTACGGATGCTGAAGCAAGACAGCTGGAAGTGTTACTTTATCAATATGGTCGTTATCTAGCTATCGCCTCTTCTAGAAAGGGCGACTTGCCGGCGAATTTACAGGGAGTGTGGCAAAATCGGGTGGGGGATGCTGAACGTGTGCCGTGGGGTGCTGATTTTCATATGAATGTCAATTTGCAGATGAACTACTGGCCAACATACAATGGAAATTTAGTTGAAACAGCGTATCCATTGATTGATTATCTGAATTCTTTGGTGTCACCGGGCAAAGTTTCAGCAGAAATTTATTTTGGCGTTACCAGTGGCTTTACTGCTCACACCCAAAATACGCCCTTTGGCTTTACAGCTCCCGGCTGGTCCTTTGATTGGGGTTGGTCACCAGCGGCGGTGCCGTGGATTTTGCAAAATGTCTGGGAGTATTACGAATACACTCTTGATGCTGAATTTCTAAGAGAGCAGATTTATCCGTTATTGAAGGAATCTGTGGCTTTGTACAATCAGTTGTTAATCAAAGATTCAAAAACTGGTCGCTTAGAAACCGCGCCGACATTTTCACCAGAGCATGGGCCGATTACAGCAGGAAATACTTACGAACAATCGCTAATCTGGCAGCTTTATCAAGCAATCATCACGGGAGCAAAAGTACTTGGTCAAGACACGGAAAAAATTAGTGGCTGGCAAAAAACGCAAGCACAGCTAAGACCAATTGAAATCGGTCAAGATGGACAAATTAAGGAATGGTACAACGAAACAACTTTGGGAAGTCTTGGCGAAAAAAATCACCGCCATCTTTCACATTTATTAGGCTTATTTCCGGGAAATTTAATTTCGATAGAGACACCAGAATTGTTGGAAGCAGCGATTATTTCATTAAATGATCGGGGAGATGAAAGCACCGGCTGGGGTATGGGTCAGCGGATTAATGCTTGGGCCCGCGTCGGAGATGGTAATCGGGGGCACCAGCTGATTCAAAAATTATTTAAAGAAGGGCTTTATCCAAATTTATGGGATGCGCATCCTCCCTTTCAAATTGATGGCAACTTTGGGTATACCGCTGGTGTGACAGAAATGCTGATGCAAAGCAATTTAGGCTTTATTCACCTATTGCCGGCATTGCCGGATATTTGGTCGGATGGTTTCGTAAAGGGGTTACTAGCTCGGGGAAATATTGAAATCAATTTGACTTGGCGGGCAAAAGTTTTGATTGAGGCAACTGTCAAACCAAATGTCAAGCAAGTGGTGAAGCTGCGCTATCCTAATTTAGCCAATGCCAAGGTTTACGATGATAAAAATCAGCAGCTTTCTTTTCAAAGAATTAATCAGGATACAATTTCTTTTGAAGGGGCAGCGGGGCATAAGTATCGAGTAGTATTAAAGCAAAAGTAACTTTTCAGTATTAGTTTTAAAAGCATGATGTAGTTGGCTTGTAGGTTGTTGGCATTTATTGATAATGCCATAGCGTAGTTGATTTGAAGCTGTTAGTTTAATTTCACCCTTCAGATGATTTTCAAAATTATTTCCACCTCTTAGATTTTTACTTAACATTTAGAGGCTCCCTTCTTATAACGATAACAGAATCGTGATAAGAAGGGATTCTTTTTAAGTTAAATTCCAATATCAACTTTTAAAACTTTATTATTTGCCCTTAAGTAAATCTAAATTTACCAAACTCAAACAAAACTCCAGAGTGATTTTACTGAAGCTAGTAGCAGCTTAAAAAAATAGCTCACAAAATTCCGAGAGCTTTTAAAAGACCAGAAATAGCTTTGGCTACTACAAAAATAATAATTAACTGAATATTACCATCGATATAAAATACTTTGAAATAAAAAAATAGAATCAGCTAGAGAAAACCTAATATTTTTTTATCAAGATAGTAATAGGTATTACAGTAGTAATTGATTATGTTATTTATCTTTTTTGTTTCAAATGAAAGAAAATAGATAATATTATTCGTTTCAGCAAAAAAATCCGCAATTAATCATGTAATTATTTGGGGAAATATGCTAAAATTTTTGTATAGTATTTTTTTAATAAAGTTATTTATTTACCGAAGAATTGAAAGCGTTATCTGTTGGGCTATTTTTTAAGAGAAAGAGGGACACTATTGAAAAAATTAAAATCAAAGGCCAGAAATTTTTAACTGAGAGTGGGAAAGAAGTTATTTTTAATGGCTTAAACCTAGTTGAAAAAAATCGTGAACTGGGACACATCACGCCTGGCGGTGAAGCATTATTCCAACAATTACGAAATAATGGGATTAATTTAATTCGCTTGGGCCTGTTTTGGAAGGCCGTTGAGCCAAAGCCGAATGAATTTGATTTAGTTTATTTAGAAAAGCTAAAGGAGCAGGTGCGTTGGGCTAAGAATGCTGGCATTTATGTCTTTATTGATATACATCAAGATCTGTATAGTGAAAAATTTGGCGACGGTGCGCCGCTGTGGGCCACGTTGGATGATGGCCTTCCCCACGTGGCTGGTCAATTATGGAGTGACACGTATCAACTGAGTGAAGGCTTGAATCGGGCCATCGATTATTTTTGGGAAAATGCGCCAGCCGCTGACGGCATCGGCCTACAGGATCACTATACTGAAATGTGGAAATTTGTTGCCAACTTCTTTAAGGATGAAGAAAATGTCATCGGCTTTGATTTGATGAATGAGCCTTATCCAGGTTCTTCAGGAACGCAGGTGCGGGACCAGCTGATTGGCTTGTTTATGCATCGTTTCCAATTATCACCGGAGGAATTGATGGCTAAATGGCTAGATGATGCTGCTAAACAGGAATTATTGGGCACTCTAGCAGACTTAGATATTTACCAACAAGCCCTGGGTTTATTGACACCGATTGTGCAGGAGTTTGAAAAAAATATTTTGCAACCCTTCTTTGATAAATTGGAGACGGCTTTGCTGCCACTGATTGATGGCAAATTAATTTTCTTAGAAACTAGCTTCTTTAATAATATCGGCATTCCCAGTGCTTTAACCTTTAAAGACAATCAGCAGGAGGTTTTTGCGCCCCATGCCTACGATTTAGTTGTCGACACTACGCATTTTGAAAATTATAGTACCGAGCGCATTGAAAATACTTTGATGGTTCACCGTGAAGTCCAAAAAGAACAAAATGTTCCTGTGATTTTAGGTGAGTGGGGGGCATATTTCCAAGATCCGGAAACTCAACGTATCAGTCAAATTCATATCGAATACTTTGAAAACTATCTCTGGGGCCATACTTATTGGAGTTATTATGATGGGTATTTTGAAAGTCCAACGGCGGCCGTCTTAAACCGGCCATATCCGCAAATGGTTGCTGGTGTAATTGAGCGTTATCACTACGATTATCAAAACCAAAAATTCACTCTGCGCTATCAAGCGAAAGCAGGCGAAAGTGTTATTTACCTGCCAGATTTAAGCAAAGTTAATTTAGAATTATTTGCAGAAATGGGCTTAACTTCTGAGTTACACGCTCATGACAACAGCGCTGGCGGTAGCTTGATGATTACGGCTTCAGAGGATGAATTAGTTGAACTAGAACTAAATTTATAAATGTTGAAATAAGAGTTTTTAAAGCAAAATTTATTTAAAAGGGCACAGTGAAGAGCTTTGCCCTTTTAAGTAAAGCCTTCATTATGTTAGCTTTCTTCAAAACTCTTTTTTGTGTCTGCCACCAAATGTCACATGGAGGAAATGAGCATGAAGTCAAAACTTAATCTCCTACAAATTTTAAAGGAATCTTTTGCGTTTAAGAGCAGCGGGCTTTCTTTTTGGAAAAAATTTCAACTCTCCTTACCGGCACCGATTTTATCTGTTAGCCAAGTTATCATTCATCAAGTTTTTATCAAATACTACACGGATGTGATCGGTCTAAGTGCTGCGTGGGTGGGCTGGGTTTATGTGCTTTATAATATTTGGAATGCCGTCAACGATCCGCTAATTGGTTCGTGGTTGGATCATAAACCATATAATCCAAAGCGGGGCAAATATGCATATATCATGAAGGTGACTGTGCCTTTTATGATGCTGGCGACCTTTTTTATGGCTTTAAGCAGTCCATCATGGAGTCAATGGACCATTTTTATCGTCTTCAGCATTGAATTATTCTTTTTCGACACTGCTTCGACGGCCTATGGGATTGCTTATACTTCCTATACGCAACTGGCCGCCCCATCAAAAGAAGAGCGCTTGGACATCGGAACAATTGGAAATTATTTGACCTATGCGTTATCTTTTATGGCGACCATGATTCCAACATTATTACTAATTGGTGATGGCAATCGGGCTTTATTTATTCCAATATTAATGGGTGTCTTAGTAGTGCAGACAATTATTTTTGTTTTAGCGCTGCGGGGTTTAAAAGATACTCCTGAGATGTATGCCAATCTCCATCATGACAAAAGTAGTGTGAAAAAAACGGTGGCGGAAGCTTGGAAAATTATTAAGACGCGACCGTTTTTGACAACGGTGCTTTACGGTGTGATTGCGATGAGTGCTTTTCGTTATTATTCAACGGCCTATTTGTATTATATGGATTCGGTTATTCAGGCGACAGGTTCTCAGGCGACCATTATCAACTTTGTCACCCATCTGGTTGCGTTGGGAATTATGCCCGTCAGTAATTATTCAGTCAAAAACCTCGGCACACGAATCAATGTTTTCATCGGCATGTTGCCGGCGACTTTGGGGTATTTAGGTCTGACCTTTGCGACGGAATTGTGGCAGGTATCAATTGCCTTTGGTTTAGTGGTTATTTGCACGATTCACTTTGCCACATCAACGGGAATTATGAATAGCTTGATTATTGATGAAGATGAGTGGCGCACCGGTATCAGAAAAACTGGTTTATTTAATGGCATGTTTACTTTGTTCGGCACAGCCCTCAGCAGTGTGTTTATGATTATGTACACAAATGTCATGGCAGCCACCGGTTACGATGGTACTTTAGCCGTTCAATCAGCAGAAGCAGTTCGCGGCCTGCGCTTTGCCACCGGAATACTGCCATTGATTTGTATTTGGCTGGGCATCATTCCAATGATTTTATATCCCTTTAATCGTAAAAGAGAACAGGAAATTTCGGCTGAAAGCCGCCGCATGCGAGGGCTGGATACTAGTGATGGACCAGTTTGATTAGAAAAAATCAGATAGTTGGTTTTGATTTAGTTAGGAGAGAGTAGCTTATTGTGCTGCTCTAAAGGAGAAATCTATTATTCCTTTGTTAAATAAAATAGAAAAAACATTAGACAAGCAATTGCTAAAATTGTTTGTCTTTTTTGCTTGTTTTTTACTACTAAGATTTAACTTCAATTGTATTTTTTTTAAAGTGATGATGCTGAAATTCTTTTGGCGTGATGCCCATCTTGTTTTTAAATAATTTGAAAAGAGAGGGGATACTTTTATAGCCAAGTTTTTCAGAGATTTCGCTAATTGTTAAGTCGCCCTCAGACAATAATTTTTGAGCTACGGCTAATCTTTTCGTGTCTAGTAATTCCTGAAAACTACTACCAGTTTTTTCCTTAATTAAATTACTTAAATAGTTTTTATTATAACCAAATTTTTTAGATAAATCCGTTAACGAGGTATCAGTATAATGTTCATTTAGATAATTTAAAATCTGGTAAAGTTGATTTTTTTTTGCAGGAAAAAGTTTGTTTGTGTAAACATTTTCTGCTTCAGTCAGTTCCATCAAAAAAGAAGCAAGCAAGAAATTTAGAGTTCCAAGATTCGGATTTTTAGCAATCAAATATTTTTCAATTAGGATCTCTAGAATTTTTTTTGCAATGGGCAGGTCATTTAAATCGAAAACCATAAAACTATTATGGGTGCTGTTTTGTTGGCTGGCTTCTATAAAGAACAAACTAATCAAACTATCTCGCATTCCCAAGTTATCCAGAACGTCATTCGTTAAAGTAGCTGAATTCAATAGAATATTTACAATCAAATCTTCCTCACCAACAGTGTCAATCTGCTGAATTATATTTTTGTCCATCAAAATTACCTGTCCAGATGCTAATAAGACCTCTTCGCCATTTACAATTTGGCGACAGGTTCCTTGGTAGACATAATTAAATTCTACAAAGCTATGAGTATGTGCCGGAGTGTAGGAATAGCGATGATGTTTATTGATAAAAATATTTCCTTTTTTAAAAAAGTCCTCATTGGGAATCTCTGGAACAATCGAATGAGAATAATCTAGATTCATCTCATTGATATTTTTCCCGGTTTGTCTTTGTAAGATTTCAACCGCATCTTCCTTTTCTAATAACAGCTTCAATTCTTCCATCTCTTTATCTCCATCGAAGTATTTCAATTAGTTTTAATTCGGAAACCTGTAGATTTGATACTATTTTACTAAACTTTTGAAATTGTCGCAAATGATGAAAACGGTTAATATAAGGTCAACAAAGAAAGAAGGGGTTCACGAAATGGAAAACTCAACAAAGCTTTATAAAAAATACGCACCACTATCAACTGCTGCTGGGATAGGTTCCATGCTGGGATCAGGAGTTATTGTTGGCTTATCTGCCACAATTCCCGTTTGGCAAAGAGGTCTTGATTTGTCAGCTGGCCAGGTTGGTATTATTTCTGGAGTCTTAACTTTTGCTATTGCCTTTGGTTCGTTATTTGCTGGTAAAATTTCTAAAATGTTTGGTTTATTCAAATCATTTAATTGGTTAAATCTTTTTTACGCTATTGGTGCAGGCTGTTGTGTCTTTTCGAACAACTTTATTATGTTACTTATCGGAGTAACGGTGATGGGGATTGCATCAGGAGCCGATTTACCGATTAGTTTAACAGTTGTTTCCCATGATGCGCCAAATGAACAAGTTTCTGCACGGTTAGTTTCTTCAACCCAGATTTTCTGGCAGGTTGGGATTTTTATTTCATATATTTGTTCATTTTTATTATCTGGAATTGAAGGCGTTTTAGGAGCTCGGATTGTTTTTGCAATATTGACAGTTTTTTCTCTCATCACTTGGATTTGGCGGACAACTTCCAAAAAATTCAAAGCTTTCCATGAAGAAGGTATCCTGCGCCAAGCTAAAAATGTGACTAAAGACAGTCAGAAACAATCTGTCAAAGAAGTTCTATTCAGTAAAAGCAATCGCTATCTTGGATTTTTCCTTGCTATCTTAACATTTTATGTATGTTGGAATTTATTAGCTAATACTTGGGGACAATTTCAAACATACGCTTTAACAAATGCTGGGGCAACTCAGACAAAGGCGACTGGCTTAGGAATTTTACTAAATGTCATTTCTTTAATTACGACAATTATTTTTGCCTCAGTCTCTGGCGGCAAGTATCGAAATAAAGCCTTCTTTATCGGAGCAGCGGTTCAATTTTTAGCGATGTTGGGAATGGCTTTAATTGGCGGGAGCGCTGGGTTTATCGCCTTAGCAATTACGATTGCCTTTTACAATTTTGGCAATCCAATGGCTGGTGAAGCTATTTATAAAGTTTGGACACAAGAATCTTTTCCAACTGAAACAAGAGCGTCATTACAAGGTTTTATTAATGGCTTTTCACGAATTTGCTGTGGGTTATTTGCCTTTATTACCCCCTATCTAGTAGCACCAGAAAATATTCAATATTCAATGTTTGGCTTTGCGGCTATTGTGTTAATAGCAGCCATAGCGGGTGGAATTATGATGGTTTTACAACGCAAAAATAAAATAGCGACAACACATTTAGCAGAAGAATTGTAGAGGTGATAAGAATGGAAAAAACACAGGCGAGATGGTTATGGTATCCAGGAGATTTTGAAATACGACAAGGATTATTGCAAAACTTTTCGAGGGAGGAACGCGGCTTTGATTGGCCTGCTTACTGGTATCAAGATGATTGTCATAGAAATGTGAAATTTAAAAGATATTATGACTTGAAGGAAAGTACAGAATTTATTGTCCACGGGATTGGAATTGGTTATGTTGAAATTAATGGGGAAAAATTCCCTTTAGAAACAAAACTTATTTGTCCTGCTGGAAAGAATAAAATCCGGGTATTTATCGGTAATCTCAATGAATTGCCGACGATTTATATAGAAGGGGAAGTTGTAAAGAGTGATGCTGGCTGGCAAGCTAGCAATTTTATCCAAGAATTGCCAGCTGGTTGGAGCGAAATGTTTCACTCGCAAAACCAAAATCCAAATGAGATTGTATATACGGAAATAGATTGTGACTGGCAAGAAAAGACAGAAGTTAAGGGTGGCACGCTCTTTGATTTTGGTCGAGCAGTCTTTGGAACTCATCGTTTCACTAAATTGGTAAGTAAAACACCAGTTACTATCTGCTATGGAGAGTCTGAAGCAGAAGCTTTGGATGTTGACATGTGTTATTACAAAGAAAATAATGCAATTGAAACAACAGTGCCAAGAAAAAGAGCTTTTCGCTATCTATTTATTCCTGAAGTTGTCCCAGAAAATGTCGATATCATAGCTAACCACCAATACTTGCCTATTAATAAAAGAGCGCAATTTACTTCTAATAACTCTTTAGTCAATAAAATTTGGCAAGTGTCTGAAGAGACATTTAAACTCTGTAGCGATTTATTTTTTATTGATGGTATTAAGCGAGACCGCTGGATTTGGTCTGGGGATGCGTATCAATCTTATTTAATCAATCAATATTTATTTTTTGATGAGGATATTAATAAACGGACGATGCTGGCATTAAGAGGACAAAATGAAATAAAGCAACATATGAACACCATTGTTGATTATTCCATTTTATGGCTGATTGGAATTGAAAATCATTATATGATGACCGGTGATGCAGAATTTTTGTCACAAATCTATGAGAAAATGTTAACCATGATGAATTACCTTGAAAAGCAGACGAATGAATTAGGCTTTATTTATGGGCGAGAAAAAGATTGGATTTTCATTGATTGGTCTGAAATGGATAAAAAAGGGACGCTTGCGGCTGAACAAGTCCTGCTGTTAAAGGCTTATCAATCAATGGCACATTGCGGCGCTGTTTTAGGAAAAAAAGTCAGCCACTACGAAGAAGCTTTTGATAAGCTGAAAAAAAATCTGATGGAATATTTCTGGGATGCCGAGCTGGGCTCATTTATAGATTCTTATGAATCTGGAAACCGTCATGTGACTCGTCACGCAAATATCTTTGCAGTATTGTTTGATTTTCTTACCGAAAAAGAAGAAGCCAGTGTACTAAATAATGTTTTATTAAATGATGATATCACACAGATTACAACACCCTATTTTAAATTTTTTGAGCAAGATGCGCTATGTAAACTGGGAGAAACTAAAACAGTTTTTACTATTATTCAAGAGTATTGGGGAGGTATGCTGAGAAGAGGAGCTGTTACTTTTTGGGAAGAATTTAATCCTAATGAGCTTGGGGATGATGCATATGCGATGTATGGAGATCCATTTGGTAAAAGCTTGTGCCACGCATGGGGGGCGAGTCCGATTTACTTGCTTGGACGCCATTTTGCAGGACTAAAACCAACTAGCCCAGGTTATGAATCTTTTGAAGTAGCACCTAATTTGACCGAGTTTGATGAGGTTTCTTTCACGTTACCTGTGAAGAATGGCCAAGTGACAATTGAGAAAAAAGGTGATGAGATTGTCATCTTTGCTACACGAGATGGCGGGACTGTAGTGTTTAATCAACAAAACTATACTTTAACTCAGAACGAACCTTTAAAATTGTTGCAAGCCCAAGTCATATTATAAAGGAGCTGATAGCATGACATTGAAAGAAAAAGCTGGTTTTGCCCTAGTAAATTTAGGAAATATACCAGTTATGACGCTACTCAATACTTATTTGCTAATCTTTTATACAGATGTTATCGGGATTAGCCCGGCAACAGTTGCGACTTTATTTTTAGTTTCTAGGTTGATGGATGGCTTAACCGACCCAATTATGGGCTTTCTAATTGACCGTTTTCCTAAGACTAAGTTTGGCAAATACCGACCTATTTTAATTCTGGGTACAATAATCTGTTGTATAAATTATTTATTAGTGTGGTTTGCACCACTTTTAATCCCACAAGCAAAAGTTTTAGTAATCGCTGTTTCTTATTTATTGCTGCGAGTCACCTTTGATATGATGGATATTCCCTTAAATAGTCTTATTCCTGTTCTTGCCAAAGAAGACAATCAAAGAAACGTTTTATCTTCGATTAAGGGAGTCTCGTATACAGTTGGACCTACGTTGTTAAATATTATAGCGCCGCTAACAATTGCTGGTTTTACTAGTAAATTGCAAGGGTATATTGTTTTGATTACTGGCACCGTCATCACCGTTTTGTTCTTTACAATTGTAGGAGCGATGAGTGTCAAAGAGAAATCAGATTTTGACAGCGCCAAAGATGGAGAGAAACAAGAAGGAAAAACAAAATATAGTTTTTCTGATATGGTAAAAATTATTAAAATTCCGTCAGTCTTTACTTTGTTTTTGTCAATGCTACTTGTAACAGCAGCGAACAATATATTTAGTGGTTCTATCTTGTATTATGTCACCTATATTTTAGGTGACGAGCGAGTTTTTAGTTTAGCTAGCTTGATAGGCATGTTAGGTGCAGTAATTGCTGGGAGTTTGGTTCCCAAATTAGCTAAAAAATATGGTAAACAAAAAGTTTACACCATAGCTTTACTTATGAATGGCTTGATTTTACTTGCTGTAATTGTGTTAAATCACAATTTGTTGATATTTTATCTGATGTACTTAGTTGTTCAGTTTGGTTTAGGTTTAATCAACACTATTCAATATAGTATATCCGCTGAAAATGTTGATTTAATTCATCAAGAGCTGGGCATTCAGACAGCCGGACTCATTGCTTCCTTAAATTCATTAATTATGAAGTTTGCAATGGCCGTTGGCGGAGCAGTTCCCGGCTTTATTCTGAGTAGTTTTGGTTATGTTGCGAATCAAAATCAAACGGCTAGAAGTAATTTAGGAATCGTCATTGCTACATTTATGATACCTTTTGTTCTATATATACTGACAGCAGTAGTTTTTGTAGTTGGTATGCGGAAAGCGAAACAGAAAACTTTGTTGGTAAAAAAAGAAATACTCACAAATTAGAAAAGACTGTAGATAAAAATCCTGTAATGGAAGTTCTAGAATGAACTTATATTACAGGATTTTTTTTTAATTTAAAAGAAATGTTTTATCAATTTCTTTACCACTGAAGTTTGGTCTATCTGATCCCAACCACCTAAAACTCAGGATTCCGCACCACTCTAAACAAAACAGCGGTCACAGCGGCTGTTGCAATTCCGGCAACAATCGCTTCAGGAATTCCATTGGCAAAAATTACGCCGAGGATGACGCCATATAAAGCAGTACCGGCTTCACCCATCAATTCTGAATAAGGCTGTTGGAAAAGAAAATAAATGAGGTTCATAACTAAAATCGTATTGACCAAAGAGCCGGCAACGCCCGCAATTCCTAAAGTTAGCGGCTGCTTTTTTCCCTTTAAGCGCTTATTAAGTGCTTTGAAGACAAAATGCGGTACAACGCCAATTAAAATACGGGGTAAAATCGAAACGATTAGTGAGAGCAAGCTGCCGTGTTCACTTCCGTATAAAGGAATAAAGGGCGTAAAGGCAAAGGATAATGGATTTGGAATCACAGTGTTACGGATAATACTGGTAATACCAAAGACACCACCGAGAGCGCCGCCGATTTTCGGCCCTAGAATAATCGACCCGATAATAACTGGAATGTGCATTGTCGTCGCATTCATAAAGCCCAGATTAATATAGCCTAGCGGTGTCACCGCCAATAAAATCATGATGGCTAAAAACATCGCTGTTAAAACAAATTTTTGTGTGTCGCGTTTCATTTTTTAATCCTTCCCCTAAACCGGTGTGCCTAAATTTTTTAACACTTGGTCAACGATATCTTTTGTAGTTGCCAAGGCGCCCCGACCAAAATCACCGCAGGCTAAAAGGGCTTCTCGTGGATCAATTTCTTGATAACCGTCCGTTTTTAAGGTGGTTAAGTTCCGCTGCATAGCAGGATTTTGATACATATATGTATTCATAGCAGGCGCAATTAATTTCGGTACGTCTGACTTGATAGCTAGGGCCGTTGTTGAAAGCAAATCATCAGCGATTCCGTTCGCTAATTTACCAATAATATTTGCTGATGCCGGCGCAATTAAAAATAAGTCGGCCCGTTTTGCGAGCTCGATATGATTGATTAGAGCCGGATCTGGCTCCACCATCACATCCATATGCACCCGGCGATGAGAGAGGGACTGAATCGTTAAAGGCGTAATAAATTCTTGGGCACTCTTGGTCATCATCACATCCACTTGAAAACCAAGTTTGGTTAATTCATTGGTGATTTCGGCAGCTTTAAAGGCGCTGATGCTGCCGGAAACTCCTAAAAGAACTGTTTTCATTTTGCCTGCCTCGTTTCTAAAATTTTCGCCATCAATAAGTCGGCAATTTCTGGTTTGGTAAAAGCTTCTGTCACGCTGCCGTCTTTTGCCAAGAGGTAGCCGTGGTGCTGATCACCGGAAATTTCCGTCAAATCGTTGGCTAAAATAAAGTCTGCATGATTTTTCTTTAAAGAGGCTGCAGCCACCGCCAGTAATTCTGCTGGCGGTACTGCAACTAATAATTTAAAGCCGATTAAAATTGTTTCAGGTTGAATCCTTTTTATTTCCGCAATAACCTTCGGCGTTTTTTGTAACGTTAAAATTAACCGCTGAGTATCTGAAGAAATTTTAGTTTCTGTTGACGGTGTCTGACTCAAGCTATCAAAGAATTGTTCCAGACCAGCTGTTGTCAGCTCAGGTTTTTCCGTTAGCATTTTTTCGATTAAGGCGGCCTGGGAAAAGGCCGCTTCACCGGTGAAATCACTGACCGCCATACTGTGAATCACTGCATCATAGTGATTTTTGGTCATTAAATCCGTTAGCATTTTCAATAAATCCGCCGTGTCGGAAATCCAAAAGGTTTCCAAGCGGGGATTTTTTTGTGCCTGTAAAGCCGTTGGCGTGGTGATATAATCCACTTGCCAATCAGTTTTGGCCAAAATTTGAGTGACAAGCGTTTGTCCTAAGCGGCCGGTTGACTGATTGGTAATAGAACGGACTTGATCAATCGGCTCGGTGGTGCCGCCGCCGGTGATTAAGATTCTCATGTTAGTCCACCGCGATTTTGACAACACTGCGGCCTTCATGGGTACCGCCTAAAAGTGCTTCAAAAGTTGCTGGCAGTTCATCAAAGGCCAGTTCATTGACTTTCAAAACATCGGCTACATTTAAATCAGTTGCCAGCCGTTGCCAAATCTGTTGCCGTTTTGCCATTGGTGTATTAACAGAGTCAATACCTAAAAGTTTTACGCCTCGTAAAATAAAAGGCAGAACAGTTGTATCTAACTTGATGCCGCTAGCGTTACCACATAAAGCCATCGCTCCGTCATATTGAATTTGCGGAATTAAGGCGCTGGCCAAAGCGCCACCGACTGTGTCAATTACGAAGTCAAAATTTTGTTTGTTCAAAGCTTTTGGTTTTTCAGGAATTAGGCTGTCCGGTGTGACAATTTCAGTTGCCCCTAAGTCAGTTAACCAATTTTTTGCTGAGTCTTTGCGGGAAACAGCAATCACATGCTCAAAGCCTAATTTTTTTAACATGGCAATCGCAATACTACCGACACCACCACTAGCCCCAGTAATTAAAATGCGGCTGTCTTTTTTCGCACCAGCTTCTTCAATTCCTTGAACTGCTAAAGCTGCGGTGAAGCCGGCTGTCCCAAATTTCATAACATCTTTTAAAGTTAGGCCTTCAGGTAAAGGTACGACCCACTCGCCGGGAACCTTTTGAATTTGACTGTAACCACCGGGATGGCTGACACCAAAGCCATAACTGGTGACAATAATTTCTTGTCCCATTTTGAAGTCGGGGTCTTGACTATCTAAAACAACGCCGCTGGCATCAATTCCCGGTACCATCGGGTATTGACGGATGACGCCGCCTTTTTCAATGCTGGCTAAGGCATCTTTGTAATTTACGCCAGAATATTCAACTTTAAAGGTGACATCGCCGGCTGGCAAATTTTCAGTTGACAACGTTTCTTTTTCTAGAGTAAAAACTGGTTCATCTTTGACCGTTAAAGCTTCGTAGTGTTTCATTTCAAAAACTCCTTTTATTTTTTAATTATTGGCGACTGTTACATCAGTCAATCTAGTTTAAACTTGCCAAAGGTTTCTATTTAAAGCTGCAAAATAAAAAATTATGCTGGTAATCAGCTGAAATGCCGCTTTAAAAAGTAAATAATTTGGTCAGTTTAACTAGAAGAGCCTAAGTAACAGCCTGTGGATATTTTGTTTAATTGTAACATAATTTTGCAGGCTTCTTCCTCGTTTTAGCTTAGTTTCTCTAAATATTTAGAATTTCATTTTTGCAGTAAATAAACTAAACACTTCAAAAAAAGTTTAACAAAGTCCTTGTTTTTTTAGCAAAAATTCGTATACTGTTATAGGGACTAAAAGTAAACTGAAAGTTTAGTATTAGAAAACTTTTTTGGTTTTTGGAGGAAAAAAATGCAGATTGGCGAAAAAATTCGCAATTTACGGGTCCAAAAAAATTTAACGCTAGAGGAACTTGGCGAGCGAACAGATCTCACCAAGGGCTATATTTCTCAATTAGAACGGGACTTAAGCTCGCCTTCAATGGAAACTTTTTTTTCGATTTTAGAAGTGCTGGGGGTTACGCCGGAGGAATTTTTTAAAGAGGAAACGGCGGGGCGCAAAGTCCATTATAAAAAAGAAGAGGCTACGAAATACCTCGATGAAGAAAACGGCTATGAGCTGGAATGGCCGATTCCCGACTCCAATGAAAAAGAAATGGAGCCGGTCTTGGTGACTTTTCAAGAAAGCGGCGAGTATAAACAATTTCCGCCATCACTTTCTGAGAGTTTTATCTACGTCTTACAGGGGTCGATTGAACTGCGGCTAGGAGAAACTCGTTATTTCGCCAAAAAAGGTGAGTCGCTGTATTACGAGGCGACTGAAAGCCATCAAGTTTTAAATCATAGCCGCGGTAAAAGTCGTATTTTAATTGTGGCGACGGAATCATATTTATAAGAAAAAATAATTTTAGGGGGCGCAATCGTGGGGACAATTATTACCTTTAACGAGATTGTTAAGAGTTACGAGGATGAAAAAGTTTTAAAAAATATCAATTTTGAAATTGAAGAAGGCAAATTTTACACGCTGCTGGGACCTTCCGGCTGCGGCAAGACCACGATTTTGCGAATTATCGCCGGCTTTACTGAAGCGACTAGTGGCGATGTTTTTTTTGAAGGCCAGCGAATCAATGATATCCCGGCCAACAAGCGACCGGTGAATACGGTCTTTCAAGATTACGCTCTGTTTCCCCATATGAATGTTTTTGAAAATGTCGCTTTTGGTTTAAAAATAAAAAAATTATCCAAAAGCCAAATTACCCAAAAGGTCAATGACGCCTTGAAAATGGTGCAGCTGGCGGGCTATGAAAATCGTGAAATCTCTGAAATGTCAGGCGGACAACGACAACGGGTGGCGATTGCCCGGGCGATTGTCAACGAACCGAAAGTTTTATTATTAGATGAGCCTTTGTCTGCTTTAGATTTAAAATTGCGGACAGACATGCAGTATGAATTGCGGGAATTACAACAGCGCTTAGGCATCACCTTTATTTTTGTAACCCATGACCAAGAAGAAGCTTTAGCGATGAGTGATGAAATTTTTGTTATGAATAAAGGTGAAATTGTGCAAAGCGGAACACCGGTGGATATTTATGATGAGCCGATTAATCACTTTGTTGCCGATTTCGTTGGTGAAAGCAATATTGTCAATGGCACGATGATTGAGGATTATTTAGTGGAATTTGTCGGCAAACGCTTTGAATGTGTCGATGGCGGTATGCGGAAAAACGAACCGGTGGAGATTGTGATTCGGCCTGAGGATTTATCTTTAACAACACCAGAAATGGGCAAACTGATGGTGGAAGTCGATACCCAATTATTCCGAGGCGTCCATTATGAAATTATTTGTTATGACGAGCAGGGCAATGAGTGGATGGTTCATTCAACGAGAAAAGCCAAAGAGGGTAGTAAAATCGGTCTTTCCTTTGAGCCAGAAGACATCCATGTGATGCGCTTTAATGAATCCGAAGAAGACTTCGATGCCCGCTTAGAAAGCTATGAAGAGTAGGAGGCATCAAGATGACTAGTATGAAACGTTTTTATTCGATTCCCTATTATATCTGGCTGCTGTTTTTTGTAATTGCCCCAGTACTCTTGATTGTCTACCAATCTTTTTTTGATACCAATGGCGCCTTTACTCTAGAAAATTATCAGCGCTATTTTACTTCTTCAACTTATTTATTGATGACATTGAACTCAATTTGGTATGCTTTTTTAATTACCTTATTCACTTTATTGGTCAGTTATCCGATGGCTTACTTTTTAACAAAATTAAAGCACCGCCAGCTGTGGTTAATGCTAGTTATTTTACCAACGTGGGTCAATTTATTATTGAAGGCTTATGCCTTTATCGGTATTTTCAGTTTGCATGGCTCGGTCAATAATTTTTTGAGCGTGTTTGGCATTGGACCAGAGCAGATTTTATTTACAGATTTTAGCTTTCTATTTGTAGCGGCCTATATTGAGCTGCCCTTTATGATTATGCCGATTTTTAATGCGCTAGAAGAAATTAATCCCAGCTTGATTGCTGCTAGTCGTGACTTAGGGGCAAATGGAGTTGAAACCTTCCGGCGGGTAATTTTCCCCTTATCTTTAAATGGGGTGAAAAGTGGTGTTCAAGCGGTCTTTATCCCGTCGCTTTCCTTATTCATGTTGACCCGTTTAATCGGTGGCAATCGAGTGATCACTTTAGGTACGGCAATTGAGGAACATTTTTTAGTAACGCAAAACTGGGGCATGGGGAGTACCATCGGTGTGATTTTAATTATTGCCATGTTTGGTGTGATGGCCCTCACCGGTGAAAAGAAGAAACGAGGAGGCGAGTTTAAATGAAAAAGAAATTTCGTTGGTCCAATTTGTATATCGCCATCGTTTTTCTCGTGTTGTATGCACCGATTTTTTATCTGATTTTTTATTCTTTTAATGACGGCGGCAGTATGAATGGCTTCACTGGTTTTACTTGGGACAATTATGCGGCGGTTTTTGCTGACACACGTTTATTAATCATTGTGCTGGAAACCTTCATGCTGGCCTTTTTATCCGCTTTAATTGCGACCGCTATCGGAACGTTTGGCGCAATGGGGATTTATTACACAAAAAAACGACGCCAAAGAAACACCTTGTTGAGCTTTAATAATATTTTACTGGTTTCTCCGGATGTTATTATCGGCGCTAGTTTTTTGATTTTTTTCACTTTTATTGGCACGCTTTTCAGTGGCTTTAGCTTAGGCTTTTTAAGCGTTCTGCTGTCACATATTGCCTTCAGTATTCCAATTGTTGTGCTGATGGTTCTACCGAAATTGCAGGAAATGAATGATTCGATGATTGATGCCGCCCGCGATTTAGGAGCGAATAATTTTCAAGTCGTCAAAAATATTATTCTGCCCTTTTTAACACCGGGGATTATCGCTGGCTATTTTATGGCCTTCACGTATTCTTTAGACGATTTTGCGGTAACTTTCTTTGTGACCGGTAACGGCTTTACCACACTCTCTGTGGAAATTTATTCCCGGGCTCGCCAAGGCATTAGCCTAGAAATTAACGCCTTGAGTACCTTGGTCTTTATTTTCTCGATGATTTTAGTCTTAGGCTATTATTTTATCAGCAAGGACAATACCTCGAAAAAAGTTCGTCGCAATCGGCGACAACAGGAGGTGACTGATTTCTAATGAGAAAATTATATTCTTTAGTCATTGGAATTATTGCAGTGATTGCTGTTTTACTTTTAGGCATTAATCAGCTGCAGCGCTCCAGCGGAATGGCCGGCGCCGATGTGGTAACAATTTATAACTGGGGGGATTATATCGACCCTGAGTTGCTGACTAAATTTGAAGAGGAATACGGCTATCAAGTCAATTATGAAACCTTTGATTCAAACGAAGCGATGATGACCAAAATTCAACAAGGGGGCACCGGCTATGACATCGCTATCCCTAGTGAATATATGATTCAACGGATGATGAGCGAAGAGTTGTTGACAAAATTAGACCTGAGTAAAATTGTTGGCTTGGAAAACATTGCTCCTCGCTTTTTAGACCAAAGCTTTGATCCTGGTAATAATTATTCGATTCCTTATTTCTGGGGAACATTAGGGATTATTTACAATGATAAAATGGTCGACGCAGAAGATATTCAGCACTGGGACGACTTATGGAATCCCGCTTTAAAAAATAATGTTATGCTGATTGATGGTGCCAGAGAAGTGATGGGGCTCGGTTTGAATAGTTTGGGCTACTCTTTAAATAGTAAAGAGATGAGTCAGCTAAATGAAGCCGCTGCTAAGTTAAACACCTTGACCGGCAACGTCAAAGCGATTGTCGCCGATGAAATTAAAATGTATATGATTAATGAAGAGAGCGCCGTTGCGGTAACTTTTTCTGGAGAAGCTGCTGAAATGCTTTCTGAGAATGAACATCTGCATTATGTTATTCCCGAAGAAGGCTCAAATCTTTGGTTCGATAATATCGTGATTCCTAAAACAGTTCGCAACGAACAAGGCGCCTATGATTTTATCAATTTTATGTTAGAACCAGAAAACGCCGCTCAAAATGCCGAATACATCGGTTATGCTACCCCAAATTCAGTAGCTGAAGCGATGCTACCAACAGAAATTTCTGGTGACAAGCAATTTTATCCAGATGATGACACCTTATCCCATCTCGAAGTTTATGAAGATTTAGGCTCAGAGTATTTGGAAATTTATAATGATTTATTTTTGGAATTTAAGATGTATCGCAATTAATGGCGAAAAAATTAAAAAGGTCCATAATCAGCACGGCTTTTAGCACAGTGTTGGTTGTTGACCTTTTTTTATTGCAGTCAATCTATAAAAAAATAACCGCAAAAGAGAAAAAGCTAATGCTCGTTCTCTTTTACGGTTTATTTTTCGTTGCGACATCTTGATAGTTTTAAAACAATTTTCCAGCTAGAATATTGTTGAAATCAAAATTCAAGTTAATATTTTCTACCTAGAGTTTTTTTAGTCAGTAAAACTGCTATCAACAACGACCATTGATTTGATTGTTTTGCGTTCTTGCATATCTTCATAGGCTTGGTTAATATCATCCAACGCATAAGTTTGGGTGAAGACCCGACCTGGATTAATATCGCCTTCAAGAACTGCCTTTAATAAAACTTCTTTGTCATAGGTCGTCACAGAAGCTGAGCCGCCGGCAATCGAAATATTTTGGGCAAAGGTTGAGCCAATTGGCCGATTATTATAATGCGGTACGCCGACATAACCGATGCGACCACCGTTATGCAAGACACCCAAAGCTTGTTCAATCGCAGCTTCAGTTCCAACACATTCTAAAGCAGCATCAGCGCCGCCGCCAAGAATTTCCCGAACTTTGGCAATGCCTTCTTCACCACGTTCGGCGACAACAGCAGTTGCTCCAGATTGCAGCGCCATTTCTTGACGATCTTTGTGGCGACTCATCAAAATAATTTGTGAAGCGCCATGCATTTTGGCAGCAATCACGGCACATTGACCGACAGCACCGTCACCAATGACAACGACTTTATCGCCTCGTTCAACATGGGCGCAGCGGGCAGCATGGTAACCAGTTGGCATAACGTCAGCCAACGTTAACAATGATTTTATCATGCCTTCCGTATAATCTGATGGTTGGCCGGGAACTTTTACTAAAGCCCAGTTTCCATAATGGAAGTTAACATATTCAGATTGGAAACCGTTGGACCAGTTTGTTGCCCCTTTATGACGGTCACAAGTGCCATCAAAACCGGCACGACAAGCATCACATTCGCCACAGCCATGGGTAAATGGCACGATGACAAAATCTCCTGGTTTAACAGTGGTAATATCTGATCCAATTTCTTCGACAATCCCCAATGCTTCATGGCCATCATTTACAGAATGGGCTTCTTTATTATCGCCGTGAGCATAAGACCATAAGTCAGAGCCACAGACACAGGCACGAACAATTTTGATGATAACATCATCAGTTGCTTGCAAACTTGGTTTTTCTACTTCTTCAACACTTACTAATCCAGCTTTTTCAAAAATTGCTGATTTCATCTAATTCCTTCTTTCTTGTTTCGGTTAAATATAGTTTACCTGTTGAAGTGGACTCTAAGTCAAGAGGGAAATTGAAAAATTTGAAAATTTCCCCTTGCTATGAAGTACACTCCATACTTTATAGTCTGTTTTGTATCGTAAGGAGGCGGTTCACATTGATTAAAAATCAGGATGTCACATTTTTAAAGAAAAATGATTTTAGCAAAACACGGAATAAAAATTCGGCAAATTTCTTTCATCGTTGTGAAGCTAATTTTTGGCAGATTCTAAGGATAAAAAATTTATTTCTCTTGCCTTGGAGTTCACTTCATAGTTTATACTAAATTTATTAAATAGAAATCAGGTGAAGCTATGAACATTAAAGAAGTCGCCAAAATGTTTGAGTTAACTTCTGACACCATCTGTTATTATGAAAAGGCTGGTGTTATCCCGCCAGTGACGCGAGATGACAAAGGCTACCGCGTGTTTGGCAAACGTGATTTAAATTGGGTCTTCCTGGCAAAAAGTTTGCGCAACGCCGGTGTCTCGATTGAGTCAGTCATTGAATTTGCTAGATTATCTCAAGAAACAGGGGATAAACGGCGGACACAAAAAGATGTGCTCCGGGCGCAACTAGACGAATTAGATGAAAAATTACGTGAAATGCAAAAGACCAGAGATTTATTGGAGTATAAAATCGATACCTATGATGAGCATTTAGCCAAGTTTGAAGCGGGCTTGATGACCGAAGATCAAATCGAAGAACTATGGACCATGAAACACTTTAAAAAACAAACAATTAAAAATTAAGAAAGCAGGAATTGAACATGCAAACAGTTAAATTAAACAATGGAGTAGAAGTCCCAATTTTAGGTTTTGGCACTTTCCAAATCACCGATCCAAAAGAAGCAGAACAAGCCGTGATTGATGCCATCAAAGCAGGCTACCGCCATATTGATACAGCTCAATCTTACATGAATGAAGAAGCCGTTGGTAAAGGAGTTGCGAACTCAGGCGTTGCCAGAGAAGAAATTTTCTTAACCACAAAAATTTGGGTTGAAAATGTTTCTTATGATGGTGTGATGTCTTCATTCCAACGTTCATTAGATCGTTTAGGTGTGGAGTATGTGGATTTATTATTATTACACCAACCATATAACGATGTGTACGGTGCTTGGCGAGCAATGGAAGAATTGCAAGCCGCTGGTAAAATCAAGGCTATCGGCATTTCTAACTTTGCTGTAGACCGTGCCGTTGACTTAGCAGAATTCAATAAAGTAACCCCACAAGTCGATCAAATCGAAATTAATCCTTTCCAACAACAAGCCGAAAATATTGCCGCTTTAAAAGAAGAAGGCATCATGGTAGAAGCATGGGCACCTTTTGCTGAAGGTAAAAATGGCATCTTCCAAAACGAAATCTTAACCACAATTGGTAATAAATATGGCAAATCAGTGGCGCAAGTCATCGTTCGCTGGTTAGTGGAACAAGATATTATCGTGTTAACAAAATCTGTCAATCCAGACCGCATGGCTCAAAACTTAGATGTTTTTGATTTTTCATTAACCGATGAAGACAAAGCGCAAATTGCGACATTGAATGCTGGCGCAAGCCAATTCTTTTCTCATGCTGATCCAGCTATGATTAAATGGATGGCTGGCCGGAAAATGGATGTTTAAAGTTGATACGTTGTACAAATAAAAATTATCAATAAAAAATGTTTTTTCTATTTGACTTGGAGTACACTCCAGCAGCTATGATGAGGATAACTTTTAAAATTGGAGGGCAATAAGATGGACTACATGAAATTTGGCAATACAGGTTTGGATGTCTCACGGTTATGTTTAGGCGCGATGGGCTTTGGCGATCCCAACAGCGGCTTTCACGAGTGGGTTCTAGAGGAAGCGGATAGTCGTGAGGTCGTAAAAAAAGCGTTAGAATTAGGAATTAATTTTTTTGATACTGCGAACATTTATTCCTATGGTGCTAGCGAGCAAATTTTAGGAAAAGCTCTAAATGATTTTGCAAATCGAGATGAAATTGTCGTTGCATCTAAACTTTATATGGGCATGAAAAAAGAAAAAGTTCCGAACAACGGCGGACTGTCCCGTAAAGAAATCATGCACCAAATTGATAAAAGCTTAGAACGTTTGAATATGGATTATCTCGATTTATATATTATTCACCGTTGGGATTATAAGACACCAATTGAAGAAACGATGGAGGCTTTACATGATTTGGTGAAAGCCGGTAAGGTCCGCTATTTGGGAGCTTCGGCAATGTATGCTTGGCAATTTGCCAAAGCGCAACAGGTGGCTAAAGAAAATCATTGGACACCTTTTGTTTCCATGCAAAATCATCTGAATCTTTTGTACCGTGAAGAAGAACGAGAGATGATGCCGTTATGTGCGGACCAAAAAATTGCGGTGACACCATATAGCCCGTTGGCTTCAGGTCGTTTAACCCGTGACTGGAATGCAGAAACGAAACGTTTTTTAACTGACAAAACAGCACAGGGTAAATATGACAAGACTAAAGAACAAGATCAAATCATTGTACAAAGAGTGGCAGAATTGGCTGATAAATATCAAGTGAAACGAGCAGAGATTGCTTTGGCTTGGTTGTTGCAAAAAGACCAAGTCGTAGCGCCAATCATCGGCGCCACTAAAGAAAGTCATTTATTAGATGCACTGCCTGCCTTAGACTTAAAATTAAGCGAAGAAGATGTCGCTTATTTAGAAGCACCTTATGTACCGCATGCAGTAGTTGGGGCGATTTAATAAATAGTCCGACTTTATATGGAGACAGCCTAAAAAATACCAGAAGCTATTTTATCTAAAGAAAAGCAAGCAACTTAAAATTCCTAATTGGAATTTTAAGTTGTTTTTTTGTATGAGAGTTTTTTTAAAATAAAGAGAACTTGAACGAGCTGTTAGTGCCGCATTATTTTAAACACAAAAAGATTTTTATTCTCGAAAGGGGAATAATACAAAATTGCGCTGATTAGACGTGGCTTAAACAATGAAAAAAATATTTTCCCATTTCTCCTTGACTTCCAGTCGGCTTTAACTGATAAGGTTTGTAAAAAAAGGAGGCGCAAAACGCATATGAAAAAGATAGTCGGTATTTTTAGTCTTAGTGCATTGTTTTTAGTGACGGGTTGTAGTAATGATACTCAAAACAACTCAGCGGGTACAAGCTCTAGTTCACAAACTAGTAATTCTATTGATAGCACGCAGGAGGTTTCTAATAGTTCCCAAGGGGAAAATGAAACGGAAACGGGTCACATCGCCATCGTTTATTACTCTTTAACGGGAACCACAGAAACGGTGGCCCAAGAAATTCAAGCTCAAACAAATGGTGATTTATTTGCCTTGCAAACAGTTGAGGCCTATCCGGAAAATTATTCTGAGGTTGCTGATTTGGTACAGCAACAACAGGCTGACGGAGAATTTCCGGAACTGCAACCGTTAGAGGTAGATTTATCAGCTTATGAGACAATTTTTATCGGCTCGCCAATCTGGTTTGGTTCAAGTTCTTTACCGCTTCAGCAATGGCTCATGCAAAATGATTTAAGTGGAAAAACAGTCTATCCATTTTTTACTAGCGGTAGCAGTGGGATTGCGAGTGCCATGACAGAAATCGAAAATCTGATTAGCCCACAAACCTTGATGCCCGGACTTGGCATCACCGATGAGACAATCGATGAAACACCGCAATTGGTTGCCTCATGGTTAGCGGAAAATTGATTGAATGATTGTCTAAAGGGAGGTAGAGGTAATGAAAAAATTTTTACTTGCAGCCGTTTTAATAATCTTTGCGATTGTCTTAATCTTTATTGTGCAATCAACTAGCAATAATAATGCTGCAACATCTTCAGCAGATTCTTCCAGTGTTAGTAATTCTGCAACATTTTTAACAGAATCTTCTATTGAAAGTAGCCCTTCAGGTGATGTTACAGAAGAAATGTTGCCACCGGAAACAAGCAATTCGCTAGGACACTCTCAGGAGGCGGAAGAAATGAAAATAGTTTTGACAGTGGCTGGAGAAAGCCAGACGGCCACTTTAAATAATTCTGCTGCAGCTCGGGATTTTTATGCGTTGCTGCCTCTGGATTTAACGATGGAGGATTATGCCCAGTCAGAAAAGATTGCTGATTTGCCGCAGACGCTTGACACGAGTGATTCACCCGCCGGGACAGTAGCGGAAGTTGGCGATTTAACCTTGTTTGAGCCTTGGGGAAATTTAGCAATTTTTTATCGCAGTATCGGCTACTCGAATGGTTTAATTTTACTTGGGAGGTTGGATGGCGAGATTGATTTTATAACCAATCAAACCGGCGATTTTCTCTTGTCGATTCGCCAAGCATAAGCAAATTGAAAATATTGCGCATATCTTTTTGAATATGCGCTTTTTTGATTGCTGATAGATTTAACTGTGGACAACATTTTCAAACACAAGTTTGCCGAGTTTTCACAGCAACTTTTTAGTATGCGGGAATAAATTTGTGAATGCTATCGAAAAACTGCTAAAATAAATTAAAACTCCTGAACTGAAGGTGAAGTAATCAATGGAATTAAGAGTCCTGCGCTATTTTTTAATGGTCGCGCGAGAAGAAAATATTACCAAGGCTGCTCAGGCGTTGCATGTTACCCAGCCAACCCTCTCCCGCCAGTTGGCTCAGCTAGAGGAAGAATTGGAAGTAAAATTATTCCACCGCAAAAGTCATCACATCGAATTAACGGAGGAGGGCATTTTATTAAGACGGCGAGCTCAAGAGATGATGCAGCTGTCAGAAATCATCAAGGATGAACTTTCCGGGATTGGTGAAGAGCTCTCCGGTAAAGTGGCGATAGGTGCCGGCGAGTTAAAAAGCATGGATCAGCTGGCGGAAATTATTGCCGCCTTTCACGAAGACTATCCTCTGGTGGAATTTGAATTGTTCAGCGGCAATTCAGAGGGCATAAAATTTCGGATGGATCAAGGTCTTTTGGATTTGGGTTTATTAATTGAGCCGGTTGAAATTGAAAAATATGATTTTGTGCGAATGTCCGCCTTAGAAAGGTGGGGTGTTTTAATTCCAACGAGTCATCCGTTGGCACAAAAAGAAACAATCATAGCCAGCGATTTGGCCAATCAGTCGTTGATTATTTCTAAGAGTGCTTCAATCCGCAGTGAACTGAAAAGCTGGTTTGGCGAGTACGGTCAAGAGTTGGAAATTGTCAGTACCTATAATTTGCTGTACAACAGTGCGATGCTGATGCGAAAAAAAATCGGTCTAGGTTTGTCGCTAGAACTACATTCCAGTTATGAGGGCTTGACCTTTGTGCCCTTAGAACCGGAACTGAATTTAACTTCCGTTTTGGTCTGGAAAGCCAATCAAGTTAATTCACCCACTGTTAGCAAATTTATTGCCTTTGCACAGAAATACATAAAAGGCATTTCATC
This sequence comes from Enterococcus sp. LJL90, assembly GCF_056924355.1. Lineage (NCBI taxonomy): Bacteria > Bacillati > Bacillota > Bacilli > Lactobacillales > Enterococcaceae > Enterococcus > Enterococcus sp. LJL90. The sequence goes on along the minus strand of NZ_JBXPBQ010000006.1, from coordinate 93,537 downwards.
TTAAATAGAATAAGCATTAGACATTACAGTCTTTTGGTTTCATACTGAGATTAACAAATGAAGAAGCAGTTGACCGTTTAAACTGTGGAACTCCATTTGTTTGTCTCAGTTTTTTTGTTTTAAAGGAGGTCAGAAAATGAATCAGACAGAGGTCAGTCAACGCTATCAAATCCCCGTTGAAATTCTCAGAGAATATGAGTCATGGGGGCTGTGCGATGTGGTCAAAATCGTGATGGGGGAATGGCAATATGACGATCAAGACGTGGAGCGCTTGAGTACGATTATGGCGTTGCACGATTTAGATTTCAGCCACGATGAAATTGGAACCTATATGCGTTTACTACTTGAGGACCCCCACGGTGCAGAAAAACGAATGCGCCTATTAAATAGCAAACGGCAAAAAAAATTAGCGGAGATTCATCTGCAGGAAAAAAAACTCGAACGAATCGATTATCTACGTCACGTAATTAAGAAAACCCAAAATTAAAAAGCAAAGAGGTCACCTATATGAAAACTTTAGTCGAATTATTTCACCCGAATCTACAAGCATCAATTGTTAATCGCCGCTTGGCTGAAGCAGCGAATGTCAAGGAAAATGTCACCATCAGAAATCTTTATGAACTATATCCGGATTTCAAAATTGATGTCGAGGAAGAACAACGTCACTTACTAGCAGCTGATCGTATTGTTTTACAATTTCCGATGTATTGGTACAGCTCACCAGCTTTAGTCAAGCAATGGGAAGATGCAGTCTTAGAATATGGCTGGGCGTATGGTACTAATGGCGACCAACTAAAAAATAAAGAATTATTGATTGCGGTGACACCAGGGGCACCAGCTGAAAATTATGTTCACGATGGCCCGTTTAAATATACCGTTCATGATTTATTGCGACCGTTTCAAGCGACTAGCAATTTAATTGGCACCCGCTTTGTCAAACCATTTGTGGTCACCGGCGCTTCAAGTATCCAAGCCGATATTTTGGAACAACAAGCTGCTGCTTATGCTGAATATTTAAGTAGAGAACAATTAGAACTTTTAGGGGATTACGAATAAGGAGGGTGCAAAATATGCCAGTTATTCAATTTGAAATTGGTCACTTAACCAGAGAACAAAAACAGCAGGTTGTAAAAGAATTTACTGAAACGGCAGTGAAGGTCACTGGAATTCCTGCTGAAGCTTTTTATGTTTTTATTAAAGAAAATACCGGCGATAATGTCGGCATCGGCGGAGTATTGCAAAGCGACCGCCATTAATTTATGAAGGATTCAAAAAAGGAGGACTTACTTATGAACGAGATGCAAAAAACTTTAAATATGCCTAAAATTGCTTTAGGTGCTTGGGCGTGGGGCAGTGGTGCTGCTGGCGGCGATCAAGTCTTTGGTCATCATCTAACAACAGCTGAGCTAAGACCGGTTTTTGAAAAATCTTTGGCGGTTGGGTTAAATTTATGGGACACAGCAGCGGTTTACGGCATGGGTTCCTCTGAAGCGATGTTGGGGGAATTTGTGCAGGATATTCCCCGAGAAGCTGTCTTACTCTCCACTAAATTTACACCGCAGATTGCCGAAGATGTTGCCAATCCGGGAGCAAAAATGTTGGCAGGTAGTTTTGAACGCCTTCACATAGATGTGATTGATATTTATTGGATTCATAATCCTGCTGATGTTGCCAAATGGACACCGGCATTAATCCCGTTAGCAAAATCCGGAAAAATCAAATTCATTGGCGTCTCTAATCACAATTTAGCAGAAATCAAATTGGCCAATGAAATTTTAGCCAAAGAAGGGTTAAAAGTTTCGGCGTTGCAAAATCATTTTAGTTTATTGCATCGTTCCTCTGAAGAGGCGGGGATTTTAGCTTATGCCAAAGAGCAAGGGATGACTTTTTTCAGTTACATGGTGCTGGAACAGGGAGCTTTATCTGGAAAATATGATACAGCGCATCCATTTCCTGAAGGCAGTGACCGTGCTGTCGCCTATAACGCGAGTCTCCCGCAGTTAGAAACTTTGCTTCAGTCGATGGCAGATATCGGTAAAAAATATAACGCAACAGTTGCCCAAATTGCGACAGCTTGGGCGATTGCTAAAGTAACGGTGCCGATTATCGGCGTGACCAAAGTTGAACAGGTGATGGATGCAGCACTTGCTGCTAACATTCAGCTGACAGCTGAAGAAATGGCAGCTTTAGAAAATTTAGCCCAGACAGCTGGCGTGAAAACAATTCGGGATTGGGAAAAACCAATGGCCTAGTTTTTATAAAAAGGAGCAAACACTATGAATATCTCTCAAGCAGCAAAGCAATTAGATTTAACCTCGACGACCCTGCGCTATTATGAAACAATTGGCTTAATTCCGCCAATTGAGCGCACGGCTAGCGGCGTAAGAAATTACAGTGAAGAAAATGTTGATTGGATTTATACTATCAAATGCATGCGGGACGCTGGTCTCTCAATCGACTCTTTGATTCAATACAACGCCCTTTATTTAGAAGGGGCCCAGACATATGATGAAAGAAAAGCTATTTTAATGAAGGAACGACAAAATTTAGTCGATAAGATTGCCGAGTTTCAAACCACATTGTCTCGGCTGGATTACAAATTAAATAATTTTTACAGTAGTGATGGTGCGACCATTTGCGATACACAAAATTCAACTGAGTTATGAGGCATAAACTTTGACTGATAGCGGCAGCTCCGTGGTACTGTAAGAGTAGCTTAAGGTAAAAAGGAGAGAAAGCAATGTCAGCGATTGAAAGTAAAGTTGTGGTTATCATGGGGGCTTCTTCAGGAATTGGTGAGGCCACTGCTAGACGTTTAGCTAAAGAAGGGGCAAAATTAATTTTAGCAGCTCGCCGAGAAGACCACTTAAAAGAATTGGTAGCGTCTTTACCCGGGGAAGCCTTCTATCAAGTTGCAGATGTCACTAAACAAATGGATGTCGAAAATGTAATGAAGTTTGCGGTTGAAAAATTTGGCAAAATTGATGTGCTCTATAATAATGCAGGAATCATGCCCCAAGGATTTTTATCGGAGGCGGATTATGCATCATGGCAAAGTATGTTAGATATTAATATTATGGGGGTATTGCATGGAATTGGTTCAGTTCTCCCAATCATGCGAAAACAAGGCAGCGGCTTAATCATCACAACAGATTCAGTAGCTGGTCATGTCGTATACCCAGGTTCTGCTGTTTATAACGGCACGAAATATGCCGTTAGAGCCATTATGGAAGGACTGCGGCAGGAAGAGAAAAATAATGGCATTCGCTCAACATTGTCTCACCAGGGATGGTTTCAACTGAGCTAATCAGCACCGTCGGCAATGAAAAAATTGCCGCCAGCTTAACTGAAATGGGTAAAAAAGAAGGTGCCAGTCTTTTTGCAGAAGATGTGGCAAATGCTGTTGTCTATGTTATCGAACAGCCTGAACATGTGGCTGTCAGCGAAGTTTTAATTCGCCCCAGCCGACAAGTTGTTTAAAAATCTATCAGTCAGTCAAACTGATGGAAAAGCATTTCTGTTTCTATTTAGAGCAGAGATGCTTTTTCTTATGCAAATTTTTTGTCTAACTCATTAAAAGAAGCTTTAAAACAGCGGTCTTTCTTGAAAAAAATTGATAAGGACAGCCAAAATGTTTAACCCTCTGGAAACTATTTAGTTTCGACTTACAAGGAAACTTTTTCTAGGTCATAAAGAAATAAAATATCTTATATTTAATAGTAGAAAAGTGTTCACCCAAGTTTGCAGAGCAGCATTCGCCAAGCTAAGATTCCTTATTTTATACGAGGGCTCCAAAAAAAGTTAATAAATTCTAATTTTAACAGCGATTCCCAACTGCAAAGTGAAAAGATATTCACATTGACGGCAAGTAGTGATAAAATAGGTTGGAGATTCTGTTCAGATGATGCTGAATAGCGTAGATAGATTAAAGGGGAAGAGAAGCTAAATGGCGAATTTTATTCGAAAAATTGTAGAGAATGATAAAAAAGAATTAAAACGATTAGACAAAATTGCCCTTAAGGTTGAAACATTTGCAGATCAAATGGCAGCTTTAAGTGATGAACAATTAAAAGCTAAAACCGATGAGTTTAAAGAAAGATTCCAAAAAGGCGAAACCTTAGACCAAATGCTGCCTGAAGCCTTTGCGGTTGTGCGGGAAGCTGCTCAACGTGTCTTAGGCCTGTATCCGTACCATGTGCAATTAATGGGTGGTGTGGTTTTACATGATGGAAATATACCGGAAATGCGTACTGGTGAAGGGAAAACCTTGACCGCTACGATGCCGGTTTATTTGAATGCCATCGCGGGCCTTGGTGTCCACGTTGTTACTGTCAATGAATACCTAGCAACCCGTGACTCAGAAGAAATGGGTGAGTTGTATAATTTCTTAGGCATGACAGTTGGTTTAAATATTAATTCAAAATCCGCTGAAGAAAAACGGGCAGCTTATGCCTGTGACATTACTTACAGCACCAATAATGAATTAGGTTTTGATTACCTGCGGGACAACATGGTCGTTTACCGCCATCAAATGGTACAACGTCCGTTAAACTATGCGATTGTCGATGAAGTGGATTCGATTTTAGTCGATGAAGCGCGGACGCCGTTAATCATCTCTGGCCAAGCTGAAAAATCAACTGCTTTGTATACCCGGGCAGACAATTTTATCAAACGCTTGAAGGAAGAAGAAGATTATAAAATTGACTTGCAGTCAAAAACAATCAGCTTAACTGAACAAGGAATTGAAAAAGCGGAAGAAAACTTCGGCTTAGATAATTTATATGACCTTGAAAATACGGCTCTGACTCACCACTTGGACCAATCTTTACGGGCAAACTACATCATGCTTTTAGATATTGATTACGTGGTACAAGAGGGTAAAGTCTTAATCGTTGACCAATTTACGGGTCGGATTATGGACGGTCGTCGTTATTCCGACGGCTTGCACCAAGCTATTGAAGCCAAAGAAGGCGTTGAAATTGAAGACGAATCAAAAACGATGGCGACAATTACCTTCCAAAACTATTTTAGAATGTACAAAAAATTAGCCGGGATGACCGGGACTGCCAAAACAGAGGAAGAAGAATTCCGGGAAATTTACAACATGGAAGTCTTCCAAATTCCAACTAATAAACCAATCCAACGGGATGACCGCCAGGATTTATTGTATCCGACGTTAAATTCTAAATTTAACGCAGTCGTTCAAGATATTAAAGAACGTTATCGCAATGGTCAACCGGTCTTAGTCGGAACGGTTGCCGTAGAAACGTCAGAATTACTGTCTGAAAAATTAAACAAAGAAAAAATTCCTCATGAAGTCTTAAATGCCAAAAACCACTTTAAAGAAGCCGAAATTATTAAAAATGCTGGTGAAAAAGGTGCAGTAACTATCGCCACCAACATGGCCGGTCGTGGTACCGATATTAAACTTGGTTTAGGTGTTGTTGAATTAGGTGGCTTGGCTGTTATCGGGACAGAACGTCACGAGTCTCGCCGGATTGATAATCAGTTACGGGGCCGTTCAGGTCGTCAGGGTGACCCAGGGGTTTCTCAATTTTATCTATCTTTAGAAGATGATTTGATGAAACGTTTTGGTTCTGAACGGATTAAAACTTTACTGGATCGGATGAAGATTGAAGAATCCGATGCAGTTATCCAAAGCCGGATGTTCACCAAACAAATCGAATCTGCTCAAAAACGCGTGGAAGGTAATAACTACGACACCCGGAAAAACGTTTTGCAATACGATGATGTTATGCGGGAACAGCGGGAAGTTATTTACGGTCAACGTCAAGCGGTTATCATGGAGGACACGACTCTAACAGAAACAATTTTCAGTATGATTAAGCGGACGATTGCTCGGGTAGTCGATGCCCATACCCAATTGGACAAGCCTGAAAACTGGAACCTGCAAGGGATTGTTGATTTCACCAGCAATACGCTCTTAAAGGAAGATACTGTTAAAGAAGAGGACTTAAAAGGCAAAACAGCGGCTGAGATTAAAACTTATCTAGAAGATTTATCACGGGCCGTTTTTGATGAAAAATCAAATCTTTTAAATGGTCCTGAACAACTATTGGAATTCCAAAAAGTAGTCGTTTTGCGGGTAGTCGATTCTAAATGGACGGACCATATCGACGCAATGGACCAATTGCGTCAGTCAATCGGTCTGCGTTCTTACGGTCAGAATAATCCGTTGGTGGAATACCAAACAGAAGGCTACCAAATGTTTGAAGACATGGTGGGTGCAATTGAGTTTGAAGTTACGCGTCTGTACATGAAGGCCGAAATTCGTCAAAACGTGCAACGGGAACAAGTAGCTCAAGGTACGCCTGTTAATGATGCTGGTGCAGCAGAAAGTCAAACAACCCAAAATGGTTTGGCTCGCAAAGTGTTACCAGAGGAATTTAAAAATGTCGGCCGCAATGATCCTTGTCCATGCGGCAGCGGCAAGAAATTTAAAAATTGCCACGGTCGGAATTTATACAAAGCATAGCCGTCAGCAGCTAAACAGTTAAGAAGGATGAGGCTGTGACATTAGTTAGAACAGAGCCGAACTTTACGAACAATAGCTAGTGAAAACCACTAGCTATTGTTAATTTGCGACGGGGATCTACTGGACCGCAAGCGCAAATATGATATAGTTCGAAATTGCATCTGTTAAAAGACTAATGTCACAGGCTCGTCTTTATTTATGAAATGTGAGGGGAATTATGGAAACAGCAGAAATTAGAAATTTATTGAAAAAAATGGAAGAACAGGTCGCAAGCTTTAGGAGGTCTCTTTGACTTAGACGGTCTAGAAGAGGCAATCGCAGAAGCGGAAAGTCGCATGGCAGACCCGAGTTTTTGGGATCATGCAGAGGCGGCGCAAAAAGTAATTAATGAAAACAATGCTAATAAAAATACCTATGATCAATTTCATCAAGTGGCTGATGAGGTAGAAGAGTTAACTGTTATGGCGGAAATGCAGCTGGAGGATTTTGATCCCGAGCTACAAACAGAATTAGAAGAACGTCTAAAACTATTAGAAGAACGACTGGCAGCCTACGAGTTATCTCTTTTATTGGATCAGCCTTATGACAGCAGCAATGCAATTTTAGAATTGCATCCCGGTGCTGGTGGTACCGAGTCACAAGACTGGGGCAGTATGCTTTTACGCATGTATACTCGCTGGGCAGAACAGCACGGCTTTCAAGTGGAAACTTTGGACTATCAAGATGGCGATGAAGCCGGCATTAAAAGTGTCACTCTGTTAATTAAAGGCCACAATGCTTATGGTTACTTGCGTTCTGAAAAAGGCGTGCATCGGCTAGTAAGGATTTCGCCATTTGATTCTGCTAGTCGCCGGCATACATCTTTTTGTTCGGTGGATATTATGCCTGAGCTTGATGATTCGATTGATATTCAAGTGAATCCCGATGATTTAAAAATTGACACTTATCGGGCAAGTGGTGCTGGCGGTCAGCATATTAATAAAACAGAGTCAGCCGTGCGGATTACGCATATTCCTACAGGGACCGTCGTTGCCAGCCAAGCACAACGCTCGCAGTTAAAAAACCGGGAGCAGGCGATGGGCATGTTAAAAGCTAAACTCTATCAATTGGAAATTGAAAAGCAAGAGCAAGAAGCTGCTGCCTTACGGGGGGAGCAAATGGAAATCGGTTGGGGCTCGCAAATCCGTTCTTACGTTTTTCATCCCTACTCGATGGTGAAAGATCATCGAACCAATTATGAAACCGGCAATGTTCAAGCGGTAATGGACGGCGATCTCGATGGTTTTATTGATGCTTATCTGAAAATGAGTTTGACGGAGGAGTAACTTTTCTGCTAGATTAAATGAAATGAAAATGTAACCTTTTGAAAGCACAGTGAAATAAAATCATGCTATAATGCAACTGATTGAATTAAATTAATTGGAGAGTATCTTATGATTGAAATGCAGGAAGTAATGAAGAAATATTCAAACGGTACGACTGCCATCCGTAATATCTCCGTCAAGATTAATCAAGGAGAATTTGTTTATGTTGTAGGGCCTTCTGGGGCTGGTAAGTCAACGTTTATTAAATTAATGTATCGTGAAGAAAGAGCCACAAAAGGTAAGCTAGTTGTAGCTGGCCATGATTTATTAAGAATTAAAAATCGTGATGTGCCACTTTTACGGCGGGAAATTGGAATTGTCTTTCAAGACTACAAATTGTTACCGCGCAAGACGGTCTATGAAAATGTTGCCTATGCTATGCAGGTGATCGGCCGCAAGCCACGGGACATTAAAAAAAGAGTCATGGAAGTGTTGGACTTAGTCGGACTTAAACATAAGGTTCGGGTCTTTCCAAGTGAACTATCCGGTGGGGAACAGCAACGGGTTTCGATTGCGCGGGCAATTGTCAACACCCCCAAAGTGCTGATTGCCGATGAACCTACCGGAAATCTTGATCCAGAAAATTCATGGGAAATTATGAAACTTTTGGATCGGATTAACGCACAGGGAACAACTGTTGTGATGGCAACCCACAACAGCACTATTGTAAATACAATTCGTCATCGTGTAATTGCCATTGAAAATGGCCGCATTATTCGGGACCAAGCGGAAGGAGAGTATGGCTACGATGATTAGAACTTTTTTCCGTCATGTTTTTGAAAGTTTAAAAAGTTTAAAACGAAATGGTTGGATGACAGTTGCCTCTGTCAGTGCCGTAACGATTACCTTAACTTTAGTCGGTATTTTCCTGGCTGTCATTATCAATGCGACAAAACTGGCCCAAGATATTGAAGACAACGTCAACGTCTCAGTCTTTATTGATATCGGCACAACGCAAGAAGATATCGATGCTCTGCAAACAGAATTAGAAGGATTGGATCATGTTGAAACAGTGTCATTTTCTAGTCGCGATGAGGAGTTAGCAAGATTACAAGAGGCAATGGGTGAAGCGTGGAGTTTGTTTGAAGGCGACTCAAATCCCTTATACGATGTCTTTGTCGTCAGCGCTGATGATCCGTCGAACACTGTCGCCATTTCAGAAGAAGCTGGCAATTTAGCGAATGTCTATCGTTCTGATTACGGTGGTACCGATTCAGATCGGATTTTCAGTATTTCGCAAGCTGTCCAAACTTGGGGCTTAGGCGCCGCAGCACTATTAATCTTTGTGGCGATTTTCTTAATCTCCAATACGATTCGTATTACAATTTTGTCCCGCCAAAGAGAGATTCAAATTATGCGTCTCGTTGGGGCAAAAAATGGTTACATCCGCTGGCCCTTCTTTTTAGAAGGCGCTTGGATTGGTATTTTAGGGGCAATTGTACCAATTGTAATCATGTTCTTTGGTTATCACTTTGTATATCAAGCCGTGAACCCGACACTCCTGCGCTCAAACTATTCATTAGTTCTACCGGGGACATTCCTATTACAAATTAATTTATTGTTAATGGGAATTGGCGTGATTATCGGTTCCTTAGGTTCCGTATTATCCATGCGGCGTTTCTTAAAAGCTTAAAAATTTTATGGCTGTGACATTAGTTAAAACAGAATTGATTTTTCCCAGCAATATCTGGTGAGCACCACCAAATATTGACAAAATATTTCGGGATTTCATCTGTTCACAAGACTAATGTCACAGTCATTTTTTTGTTCTTCTTTACAATTACTGGCCCATTAGCTATTCTAATGAAAGAGGGAAAAATGGGGAGTGGGTTATGCAGGTTATTCAATATATTACCGAAAATTTTATGACAGTGATTATTGTCGCCAATATTTTACTGTCATTAATTATTATTTTTAGAGAGCGCAAGCAAACAGCGCAGACGTGGGCTTGGTTATTAGTGCTGCTGTTCATCCCTATATTGGGCTTTGTGCTTTATATCTTTTTGGGGCGGGGAATTTCCAAAGATAAAGTGTTTGATTTGAAAATGCAGGAAAAAGTCGGTAAAAATGTCGAGATTGAAGCAGAAAAAGCCGCCATCAGTCGTGGCTTATTTCCTCATCCGAAAACGGGACAGGCCGATCCTCGCCAGCTGATTTATATGCTGACGTTTCATGAAAATTCCCTTTACACGATGGGCAATCAAATTCATTTGTTTACTGATGGCCGCAAAAAATTCGATGCCTTAATCGCTGATATCAATCAAGCGAGGAATCATATTCATTTGCAATATTATATTTATCGTTCAGACGAGTTGGGTCAAGAGGTGCGGGAGGCCTTAATTACCGCGGCTAAAAGAGGTGTTCAAGTGCGAGTGCTATTAGATGCCTGGGGCTCAACGGCTGTCAATGAGAAATTTTTTGCCGGCTTAAAGGCAGCCGGCGGTGAGCTAGCCTTTTTCTTTCCACTGTTTGTGCCTTATATCAATCCCCGCATCAATTATCGCAATCACCGGAAGATTGTCGTCATCGACGGGAAAATCGGCTACACCGGCGGCTTCAATATCGGCAATGAATATTTAGGTTTAGTCAAAAAATTCGGCTATTGGCGGGACAATCATCTGCGAATATATGGGGATGCTGTTTATAGTTTGCAAAATCGTTTTATTATGGACTGGAATTCCCAGAATACAAAGGAAATTCAATATGAACAACACCTCTTTCCTGAGATTGAGGCGACTGGCACAAAAGCCGCTCAGATTGTCACCAGTGGACCTGATTCTGAACACGAGCAAATAAAAATGACTTACTTAAAGATGATTTCTTTAGCCAAAGAAGAAATTTTAATTCAAACGCCTTACTATATTCCCGATGAATCAATTCATGAGGCACTTAAATTAGCCCTCTTATCTGGTGTCAGTGTCCGGCTGCAGATTCCCAATAAGCCAGACCATATGTTAGTCTATTGGGCGACCTATTCATTTTCTGCAGAATTATTAGACTACGGAGCGATTGTTGAAACCTACGAGAATGGTTTCATCCATGCGAAAACGATGATTATCGATCGAGGAATTGCTTCTGTCGGATCCGCAAATATTGACGTGCGGTCCTTTCAATTGGATTTTGAAGTCAATGCAGTGATTTATAATGAAGATTTAGCAGAGGAATTAAGAGCGGCTTTCTTTGCCGATAGCCAGCTCTCTAAAGAGTTGACCAAGGAAATCTACGAACAAAGAAGTCTGTTGATTAAGTTTAAAGAAGGGCTCGCTCGGCTGATTTCACCGCTTTTGTAACAACTAGTTTGCAATTGTAAATTTTGTGTAAATAAATCCGCATTTTCTGTGAAGAATTTGCGGATTTTATTTTTTTATTTTTTTACATTCTTAACAAAATGTTTTAAAATAAGCTAGCTTAAAAAAATTTTTCTTTGATGAAAATCGATACTAATATGTAGGAGCAATGTTATGAAAAATTTCCTAAAACGGGCAGCCTTATTAACGACAATCGCTGGCGGTCTCTTTTTGATGAGCGGTTGTGCCTCATGGGCGGACCGCGGCGAATCGATCACGGCTGTTGGATCTTCAGCTTTGCAGCCGTTAGTTGAAACGGTTGCCGAACAATATCAAACGGCTAATGCCGGTCAATTTATCAATGTTCAAGGAGGCGGTAGCGGGACTGGTTTGAGTCAGGTACAATCAGGTGCTGTTCAAATCGGCAATTCCGATGTCTTTGCCGAAGAAAAAGACGGTATTGATGCCTCGGCTTTAGTTGACCATCAAGTGGCAGTCGTCGGCATCACGCCGGTGGTGAATCCCGAAGTGGGGGTCACAGATATTTCCCTATCCGATTTGTCCAAAATTTTTCTTGGGGAGATTACCAATTGGTCTGAAGTTGGCGGCAATGATGTAGCAATTGTCTTATTAAATCGTGCCAGCGGCTCTGGTACCCGTTCTACTTTTGAAAAATGGGTTTTGGATGGACAAACGGCCGCCCAAGCACAGGAACAAGATTCCAGCGGGATGGTGCGCTCAATCGTCGCCGATACTCCTGGGGCCATCAGTTATCTGGCTTTTTCCTATGTCACAGATGATATTCAGACTCTAAGCATTGATGGCGTAGCTCCCACCGATGATAATGTCAAAACCAATAGCTGGATTATTTGGTCCTACGAGCATATGTACACGCTAGGAACACCCACTGAATTGACACAAACTTTTTTGGATTATATCCTCTCTGATGATATCCAAAATAATGTTGTTGGTGAATTAGGTTATATTGCCATCTCACAAATGCAAGTGGCCAGAGATTGGCAGGGAAATATTATTTCCCAATAATCTTTACACAAAATTTACAAAGCATATCGAACTTTTACAATTAATTGATGTGAAGTTGATATTTCCAAGCTAAACTAGATAAGAAGTTTGCAAAGAAAATGGAGGAACTCTCTTGGAAGATGTAAAAAAAGCTTTATTAACCAAATCCAAAAGCGCCCGCAATGAACAACGGGGCAAGGCGATTAGTTTTATCTGTATCGCTTTAATAGTGATTGTGGTCTTAGCCATTTTTTATTTTGTCGCGAGTAAAGGGCTTGCTACCTTTTTTACCGACGGCGTGAATATTTTTGATTTTCTTTTTGGTACTACTTGGAATCCGGGAACCGTTGACGCTAGCGGAAATCCAGAAGTCGGCGCGTTGCCGATGATTGCCGGTTCATTTTTCGTAACGGTTTTATCTGCTTTGGTGGCAACGCCATTTGCAATTGGCGCGGCAGTCTTTATGGTGGAGGTCTCGCCAAAAAATGGGACCAAAATCTTACAGCCGGTTATTGAGCTATTAGTTGGGATTCCTTCTGTTGTTTATGGGTTTATCGGCCTTTCAGTAATTGTTCCGGCCGTCCGTTCAGTGTTCGGCGGCACAGGCTTTGGGATTTTAGCCGGTACCTTTGTCCTATTCATTATGATTTTACCAACCGTCACTACGATGACCGTCGATGCTTTAAAAGCTGTGCCCCGCTATTATCGGGAAGCTTCTTTAGCTTTAGGGGCAACCCGCTGGCAAACAATTTATAAAGTTGTACTGCGGGCTGCGGTGCCGGGAATTTTGACAGCGGTAGTTTTTGGGATGGCACGGGCGTTTGGTGAAGCCTTAGCTATTCAAATGGTTATCGGGAATGCTGCTTTAATGCCAACCAGCTTGACAACACCAGCAGCAACCTTAACTTCTATTTTAACAATGGGAATCGGAAACACAGTCATGGGCACACTAGAAAATAATGTGTTGTGGTCGTTAGCGTTGATTCTTTTATTAATGTCTCTAGTCTTTAATATTGTGATTCGCCTAATTGGTAAGAAGGGAGCCTTAAAATAATGAACGCAAAACGTTGGGATAAAGTCGCTACAGCCGGCTTATACATCATCTCCGGAATTATTGTTTTAATTTTGGCTGCGCTACTGCTTTATATTTTAGTGCGAGGCATTCCAAATATTTCTTGGTCCTTTTTAACCTCACCGTCAAAATCTTACCAAGCTGGTGGCGGGATTGGGATTCAATTATTTAATTCGATTTATCTCTTATTTGTCACTATGATTATCAGCTTTCCGATTTCAATGGGAGCAGGGATTTATCTTTCAGAATATGCTAAGAAAAATCTCTTAACAGATATCATCCGTACCTCGATTGAAATTTTGAGTTCATTGCCTTCAGTAGTAGTCGGTTTGTTTGGCTTTTTATTGTTTGTTATTCAGTTTAATTATGGCTTCTCAATTATTTCTGGAGCGTTAGCATTGACCTTGTTCAACTTGCCGCTTCTAACTAGAAATGTCGAAGAATCCTTAAGAGCCGTCCATTATACGCAACGTGAAGCTGGCTTAGCGCTCGGACTTTCGCGTTGGGAAACTGTCAGAAAAGTTGTCATTCCAGAGGCTTTACCGGGAATTTTAACCGGGGTTATCTTAAGCTCTGGAAGAATCTTCGGTGAGGCAGCTGCGCTGATTTACACGGCGGGACAAAGTGCACCAGCTTTAGACTGGGGCAATTGGAATCCGTTGAGCGTTTCAAGTCCAATCAGTATTTTCCGACAAGCAGAGACTTTGGCAGTTCACATTTGGAAAATTAACTCTGAAGGAACCATGCCGGATGGTGCGGCAGTTTCAGCCGGCGCTTCAGCCGTTTTAATTATCGCTGTGTTGATTTTCAACTTTAGTTCACGGGCGATTGGCAAACGACTTTACAAAAAATTGACTTCAGCTTAAGCCAAGCATTTTTGTAAAGAACGAGGGAGAAAAATACATGTTAATGAATGACTATAATTTTGATGAAACCCATATGGTAACCTTTGACCCCAAAGACCCCTTAGCACTATATACCAATGATTTACATGTTTGGTATGGGGATAACGAAGCCATCAAGGGCATAGATTTACAATTCAAGGAAAATAATATTACTGCTTTAATTGGCCCCTCCGGCTGTGGCAAGTCAACGTATCTTCGTTCTTTAAATCGGATGAACGATGGCATTGCCAACACCCGAGTGACTGGTGAAATTATGTATAAAGAAGTGGACATCAACGGACCAAAAGTCGATGTTTACGAAATGCGCAAGCGGATTGGCATGGTGTTTCAGCGGCCAAATCCCTTTTCAAAATCAATCTACGATAATATTACCTTTGCTTTAAAACAGCACGGGGAAAAGGATAAAAAGAAATTAGATGAGCTTGTTGAAACCAGTTTAAAGCAAGCCGCTTTATGGGACCAAGTAAAGGATTCTTTAGATAAAAGCGCCTTGGCTTTATCCGGCGGGCAGCAGCAGCGTCTGTGTATTGCTCGGGCGATTGCTATGAAGCCAGATATTTTATTATTAGATGAGCCGGCCAGCGCCTTAGATCCAATTTCAACTAGTACAGTAGAAGAAACTTTAGTTAATCTGCGAAATGATTTTTCGATTATCATCGTTACCCATAATATGCAGCAAGCTGCCCGGATTAGCGATTACACAGCTTTCTTTTATCTCGGCAAGGTGATTGAGTACGATGAAACCCGTAAAATTTTCACCCGCCCGAAAATTCAGGCAACAGAAGATTATGTGTCTGGTCACTTTGGGTAAACAGCTAAAAGTTTCAATTGGTTCTGCCAATTAGAAGGAGAATGTTATGGCAAAGGAAATTATTTCTTCAAAAGACCTGCACCTTTACTATGGAAAAAAAGAGGCTTTGAAGGGAATTGACTTGAGTATTAATGAAGGGGAAATTACGGCGATGATTGGCCCCTCTGGTTGCGGTAAGTCAACTTACTTGCGCTCGTTAAATCGGATGAATGATTTAATTCCGGGAGTGACGATTACAGGTAGTGTCGTCTATAAGGATAAAGACATCTACGGACCAACTACTGATACCGTTGAATTGCGCAAAGAAATCGGCATGGTTTTCCAACAGCCCAACCCGTTTCCTTTTTCAGTCTATGAAAATGTTATCTACGGTTTGAAGCTAAAGGGTGAAAAAGACAAACAAAAACTCGATCAAGTGGTGGAAGAGAGTTTGAAGGCAGCGTCTGTTTGGGATGATGTCAAAGATAAATTGCATAAAAGTGCTTTATCACTCTCCGGTGGTCAACAACAACGGGTCTGTATTGCGCGGGTATTAGCCGTTAATCCGGATATTATTTTACTGGACGAACCGACTAGTGCGCTAGACCCGGTTTCCACAGGTAAAATTGAGAATATGCTCTTAACTTTAAAAGAAAAGTATACTATGATTATAGTAACCCACAATATGTCCCAAGCTTCACGAATTTCTGATAAGACGGCCTTTTTCTTAGATGGTAATTTAATTGAGTTTGACAACACTAAGAAAATCTTTTTAGATCCAGCCAAAAAAGAAACCGAGGATTATATTTCCGGAAAATTCGGTTAGGGATAAAAAAGAGTAGAGCAATGGCGCAATTATTTTTTACCAGTAGTAAAAAAGTGCAAAATAATTTTGCTGCCACTTTTGCTGAAGCATAAATTTACTTTCAGATAGTGAATATAGAACAAAACTAGGAGGAAACGACGAATGATGTTACGCTCGCAGTTTGACGAGGAGTTGCTAAGTTTACACAATCAGTTTTATGAAATGGGGATGATGGTCAGCAATGCTGTCCATAAATCGGTGCGGGCCTTTACTAAACATGATAAAACTTTGGCCCATGAAGTTATCGATCAAGACGTCCAAATCAATGATATGGAAGTCCGCCTTGAGAAAAAAAGCTTTGAGATGATTGCTCTGCAACAGCCGGTTACCACCGACCTGCGGACAATTATTACAATTATGAAGGCTTCTAGTGATTTAGAACGAATGGGAGATCACGCTGTCTCCATTGCTAAATCAGCTATCTCGGTTAAAGGGGAAACCCGAATTTCAGAAATTGAAGCGGATCTCAGTGATATGTCCGACTTTGTTAAAAAAATGGTGGACAATGTGTTGATTGCCTACATTAAAACCGACCAAAAAGATGCCCGCACCATTGCTAAAATGGATGACCGGGTCAACGAATTTTTCGATTTAGTCTATGGTAAGGCGATTAAAAATATGAAGCAAAATCCAGACACAGTGGTCAGTGGCACGAACTACATCCGGGTTGCTCAATATTTGGAACGGATTGCCGATTATGTCACCAATATTTGCGAGTGGATTGTCTACTTAGCCACTGGGAAAATTACTGAATTAAATAGTAACCACGACGAAAGCAACTAAATTAAGTGATTGATCAGCGGTCAGCCATTATTTAGGCGAACTTATAAAAGTTCTCTTAAAATAATTGCTAGCCGCTGATTTTTTTGCTACTTTTATTGATGACAGGCATAAAAAGCACTTATTTTTCAAAGAGTGAGCTAAAATTTAAGAAAAATTGCGACTAAGTTCTCCGACGGAAGCAAAGTTCGGGCTTAAGTCCTATGACAAACTTCTTTTAAGAGGGCATAATAGGTTCATAAGGAAAATCCAGTTCAGCAAATAAAAAGGAGGAATTTTCCATGAAAGAAAGAGAACGTATTTTAGAACTAGTTAAAAAAGGCATCCTTTCAACTGAAGAAGGTTTAGATTTATTAGAAAGTATGGCGACTGCCAAAGATGAAAAACAAATCGAAAAAGCAGCCGATGCCATTAGCCCACAAGAAAAAGCAGCAGAGTTTAAAGTTGAGGAAGACTTCGGTCAGTCTTTAGAAGAAGAACTGGAAGAAATCGACGCCGAAGCAGCCCAAGCTGAAAAAGCTCAAGAAGATCGGGAAAATTTAGAAAAGATTTTAGCAGAGCTAGCCGATGAAGCCAATCAAACTTCGGCAGAGCTGGATGAAGTCAATGTTGAAATTGCTGGCTTGAAAATCGAGTTAAAGGATACCCAAGAAGCTTTGATGGAATTAAACACCAAAGAAGATTTGGATGCTTTAACCGAAGTTGATTTAGCAACGAGAGAAAGCTTGGAAGCGACTATCAAAGGCTTAGAAGTTCAATTGGAAACTTTGGAAATCCAAAAGAATCAATTAAACGAATCCTTGAAAAATATTCGCAAAGACCAATGGAGCACCAACAAAGATAGCTTCAGCGGCAAGGTGAATGAAAAAATCCAAAGCTTGAAAAATGAAATTCCTGATGATTTCAAAGAACAAGCAACGGAAACCTTCACTCAAGTTGGCAAAAATATGTCTGAAGCCGGCAGTCAAATCGGTCGCTTATTCAAAAAGACCTTCAAGGCTGTTTCAGAATCAGTCAACGACAACTTTGAATGGAAAGATTTAAACGTTAAAGTGCCAGGGGTTGCGACAACGAAGTTTGAGCACACCTTTGAATACGAAGCCAATGATGCTACTTTAATTGATGTGAAAGTAGCCAATGGCAATATCGAATTCAAAACTTGGGCTGAAAATTATGTCAAAGTGGAGGGTAAATTCCGTTTATATGGCAAAATGGATGCCGAAACGCCTCTACAAGCGTTGATGGAACGCAGCCAAATTGAAGTCGATGACGATCATATTTCCTTCCAAATCCCGAACAAGCGGGTACGGGCGGACTTAACCTTCTACTTGCCAAGCCGGACTTATGACCATGTTCAACTCCGTTTATTAAACGGTAATGTCTTAGTCAGCGACTTGGATGTCAAAGACATTTATTTAAAATCAACCAACGGCAATATCACAACCGATGAGTTAAAAGCGACGATGCTGGAAATTGAAGGCGTCAACGGCAATATCACAATCGGTGCTGGTGAAATTCTTGATTTGATTGTCGAAACAGTTAACGGCACCGCATCTATCAATGGTGCAGCGGCTAACATTGGAGTTTCATTAGTCAATGGTGACGTGAAGGTGACTGCTAAACATGACAACTTAAATAAAATTGATGCCAGCGCAGTCAATGGTAATGTTAAAATCGCTTTACCAGAAGCAGTTGGTTTTGAAGGCTTAGCAAAAACTAGTCTTGGCAGCATCAACACTCGCTTAAGCGATTACGATGTGGTACGGGAAAAGAAAGAAAAATTAAATCAATTGTTACAATTTAGAAGAGTTGCTGACCAAGTTGCCAAAATCAACTTGTCTACCACAACTGGTAATATCTTCTTAAAGGATGCTGAGTAATCTCAGCATCCCGCTTGGAAATAAAATAAAAACATTGTAAAATAAGAGGGATAGAGGTGAGATCATTGAAAAGAAAATTGACAAAATCACGGACGAACGTCATTTTAACAGGAACCTTAGGAGGCATTGCCGAATACTTCGGAATTGATGCGACAATTGTACGGATTATCTTCGTATTGATTACCTTTGGTGCGGCGTTTAGCCCAATCCTTTTATACATCATCATGGCTTTAATTATCCCTTCAGGTCGCTCGAATTCTCGCCGGGATGATTACGGACATGAAAATCCATATTATCGCAATAACAGCTACGGAAGCCAAAAGAAAGAACGTAAAGAAGCAGAAAAGGTTGACGATGATGATTGGAGTGACTTCTAATGAGTTATTTCCAACGACTAGTCGTGAACACGCTGACCTTCGTGGCTTTAACGGTCCTGATGCCTAACACGATTCATGTGAGCAGCATCTGGGCGGCCATCCTTGCCAGCTTTGTTTTATCACTTTTAAATATGCTAGTGAAACCAATTTTAACTTTGTTTTCACTGCCACTGACACTGATTACTTTTGGACTATTCAGCTTTGTCATCAATGCCTTTATGCTTCAGCTAACCTCAACGTTAGTTGGTGCTGGCTTTCGACTTTCCTCCTTCTGGGGGGCAGTGCTAGTCGCCATTGTGATGAGCTTGGTCAATGCGATTGTCAGCGAACACAATTTAACAAAATATACTTAATAAAAATAGATAGTCAAAAATCTTGGTCGGCATGAAACTACTTCAGCTGACTGCTAAGGGATGAGGCTATCTTTTTTTATTTTGATTTTTTGTCGTTGAGACTATGAAATTCTTTTAACTAAAACAAAATTCAAAAAGCAATTCGTAACAACTTCTACTTTAAAAATTTTTCCTTCTGTTGAGGACCTACTGGATCATAAAAATTAAATGCAATATTAATTAAAATTGCATCTAGTAAAAAGACTAGTGCCGACCTCGCTTTTTCCTAGTAACTCACAGTAAGGAATGATAGAATAAAAAGGAATCTCTAAGGAAATGAGGAAGTTTAATGGCTGAAATTGTAAAAGTCGGACAGCTGGTGGAAAAGCTAAATTTAGAAATTGTCACCGGTTCAGAAAATAGTTTGGAAAGAATCATTACCATCGGGGATATTTCTAGACCGGGTTTAGAGCTGACCGGCTATTTTAATTATTATTCCCATGATCGCATTCAATTATTCGGCAACAAAGAAGTTGCCTTTGCCCAGCGCATGATGCCGGAGGAACGCTTAATGGTGATGCGCCGCATGTGTACTGAGGACATGCCGTGTTTTTTAATTTCCCGCGGATTAGAAGCCTCTGATGAATTGATTCAAGCTGCTGTAGAACACGATATTGCTGTGCTGCGCTCGCCACTATCGACTTCAAGATTGGTCGGCGAAGCTTCTAGCTATTTAGATAGTCTGTTGGCTGAAAGAACTAGCGTCCACGGAGTATTAGTCGAAGTCTATGGTTTAGGCGTGCTAATTCAAGGGGATAGCGGTATCGGAAAAAGTGAAACAGCTTTGGAATTAATTAAACGGGGTCATCGTTTAATCGCTGATGATCGGGTGGATGTCTATCGGCAGGATGAACTGACTGTTGTCGGTGAACCACCGAAAATTTTACAGCACTTAATTGAAATTCGCGGTATCGGTATTATCGATGTCATGAATTTATTTGGTGCCAGTGCGGTGCGGGGCTCAATGCAGGTGCAGTTGACGGTCTATTTAGAATCTTGGTCTAAAGATAAAAAATATGATCGCCTCGGCAGTGAAGATTCGACTAAGGAAATTGCCAAGGTCAGCATCCCGCAAATTAAAATTCCTGTAAAAACCGGGCGCAACGTGGCAATTATCATTGAAGTGGCGGCGATGAATTTCAGAGCCAAAACAATGGGCTACGATGCAACGAAAACCTTTGAAGATCGCCTCACACAATTAATTCAAGAAAATTCTGGAGAATAAAAGAAAGTTGGAGTAAGTCATGGTCGCAACCATCAATCGAGTTGCCTTTAATCTATTTGGAATTGAAATCTATTGGTACGCCCTAATCATTGTCGCTGGCATTATTATCGCCATGTGGATGAGCAGCCGAGAAGCACTGCGGGTGGGCATGCAAAAGGATGATGTTGGCGATTTTATGCTCTGGGCCTTACCAATTGCCATTGTCGGAGCGCGGCTCTATTATATTTTATTTGATTTGCCCAAATATTTAGCAGACCCGATTCAGATATTTAATATCCGTTCAGGAGGTCTTGCCATTTATGGTGGGCTGATTGCCGGTGGGATTGTGGTATTCTTTTTTACCCGCTATCGGTTTATCAATACTTGGACTTTTTTAGACATTGCCGCACCAAGTGTTTTGTTGGCCCAAGCGTTCGGCCGTTGGGGCAATTTTATGAATCACGAAGCTTACGGTGGCGATACGACCCGCAGCTTTCTTGAAAGCTTGCACCTGCCGAATTTTATTATTGATAATATGTATATTGACGGTATTTACCGTCAGCCGACTTTTTTATATGAGTCGACTTGGAGTCTAATCGGCGTGATTTTATTATTAGTATTAAGAAAACGCCACGGCTTCTTTAAGCAAGGAGAAGTCTTTTTAACTTACATTGCTTGGTATAGTTTTGGCCGCTTCTTTGTTGAAGGAATGCGGACGGATAGCTTGTATCTGTTTGCAAACATTCGGGTGTCTCAAGTGCTTTCGGTTATCTTATTTGTCGGAGCGATTGTAATTATCATTTGGCGCCGTAAAAAAGGCAATCTAAAGGATTACGACCGCAGCAAAGGAGAGAACCAAAGTTTCCTATAAATTTCTAATTTTTTTAGGCTAGTATCATCGCTTATGCTAAAATTATTTTATTAGTAGTTGAATTGGAGGATGTTCGTTGAAACAAAAAATTGCAGTCTTAGGACCTGGCTCGTGGGGCACAGCCTTAGCTCAAGTGCTAGCCCAAAATGGTCATGAAGTTTCTATTTGGGGCCATAATCCGGCCCAGATTGATGAAATTAATACCTATCACACCAACCGCCATTATTTACCGGATATTAAAATTCCGGAGGCGATTAAAGGGTATAAAGGATTAGCGGAGGCCATTGAAGGGGCAGATGCGGTGTTGTTTGTGGTTCCCACCAAGGCCATTCGCTCAGTTGCTCAAGAGTTTACGGCCCAAGTTAAAAATCAGCCGGTCATCATTCATGCCAGCAAAGGTTTAGAACAGGGTAGTCACAAACGGATTTCGGAAATTTTATTTGAAGAAATCCCAGCCGAAAAACGCCAAGAAATTGTTGTTCTGTCTGGGCCAAGCCATGCTGAAGAAGTGGCAGTCGGTGATATTACCACCATCACTGCTGCCAGCTTATCAGACGAATGTGCCAAATATGTTCAGAAAATTTTTATGAACAGCTATTTTCGAATTTACACCAATAACGATGTGATTGGTGTCGAAACGGGAGCGGCTTTAAAAAATATTATTGCCATCGGTGCGGGGGCAATTCACGGCTTAGGCTTTGGCGACAATGCCAAGGCGGCCATCATGACCCGCGGCTTAGCGGAAATTAGCCGCTTAGGTGTGGCGATGGGTGCCAATCCTTTAACCTTTATCGGTTTAAGTGGCGTTGGTGATTTAATTGTCACCTGTACCAGTGTCCATTCGAGAAACTGGCGGGCCGGCAATCTGTTAGGCAAAGGTCAAAAATTAGACGAAATTCTCGACAATATGGGGATGATTGTCGAAGGTGTCTCCACCACTAAAGCCGCTCGTGAATTGGCAGAAAATTTGCAGATTGATATGCCAATTACAGAAGCCATTTATCAAGTGCTGTACGAAAATAAAGAAGTAAAGGAAGCAGCACGGGATATTATGCTGCGGGATGGGAAAGATGAAAATGAATTTAGTAAATGAGGATAAAGGAGCTCAAATTATGAATGTCAAAAAAGCAGTAATTCCAGCAGCCGGTTTAGGTACTCGTTTTTTACCAGCCACAAAGGCAATGGCCAAAGAAATGTTGCCAATCGTCGATAAACCGACGATTCAATTTATCGTCGAAGAAGCCTTAAGATCCGGAATTGAAGATATTTTAATCGTCACCGGTAAAGCTAAACGTCCGATTGAAGATCACTTTGATTCCAATGTTGAATTAGAGATGAACTTAAAGGAAAAAGGCAAAACAGAACTGCTGCAATTAGTTGAAGAAACGACAGAAGTTAATTTGCATTTTATCCGTCAATCTCATCCAAAAGGCTTAGGCCATGCAGTATTACAAGCGAAGGCCTTTGTTGGCAATGAACCTTTTGTAGTGATGCTCGGCGACGACATCATGGAAGACAAGGTGCCTTTGACAAAGCAGCTAATCAATGATTATGACAATACTCATGCTTCAACAATTGCTGTTATGCGGGTGCCCCACGAAGACACCTCTAAATACGGCATCATCAATCCTGAGACTGAAGTCCAAAAAGGATTGTACAATGTGAAAAATTTTGTTGAGAAACCAAAACCAGAAGAAGCGCCTAGCGACTTAGCTATTATTGGTCGCTACTTATTAACGCCAGAAATTTTTAATATTTTAGAAAATCAAAAACCAGGGGCGGGTGGAGAAATTCAGTTAACCGATGCCATTGATACCTTGAACAAAACACAACGGGTCTTTGCTAGAGAATTTAAAGGCAAACGCTTTGATGTCGGTGATAAATTCGGCTTTATGAAAACTAGCATTGAGTATGGCCTACAGCATCCAGAAGTCAAAGATAACCTGCGGGAATATTTAATTCAGTTAGGCACTGAATTACAGCAAGAAACCAAAGAGAAGAAATAGCAAATTTAAAGAGACTCTGACATTAGTCAATAGATTCAGGAAACTGTCTGTTAAAACTAATTTCAGAGTCTCTTTTCTATATTACTTTAGCATTTTGCTGGAAACTGCTATAATAAATCTAATAGCGCTTTAACAGATGAAAATAATTTTAACAGGGGAGGATTTTTTGATGACACTTGGAGGAATCGCTGCGTTGATTGCAGCCATCGCCTTTTTAATCTTGGTACTTTTTTTAGTAAAGGTACTGAATAAAGCTGCTCAGGCAGTCGAAAAAATTGATAATACCGTAGCGGAGGTAAATAAAACAATCGCCGTTGTTACAAACGACGTGGATTTATTAAGCCGCCAGGTGGAAGGCCTGCTCGTTAAGTCAAATGATTTATTAGAAGACGTTAATGGCAAGGTCGCAACAGTCGATCCATTATTCCAAGCGATTGCTGATTTAAGTGAAAGTGTGTCTGATTTAAATAGTGCCAGTCGCAATCTAGTACGCCGCTTTACTTTAGTCGGCCGCAATTCAAATACAGCTGGGATGGCGGGTAAAATGGGCGGCGCTGCCTATCGCTTTTACAAAAATCGCAAGGGTAAGGGAACTAGCGAGACAGCTGAGGATTTGCAAAAGGATTCAGAGGCTGAGATGGATGATATCGTTCAAGAATATCAAGAATACACAACTGATTAGTAGAGTAGCAAAAATAAAATTTTAGGAGGCAGTTACAATGGCAAATAAAGGTGGAGGCTTTTTATTAGGTGCAATTATCGGCGGAACAGCAGCGGCGGTTGCAGCCTTATTGTTAGCACCAAAATCAGGTAAAGAATTACGGGAAGACTTGGCCGATCAGTTTGAGGATTTCGCTGATCAAGCAGGGGATTACACCGAGTATGCAAAAGAAAAAGCGGCAACAGTGACGAAGCAAGCTAGTGATTTTGCCGATTCTGTTATCAGTAAAACGAGCGATTCTTTCCAAAACGCACAAGATAATGGCAGTGATGTCTTAGATAATTTAAAACAGCGGACCAGTGATTTGTCCGACCGCTTCAAAAAAACAGCCGCCGACATGGAAGAGCTAACCAGCGATTTCGGTGATTTAGCCGGCAACACCACCGAAGATATTATTATCGATGTACAGGATACCTTTGGAACTGTTAGTGATACGGCTAAAGAAGCAGTTGAAGAAGCGAAGGCCACCGTTAGTGAAGCAGCCGCTGATGTGAAAGAAAATGTGAAGGACAATGCAGAAGACGCTGCAGTCATGGCTGAAATTGCCAAAGATGAATTAAGCGACACCGCTAAAGATGTCAAAACGGCAGCTAAAGAAACAGTGGATGATACTAAAGCAGCCGCTGACGATACGGCTAAAGATCTTAAAGCAACTGTCGAAAAAGTCAAGGCTGAAGCCAAAGACACAGCTAAAGATGTGAAAGAGACTGTGAAGGAAAAAAAATAAATTGAAGCTAATAAACAGAGGTCCCCTCAGACAAGTTGAAGGGGCCTCTGTTTTGTTTTTCAAAAGTTATCTGGTATACCATTTTGAAATACCAATTGTACATAAAGCATATACGCGAATAAACATTAGCAAAAATCCATAGACAAAATTCAAAACAAAACCCAGCAGATACCAGAGCAGATTTTTGCGGGAGTAATAGATACAGGTCAAATAATAAACCAACACAGTGTAAATAATTGCCACAAAAATCATTAGGGGCGTAAAACGGAAATTTTCAAAAAAGTACAGATAAAGAAAAATGAGCAAGTTAATTAACCATAAATATTGTTCCAAAACTTGAAAAATTAAAGCCAGAATTCTTTTGTAAAGCGTCTTAAAGCTAAACAAGGTGAACAAAAGTCCTGATTTCTGCCAACGAATCTGTTGTCGCAGGTATTTAGAAACTCTAGTGGGAACGTCAGTCCAGCAAACGGCGGATTCCCGATAGAGGGTTTTAAGCCCTTCTTTCATGGTGATTAAGGTCAGCAGCCGATCATCGCCAGTCACACAGCGGATGCCTAAAAATCTTTCACGACTGAACAATTCGAGATTTTTTAATACTATCTCTAGACGATACATACTTAGAGCACCAGAACATACAATAACGGTGCCGAAATAACTTTGGGCACGCCTGCCAAGTTGAAAAGCATTGCTGTAGACAATATCCTGCATCCGAGTAAGAAAATTATGCGCAAAATTACGGGGCTGAATTTTACCAACGACAGCGCCGGTTTTGGCATCTTCAAAAGGCAACAACATGTCAGCGACGGCATTGTCAGAAATTTCCCCATCAGAATCTAAGAGCAAGACAAATTCACTTGTTAATTCTTTAAAGGCCAAAATCTGAGCCGCTTTTTTGCCCAAGTTTTCTGGTTGCCGCAAAATTCTCAAGGAAATGTCTGGATATTTTTTCCACCAGCGGGGCACTTGCCGCTGCAATTGATTATAAACAGTTAAGTCATCACTACCATCATCCACAAATACAATTTCATGGACAGGGTAAGTTTGCTGAGCAATACATTTTAAAACTGTCAGCAGGGTATCAAAATCTTCATTGAAATAAGGGACGATAACAGCAACAGTTGGTTGTTGTTCAATCAGCCAGTTGCTGTCAGCATTTTTTATGCGCCAATTGGTAAATAAAGAAAAGAACAGTTTAAAACATAGATAAGCAAAATTTACGGATAAGAAAATCCACCATAATCGATATTCATGATGCACCCATCTACGTAAAAGTAAAATCAGTAAAAAAATCAAGCAAATCCAGAGAACAGTCACAACCTTCTTTGATATAGTCAAGGGTTTCATAGTTTAAATCCCATAGAGCTGTGGCAAATGGTGATTTTTAGTCACGCCTTTTGTGTCAAAAATTAACAGGTTCTGATCAATAAGTTTTTGATAGTCCACTTGATCATGATCCGTTAAAATCAAAATTAGATCCTTCTGATACAGCTCTTGGTAATCAATGTTAGCGACTTTTTCCGGGTGACCGTCAATTTCTATAGAGTTGACATAGGGATCGTATAACGAAATATTTACACCATAATCCCGTAATTCTTTAACTAATTTTGGAGCAGCTGATTCCCTTAAATCACTGATATTTTTTTTATAGGTCACCCCTAAAACCGCAACATTTGCTGAAAAACTAGGAATATGTTCCTGAGCTAGCAGTTTGATTACCTGACTGACTGTAAAATCATTCATCGATTCATCGACAGCTACCGCAGCGTCGATGATCGGTGTTTGATATTTTTGCCCCTCCATAAACCACTTTAAATAATGGGGATCAACACCGATGCAATGGCCACCGACTTTTACAGAAGGGGTGAACTTCATAAAGCCAAAGGGTTTGGTACCAGCAGCTTCAATCACTTCAAAAACATCAATGTTCAAAGTATCACATATTTTTGCAACCTCATCGACGAAACTGATATTAACATACCGAAAAGTATTCTCGTAGAGTTTCGCCAGTTCAGCTACCTCCATACTACTAACTGGTACTGCCTTTGCGCCAAAGAAGACTTTCGCAAGTTGAGTGCACTTAGGAGTATAGCCGCCGATTAATTTTGGCGTGTTATCAACAGTGTACTTTCTATTTCCCGGATCAACTCTTTCTGGAGAAAACGCCACAAAAATATCTTTGCCGATTTTCCAGCCAGCTTTTTCTAACGGCTCAACTAAGTATTGCTTCGTAGTGGTGGGATAAGAAGTGCTTTGCAAAATAATCAGCTGACCGACTTGGGCCCGAGCAACAACTTGCTGACAAGCCGCTTGGACAAATGACATATCTGGTTGATTAAAATTATCGATGGGTGTCGGCACATTAATTAAAATGACATCCATCCTGTCGATTTTCTGAAAGTCAGTAGACAACTGATTATGTAAATTAAATGTCTCAATTTGCTGATTTGAGATATTATCAATATAGCTTTGACCCTTTTGTAATTTTCTAATTTTTTCTTTAGCGATATCAATTCCCAAGACGGAAAACCCCTGTTCACTGTAATGTAGTGCATAGGGAAGACCGACATATCCAAGGCCGACAACAGCAATTTTGGCCTTTTTGGAATTAATTTTTTCTTTTAATCCTAAAAACTCAGCCATTAACTTCATAAAAATACCTCTTTTTCTTTCTAATTAAAACTTAATACATAATTTATTATAATTTATTTTATAAAAAGAAGTCCAATATAAAGTTTTGAAATTTTAGTGAATATTTTTCATAAAAAAAGAAAAGGTTATTTTATAATGATTAACGAAAAGGTTTTTTTGAGCTTAATGGTCAGTCAGGCAAAATATTTCAGCTGAAAACAAAGAAAAAACGCCTAAAAAATATAGGCGTTTCAATTTGAAATGAAAAATATAACGAAAACTCTAACGAATAATTGTTATTTCTTTTGAAGTTGTCGTAAAAGGAATGCAACCATCTTTTGTGACTGCAACACAGTCTTCAATCCGCACGCCAACTTTTTCAGGTATATAAATACCTGGCTCAATCGAAAAACACATGCCTTCTTCTAAAATCAAGTCATTGCCGGCAACAATACTAGGATATTCATGAACAGTTGTGCCAATCCCATGACCTAAGCGGTGATTGAAATATTCTTCGTAACCATAGCTGCTGATGACATTGCGGGCGACGGCATCCAGTTCAGCAGCAGAGATTCCCGGCTTGACCGCAGCTTGAGCTGCCAATTGTGCTTCTAAAACAATGTTGTAAATTTCTTTTTGAAAATCATTTGGCTCGTGAAAAGCAACAGTTCGCGTGGCATCACTGCAATAGCCGTTCCAAACGACACCAAGATCAAATAAAACTAAGTCACCAGTAGTTACGGCAGACTTTCCAGGATTACCATGGGGGCTGGCTGCATTTTTGCCAGTCAATACTAACGTGTCAAAAGACATTTGCTGAACGCCGTTGCGTTTCAACTGGTATTCAATTTCTGCGACTAGTTCTTGTTCAGTGACGCCTTCATGAATAGCTTTGAAGCCAACTTCAAATGCGACATCTGCCCAACGGCCTGCTTCCAGCAAGCGCTTGATTTCGCTAGGCGTTTTTAACAATTGCATTTTTTGAATCAAAGGTGTTAGATTAGCAGAAAACGTTGCTCTTGGAAAAGCTTGTGCTAATGCTTCAAAGCGTTCCACTGGCAATTGATTTTTTTCAATTGCAAAACTTTCAATGCTGCCGTAACGCTGTTTCAATTCTTTTGCAATGATGTCCCAGGGATCTTGGCTATCTAAATAGCCAATCACATCAAAGATAAAGCCGCTGTTTTTGGCATCTTCAACTTCAAGAGTCGGAGTAAATAAAAAAGGCTCCGCTTCAGCACTGACAAAAAGCGCCAAAATTCGTTCGTGGGGTTCGCTCTCATAACCGGCGAAATAGGCGATGTGTTGGGGATCGCTGATATAGGCCACAGCGGTTTGATTGTCAGTTAACCAATTTTGTAATTCTTTCATTTTTTCGCTATCCATAAAAAGACCTCCATTAAAAAACTTCTTATTGTAGCCTGATTGTAGCACGTTTTTTGAAGGGCTGTAAAAAAGTACGTAAAATAGAAAAGAAAAAATAATTTTCATGAAAGTGAAAGTAAAACGGTTGCAATTTTGGAGGAAGTTTGCTATTCTTGTCTAGAAATGTAAATAGGATTTTCTGAAAAAATATAAGGGGCATAAAATTATGGATAAACAAACAATTACGATTTATGATGTGGCGCGGGAAGCCAATGTTTCAATGGCGACTGTTTCACGGGTTGTCAATGGCAATCCCAATGTTAAACCAGCAACACGGAAAAAAGTTTTGGAGGTCATCGATCGTTTAGACTATCGTCCAAATGCAGTAGCTCGTGGCTTAGCCAGCAAGAAAACAACGACAGTGGGAGTAATTATTCCCGATGTCAGCAATACATTTTTTGCATCACTTGCCCGTGGGATTGATGATGTGGCAACGATGTATAAATACAATATCATCCTAGCGAACTCTGACAGCAACGATCAAAAAGAAGTCAGTGTGTTAAACAACTTATTGGCGAAACAAGTTGACGGTGTGATTTTCATGGGCCATCGGATTACCGATGAAATCCGTGGCGAATTTTCTCGCTCGAAAACACCAGTTGTATTAGCGGGCTCAATTGATCCTGATGAACAAGTGGGGAGTGTCAATATTGATTACACTTCAGCAACGAAAGATGCTGTCAGTTTATTGGCTGCCAATGGTCACAAGAAAATCGCTTTTGTCAGCGGTGCGTTGATTGACCCTATTAATGGTAAAAACCGCTTGAATGGGTATAAAGAAGCCTTGAAGGAAAATAAATTAGATTACAGCGAAGGCTTAATTTTTGAAGCGAACTATAATTTCAAAGAAGGCTTAAACTTAGCTGAAAGAATCCGCAACAGCGGTGCAACAGCAGCCTATGTAACCGATGATGAATTAGCAGTCGGTGTTTTAGATGGGATGCTGGATGCTGGCGTAAAAGTTCCCGAAGACTTTGAAATTATCACTAGCAACAATTCATTGTTGACGGATATTGTGCGTCCTCGCCTCACTTCGATTACCCAACCGTTGTATGATATCGGTGCAGTGGCAATGCGTCTACTGACTAAAATGATGAACAAAGAAGATGTTGAAGAAAAAACAATTGTCCTGCCTTATGGTATTGATAAAAAAGGCTCGACGAAATAAGACTATTCTCAATGGGAGTCAATCGGCACATGCGGATTGGCTCTTTTTTTGGTAATAGCGATGGTACTGTTTTTTATAAGAGCACTTATTTTTTTATTCAATCAAAGAAATAATTTCAATGATTTTCATTATCTTAAAAGGAAAAAGCGTTAAACAATTCAAAGCCTTAAAATCCCTTTAAAGTCGTTGATAAAAAAGGCGGCCTTCATAGCTTTTTTTCAGCATTTAAGCTATAATAAAACGTCGTGGAGTCTTGCTGCTCCTATTTTTTATTTGAGGAGAAAATATGTTTTCAAAATATAAACCAACTTGGATGGTGGAAGCCATCTATCAAATTACACCGGAACAATTAAAGGCGATGGGGATTAAGGCAGTTCTCACGGATTTGGATAATACATTAATTGCTTGGAATAACCCAGAAGGCACTGAAGAATTGCGCCTGTGGCTAGAAGAGATGGCCACAGCTGGGATTCCAGTGGTGGTGGTTTCCAATAATAATCATGAGCGGGTTGAAAAGGCGATTGCGCCTTTTAATTTAACCTTTGAAGCGCGGGCTTTAAAGCCACTGAGCCGCGGCTTAAAAAAAGCCCAAGCAAAATTAGGGCTAAAAAATAATGAAATTTTAATGGTCGGCGATCAGATTATGACTGATATTCGTGCGGCTAATGGGGCGGGGATTCCCAATGTTTTAGTCAAACCGATTGTTGATACGGATAGCTGGAAGACACAAATCAATCGCTTTTTTGAAGGGCATATTATGAAACATTTGGCAAAAAAACATCCCGAGATGTTATGGCAGGAGGGCCTTTTTGAAAATGAATGAAGAAACGATTCACTGTATCGGCTGCGGCGTGGTCATTCAGACTGACGAGCCTCAGGAGTTGGGCTACACACCAAAAAATGCTTTGGAAAAAGGCTTGGAAAACGGCGAAGTTTATTGTCAGCGCTGTTTCCGTTTACGCCATTATAACGAGATTCAAGATGTCCATTTAACAGATGATGATTTCTTACGTTTATTAAATGAAATTGGTCAAAAAGATGCCTTGATTGTTAACGTGGTCGATATTTTTGATTTCGACGGCTCCTTAATTCCCGGCTTGCATCGTTTTGTAGGGGATAACCCATTGATTATGGTGGGCAATAAAGTTGACATCTTGCCGAAATCTTTAAAGCGGGGCAAAATGACGCAATGGATGCGGGAAAGAGCGTATGAAGCGGGTTTAAGACCGCTGGATGTTTTGTTAACGAGCGCACGAAAACCTCAGGAAATGACGCAGCTATTAGAGTTGATTGAAAAATATCGCGATCATCGGGATGTTTATATTGTCGGGGTGACCAATGTCGGCAAGTCAACCTTGATTAATCAAATTATCAAGCAAACTGTTGGTGTGCAGGATTTAATTACTACTTCAAGATTTCCAGGCACAACATTAGATAAGATTGAAATTCCTTTGGATGACGGTCATTTCTTGATTGATACACCGGGGATTATCCATCGCCATCAGATGGCCCATTATCTTGGCGATAAGGATTTAAAAATTATTGCGCCCCACAAGGAAATCAAGCCGAAAGTTTATCAGCTGAATCCAGAGCAAACCTTATTTTTAGGCGGCTTGGCCCGTTTTGATTTTATCAAAGGTGAGCGCAGTTCTTTTGTGGCGTATGTAGCGAATGATATTGAAATTCATCGGACAAAATTAAGTAATGCCGATAATTTTTATCAAAAACATGCCGGGGGTCTTCTGCAACCACCAAGACCAGATGAAGTCGCGGAATTTCCGGAATTGGTCCGCTTTGAATTTTCAATTAAAGAAAAAACAGATATCGTCTTTGCCGGCTTAGGCTGGATTACCATCACCAAGCCAGCTGTTATTGCCGGTTGGGCGCCTAAGGGTGTCGATGTGATTGTGCGCAAAGGCTTAGTCTAGAAAAGAGAAGAGAAAATGGAATTAAGAGGCAAGCAAAAACGGTTTTTAAGAAGTCAGGCCCATCATTTACAGCCGATTTTTCAAATCGGCAAAGGCGGTCTGAACGCAGCGGTCATCAAACAAATTGATGAGGCTTTGGAAAAAAGAGAGCTGATTAAAATTAGTCTCCTGCAAAATACCGACGAAGTGGCTGATGAGGTCGCAAAAGTTATTCAAGAAACGATTCATTGTGAGGTTGTTCAGATTATTGGTCGAGTAATTGTTTTATTCAAACCATCATCTAAAGAGAAATATCAAAAACTTTCTCAAGAAGTCAAAGCAATCTAGGAGGCGTTTACGGTGGCTTTAACCAGTAAACAAATGCAGACAAAAGTTGTTTTAGAAGAAGCTCTTGAAGTGAAAAAAAGAAAGCAAGTCGGGCTATTAGGGGGCAGCTTTAATCCCGTTCACCTAGCTCATTTGGTGATGGCTGATCAAGTCGGCCGCTCATTAGGCTTAGACAAAGTATCATTAATGCCTAGCTACGAGTCACCCCATGTCGACCACAAGGAAGCCATCTCAGCTGCCCATCGTTTAAAAATGCTGCAGCTGGCGCTTGAAGATAATGATTATCTGGATATTGAAATGATTGAGTTGATTCGTAAAGGGAAGAGCTATACCTATGATACAATGAAATTATTAAAAGAGCGGGAGCCGCAGACGGATTTTTATTTTATCATCGGCGGCGATATGGTGGCCTACTTACCAAAATGGCATCGTATCGAAGAATTGATGGAGCTGGTGAATTTTGTCGGCGTTAAACGCCCCGGCTATGATGAAACTAGTCCTTATCCGATTATTTGGGTGGATGTGCCGCAGATTAGTCTCAGCTCGACTAAAGTTCGCCAAAAGATTGCTCAAGGCTGCTCTTTAAAATACTTGGTGCCGGATAAAGTCTTGGACTATATCCATCAGGAAGGACTGTATCTAGATGACAAATGAGTTCACGAGTTTTGACCGGGAAATGATTATGCAACGGGTCCAAATGGCGATGAGTGAAAAAAGATTTTTGCATGTCCTCGGCGTTGAAAAAACAGCGATTGAGCTGGCCAAAAGATTTGGCGGCGACATTGAGCAGGCGGCTTTGGCGGGATTGACCCATGATTATGCCAAAGAACGTCCTGACGAAGAATTTGAGCTGGTGATTTATCGTGACGGCTACGATTTAAATTTATTGAAATACGGCAACGCCATTTGGCACGGGGTAATCGGAGCCGATTTTGTGGAACGGGAATTAAAGATTACTGACCAAGCGGTGCTCCAAGCAATTCGTCTGCATACAACGGGGGCTGCTCAAATGACTTTGTTAGATAAAATTCTTTATGTTGCCGATTATATTGAACCCGGCCGTGATTTTCCCGGCGTAGAGGAGGCCCGCAAATTGGCTGAAGTCGATTTAGATGCGGCGGTTGCCTTTGAAACTAAACACACGTTGGCTCATTTAATAGAAAATGAGCAATTGATTTATCCAAAAACATTAGAAACATACAATCAATGGGTGGTTAAACCCAAACAATTTAAAGCATAGGGAGTGAATTATTATTAACAGTTTAGAAATGTTGGAAATTGCTGTTAAGGCCGCTGATTCGAAGCGGGCTGAGGATATTTTAGCCTTGGAAGTCAAAGATATTTCATTATTGGCGGATTATTTTATGATTTGTTCGGCCAATTCAGAGCGGCAAATCAATGCGATTGTCGAGGAAGTAGTCGAAAAAATCGAAGAAAAACAAGGCACAGTTAAACGTATTGAAGGTAAAGACGGTGGCAAATGGGTCTTAATTGATTTAGGCGATGTCATTGTCC
This sequence comes from Enterococcus sp. LJL90, assembly GCF_056924355.1. Taxonomy (NCBI): domain Bacteria; kingdom Bacillati; phylum Bacillota; class Bacilli; order Lactobacillales; family Enterococcaceae; genus Enterococcus; species Enterococcus sp. LJL90. The sequence continues at coordinate 59,783 of NZ_JBXPBQ010000006.1, read as the reverse complement.
ATGTCTTCCAGACGGCAGAACGCAGCTTTTATAATTTGGAAAAATTATGGTCAGATGCTCCCCTTGTTCAGATTAGCGAGTGGGTTGACTAATGGCTTACGAAACCTTTGCCTTTATTTATGATGAAGTGATGGACACTAGTCTTTATCAACAATGGCTGACTTTCACGCAGCGCCATCTGCCTAAAGAAACGAAAAATATTTTGGAATTGGCCTGCGGGACTGGTGCTTTGGCTGTTGAGTTGGCCAAAGCAGATTATCAAGTCACAGCTTTAGATTTGTCAGAGGAAATGCTAATGGTGGCTGCTGATCGTGCGATTGCGGCTGAGGTGGATATTCAGTTTGTTGAAGGCAATATGTTGGATTTATCTGAAATTGGCCAGTATCAAGCGATTACTTGTTATTCAGATTCTCTTTGCTACATGCGCAATCAAGCAGAGGTGCAACAAGTCTTTGATGAAGTTTACCAAGCGTTAGATGAGCAGGGGACATTTATTTTTGATGTTCACTCGCTTTATAAAATCGACCAGCTGTTTCCAGAGTACAGTTATCACTACCAAACAGATGAGTTCGCTTTTTTGTGGGAAAGCTATCCCGGTCAAAAGGCTCATAGTATTGAGCATTTTCTAACTTTTTTTGTTCAGACCGAAGAAGAGGAAGAGATTTTTATCCGCAAAGATGAGCTGCATCAAGAGCGGACCTATCCCCTTGAAATTTATATCAATATGCTGGAAAATGCCGGCTTTGAAAATGTCAAAATCTTTGCTGATTTTAGCGAATCAGCCCCGACGGAAAAAAGTGAACGCTGGTTTTTCGTTTGTCAAAAGTAAGTGATAGCCATCCGTGAAAGCGGGTGGTTTTTTTGCTGTCGAAAAATGATAGGGTTGCTTGGAGAAAAGATATAGCTAGCGCCATGCCACAAAAAAAGAACCTGTGACACTAGTCTTTTTAATAGATAAAATCCCGAACTATATTATGTTTGCGACTGCGGTCCAGTAGGTCCTCGTCACAAACAACAATATCTAGTGAAAACACTAGATATTGTTCGTAAAGTTCGGCTCTGTTCTAACTAATGTCACAGCCTCTTTAAAATTTATTCTGTTACTGGCTCTTCGGCTTCTTCAACCTGCGAGCTGTCAGTTGCCTCTTCAGCAACTTCAACTGGGTGATAATCTTGATAGGTTTTTGAATCGTATAACTCACTGGTCGATTGCCCGCCGTTCACAGAGAGCAGGCTAGTCGAGGCATCGCCTAGTTCAGCGGTGATATCTTGCATTTGCTGAACTTGTCTCAAATAACTATAGTCATCCGTATTAATTGGCGTCAAACCGCTGTCTGAGTAAAAACGCAACAGGTCACCATTATTAATTTGATCAGAGATGCTCAGCTGCAAATTAACTTTGTTTTGCAAAATTTCCAGCTGGTCTTGAATTGCTGTTTGGGCACTGGTGACAATTCGGCCGTTCTCATTATAATAAGTCAGCCCGTTATAAGACGTGTATTCTGGTGTGATAAAGCTGCCGTTTCTAAAGGCCACTAATTCTTCCCGCTCAGGCGAAAATAAATCTTGCCCCAGCATTAAGTAATTGCTGGTATCAATACCTAATAAATGCATCAAGGTCGGCAAGGCGTCGACTTGGCCGCTATATGTGTGATTCACATAGCCGCCAGTTTCACCTGGAATATGAATCATATAAGGTACCCGCTGCATTTGTGCATTGTCAAAATTATTCCAAGAAGAAGATGTCTCCCCAACTAATTCAGCCAAATCTTGATTTCGCGAATTGGAGATACCATAGTGATCCCCATACAAAATAATAATCGAGTTGTCATAGAGTCCGCTGGCTTTTAAATAGTTGAAAAATTCCTCAACGGCTGTGTCTAAGTAATTGGCAGTTGCAAAATAGCCGTTAATGGTTTCATCGTCGGTTGTCGCTCGTGGGAAGCCACTTTCTTCTGAACTAATATCAGAATAAGGATAGTGGTTGCTGACGGCTAAAAACTTCGTATAAAAAGGCTGTTGCAATTGTTCCAAATATTGAGCAGATTGTTCAAAAAATGGTTTGTCGTGCAAGCCATACTGGAAGCTATTGTCATCAGTTACATCATAATAATTTTCATCGAAGAAATAGTCATAGCCAAAACTCTTATAGGTTTCATTGCGGTTCCAAAAGTTGCCGGAGTTACCGTGGAAAACGGCACTGGTGTAACCAGCTGTCTGGCTTAAAATATCTGGAGCAGCTTGGAACGTATTGGTGCTGCCAGACTGGGTAAATAAGGAACCTTGGCTTAAACCGAATAAAGAATTTTCCATTAAAGTTTCCGCATCACTTGTTTTACCAGCGTTGACTTGATGGAAGAAATTATCAAAGCTGTATGTGCTCTGGTCGGTATACAAGCTATTTAGAAACGGTGTAACCTCGTGGGCCACCCCTTCTTCATCAACTAGACTGTAGTCGATCAAAAACTGCTGAAAGCTTTCTAAATGGACGTAGATGACATTGCGACCTTCAGCGATACCGAACATACTCTCATCGGGTGCGGCATAGTGTTCATCGACATAATTTTCAACAGCCAGTAAATCATTTTCAGAGGCTTCCGCCTTGATTTGGTTGGTTTGATACGTTTGGACGCCATCATAGACGGTGAAAGCATTAATTCCTAAAAACTTAACGAGGTATTCTCTTGAAAAAGTTCTCGTCAATAAGCCCGGACGTTCCGACTCAGCCAAGTTTAAGTTGCCGGTAAAAACTAAAACAGCAATCGCACTGAAGGCTAAAGAATAACGAGCTTTGACTGGTTTTTCCTGCATTTTTATTTTTTTCGTCACGAGGGCCAAAATAAATAATGGAATGTCTAAAATGTAAATTATGTCATAGGGTCTAAACAAGCGCAGGGCACTTTCACCTAATCCACTGGCAACTTTGCCGGCGCCGAGCATAGTGTTAATCGTAATAAAATCGGTAAACTCCCGATAATAAACGGCGTTAGAAAAAAGCAGCAACACCAAAAGGCTATAGATGGTCATCATGGTGATGTAAGAAAGTTTCTTACTGCGAATATAAAGGGCTAGCCCTAGTATTAAAAGTGAAGAAGCAATGGGATTGATAAACAAGATGACATATTGCATCAAGTTTTCAACACCCAAATTAAACTCTACAAAATAAGCGAAAATTGTCTTGGCCCACAGCAGAATTAGCAATGTGAAGAACAGGCCTAAACGTGTATTTAAGAATGTTGGTAACCTAAGTTTGCCAAAGATATTCTTGATTTTTTGTGTCATGAGAATCCCCTTTGTAAAATAACTGTAAATTGTCAAATTTGCATATTAATCTTATTCTACTAGCCTTAAAAATCGCTGTCAAATAAATTTGAAAAATTCAAGAAGGAGTTAAGCTTTTTTTACGAAAGACAGGCGAAAATTATTCTGCTATACTGAAAAGCGACAAAGAATGAGGAGTTTTAAAATGAAGATCAAAGTGACACAACAGGCGGCTAAAAAAATTCGCCGCGGCTATCCTTTATTGCGTAATGAAGATTTGGCAACAGCAGCAGCTGAGATTACAGAATGGGTCTGCTTTGTTGACGACAAGAATAGTTTTTTAGGCCAAGGCTATTTAGGACAGCAAAATAAAGGCGCCGGCTGGATTATTAGTCGTCAGTCGGAACCATTGGATCAGCAATTTTTCAAAAAGCTTTTTTCAAAGGCCAAGGAACTGCGCCACAGCTTTTTTACAAATCCCGAGACAACTGCTTTTCGCCTTTTTAATGGCGAAGGCGATGGCTTAGGCGGTTTGACGGTTGATTGGTATAACGGCTACGGTGTTTTTTCTTGGTACAATCAAAGTATCTATCAGCATAGCCAAGAGCTGATTGCAGCCTTTCAAGCCGTTTATCCAGAAATGCTCGGAGCTAGCGAGAAAATTCGTTTCCAAAGTGAGCTACCAGAAAGCCGCTGGTTATTTGGTGAAGAGCCTGAAGAACCTTTGCTGATTAAAGAAAACGGCATTCAATTTGCGACTTATCTAAATGAAGGCTTAATGACGGGAATCTTTTTAGATCAACGGGAAGTCCGCAATCAATTAGTAGAGGGCTTTGCGAGCGGTCAAACAGTCTTGAATATGTTCAGTTATACCGGCGCCTTTTCAGTCGCAGCTGCTATGGGCGGTGCTTTAGAAACTACCAGCGTTGATTTAGCTAAACGTAGTCGGGAGAAAACCGCTGAACAATTTTTAGTAAATCAAATGCCACCAGAATCACAAAAAATTATCGTGATGGACACCTTCGAATTTTTTAAGTATGCCTTGAGGAAAAATCTGACCTATGATGTGATTATTTTGGACCCGCCAAGTTTTGCCCGCAACAAGAAAAAAACTTTCTCCGTTGCCAAAAACTACGGCGACTTAATCAGTCAATCTTTAGCAATTTTAAATCCCGGCGGAAGAATTATTGCTTCTACAAATGCAGCCAATGTCAGCTCTGCTAAGTTTCAAGGGATGATTGAGGCCGCCTTTACACAGGCGCGGCGAAACTTTCAGTTAAAAAATAAATTTAGTCTGCCCTTTGATTTCCATGTGGCAACCGAGTTTCCAGAAGGTGACTATTTAAAGGTATTGTTTTATCAGGTAGATTAATTGCTGCGTTTTGGAAAAATCCTACTATATAATATAGCAGGTTGCTTGAACTTTTTTCCACTGGTTAGAAATCTAATTCATCAATAAATTTATTTATAAATGGAAAAACGAACTAACTTGCAGGCTTGCCTAGTAATTTTTACTAAGCGAATCTTACAAGTTAGTTCGTTTTGATTTTCTGATGACTTAAATCGTGTGCAGCTGATTTTGTTGAAGACAAAAATCGTAAAATCGCTGGGCGACTGGCGATAGCGGCGTCCCTTTTCTAGTTGCTAAATAGATCAGGCGGGGTTCCCGTTGATCAAGTATCTCGATTTTTTTAACAGGGTAAGCGCTAATCGAAGGAATATCCGGCATTAAGCCAATGCCGAAATCATACCCGATAAAGCCTAGCATACTGTGATCTTCTTCAACTTCACAGACAATTTCTGGTTGCAAATGCTGTAAGGCCATCAATTCATCAACGTATGGCCGCAGACCACTCTCCTGATTGAAATAAATATAAGGGAAGTCGCTAGTTTCCTTCAGATAAACCTGATTTTTATCTGCCAGAGGATGATCTTGATTGACAACTAAGACAATTTTTTGTTCGGCAATGGCTTGATAGTGAATATCATCAGTCTGATTTATTTTAGAAGCAAGGGCAATATCAATATCAGCCGCCCGCAGTTTTTTGATAATCGTTTGGGAATTTCCCTGACTAAAATGAAAATTGATTTTTTCATTGCCGGGAATCGATAAAAATTTACGGGTCAAAGAGGGACTCAATTCAGCGCCCATTGTGTAAATATAACCAAAATCAATTTGACCGGTATCAGGACTGATTAAGTTTTGCAGTTCCTGCTGGCCTTTATTAATCTCATTCAAAGCGGTGGCAACATAGCTATAATAAAATCGGCCATATTTGGTCAAGCGAATATTGCGGCCGACTTTTTCAAAAAGGGCCGCCCCCAATTCCTTTTCCAGCTCTGACATCGCATGACTTAAATTAGGTTGCGATGTATTTAATAAGGTTGCCGCTTTAGTCATATGCTCTGTATCGGCTAAGGTGACAAAATACTCCAATTGCCGTAAATTCATGTAAAGCGCCTCCAATAGTTGTTTTAAATAATTGAAAAATTTTCAAGCAGAATCATACTTCCCGAAAATTCGGGAATCCACTTCTTAAAAATAACACATGTTGAGTTAAAAGTCTTTCATTTGTCTTTTAATTCGCTACTATTTTTTGAAAACTTTTTTTAAGGGGCTTTCGCCAAGCGAATGATAAAAAAAAATCATGAATTTTATCAAAATAAAGCATTAGTATTTATGATTGTTCTCCCTTAAAATAATTGTTGTAGTAGTTATGTGAAAAACATAACTTGTCAATTGGAAATGACCATGCAGTTAGGAGAATTTTCTATGGAAAAATATCAAGCAATTTTTGAACCGCTAACGATTCGCCGCACCACTTTTAAAAATCGCGTTATTATGCCACCAATGGGTACTAATTTTGCCAATAATGATGGCAGCTTTAACCAAGAACACTTGGCCTATTATGAACAGCGGGCTAAAGGGGGCACCGGCCTCATTACTTTGGAGAATGTCTGCTTTGATTATCCGATGGGAACTAACGGCACCACGCAATTGCGGATGGATAATGATCAGTATTTGCCAGGCCTTTACAAATTTAACGAAGCGATGCACGCCTATGGAGCGTTGACTTCTGTACAAATTAATCACGCTGGGGCTTCGGCTTATGCTTTGCGTCTAGAAGGCAAACAGGCTGTTTCAGCTTCAAACATTCCGAGTAAAACTGGTAATCCGGCACCACGTCCATTAACCAAAGAAGAAATTTACGAGATTGTTAATAAATATGCTGAAGCTGCTAATCGGGCCCAAAGAGCTGGCTTTGATTGTGTAGAAATTCACGCAGGCCATTCTTATCTTTTATGCCAATTCTTATCACCTTTGTATAATGATCGAACAGACGAATTTGGTGGCAGTCCTGAAAACCGTGCCCGCTTTACAACTTTAGTGGTGGAAGCCGTGCGGAAGGCTGTCGGACCCTTCATGCCGATTTCGGTGCGCTTCAGTGCAGACGAATTAATTGCAGGTGGTAATTCATTAGAAGACTCATTAGATATTTTAAAATACTTTGCCAAAGAAGTGGATATTTTAAATGTTTCTGCTGCCTTAAATGATAACCTGCAGTATCAAATTGACCGGATGAATTTGAAAGACGGCTGGCGCTCTTATATGGCTAAAGCAGTCAAAGAGCGCTATCCGGATAAAGTCATCGTGACCTCCGGGAATATTCGGAGTCCTAAACGGGCAGCCGAAATTTTAGAAAATGGCGATGCTGACTTGTTGGCGATGGGTCGTGGCTTAATTGCAGAACCAAACTGGGTCAATAAAGTGGCAGATGGCCAAGAAAATTTATTGCGTAAATGTATCTCCTGTAATATCGGTTGTGCGGATCATCGTATTGGCAAATCAAAACCAATTCGCTGCACGGTTAACCCAGATTTATATTACGAAGATCAATACAAAGAAAAAATAATTGAGAATCCATTGAAAATGGTGGTTGTCGGCGGTGGTACGGCCGGCTTGGAAGCGGCAGCGACAGCAGCAGAAGTTGGAGTTGAAGTCGAATTATTTGAACAAAAAAGTTATCTAGGCGGCCTCGGCCATGAAATTTCCCGTTTCCCAGATAAAAAACGGATTGATGACTTTATTGTTTATTTAGAAAACCGCTGCGCTCTGTTACCAAATCTAACGATTCATTTGAATCGCACATTTGACGAAGCAGATCTCGACAATCAACAGGCAGACATAATTGTCAACGCAACTGGGGCCAAACCTTTATTGCCACCAATTAAAGGACTGCATGAAGTTTTAGCACAACCAAATCGGAAAGTTTTTTCCATCTTTGATATTTTGAATAATATGGAAAACTTCCAAGATTTTACTGATCAAGAAGTTGTCGTGATTGGCGGCGGAGCAGTTGGCTTAGACGTAGTGGAATATTACGCTGAACGTGGTGCTAAAAAAGTCACGATTGTTGAAATGCAAAATCAACTGGGGAAAGACTTAGACTTAATCACCAAACTTAGCATGATGGAAATTGTGAAGGATTACGGCGTTATCGCCCATACCGAAACTAAATTATTAGAAGTCTGCGGGGATCATTTTGTCGTGGAGTTACCATCAGGTGAATTGGAAAATCTTTATTTTGATTTAGGTTTTGTTTGTTTAGGAATGCGGGCAGATGCACCATTAATGCCTGAGCTTAAAGACTATGCGCAAGCAAATAATGCCAAGCTAGTGAACATTGGCGACAGTAAAGTTGCTCGGCGTATCATGGAGGGAACCAGAGAAGCCCGTGATATTTTAACAGCGGTTTATGAAAAAGATCGCCAAATCAGCCAGCAAAATCTTTACCAAAATAGTCTATTAACAAAAATTTAAAGAAAAAAACTGTCGGGAAGCTCAGAAATGGGCTTTCTTTATTTATTTCCAATGTTTTTCTAATAATTTATACGACATTAAAACTTATTAAAATAATATTCTTTGTTATAATCAAAGAGAAGAAAGGGGGGATTCCTGATGAAAGTCGCTGAAATCCATGGTCTCTTGATTGGTGTTGGTCAGCCCAAAATCATTGTTCCCCTGCTTGCAGGAAATGCTGCTGAAGTTCTTGGCGATGTCAAAGAATTAGAGGATTCTGAATGCGACATGATTGAATGGCGTCTTGATTATTTTACCGACCCTTTAGATGCTAATCAAATTAACCAGCTTGCTAGAGAAATAAAAAAAGTGACAGCCAAACCATTGATAATGGCTTTAAGAAGTCAACGAGAAGGCGGCGTCAAAAATTTTTCCGGACAAGAGTACCTTGATTTTTATTTAGAATTACTAGAGCAGCCAGCCTTTGAATTAATCGATGTCGAAATTTTTATGCCGGAGGTTCCGGTAGAACGAATCGTCGCTAAAGCCCATCAACAACATGTCAGTGTCATTATGTCCAATCATGATTTTCGGCGGACTTCCTCTAAAAAGACGCTGGTTGCCATGCTGACTTCCATGGCAGAAAAACGCGCTGATATCTGTAAGATTGCCGTCATGCCCCGCAGCAGCCAAGATGTATTAACTTTATTAGCAGCTACCAATGAGGCCAAGAAACTCATTGATTGTCCACTGATTACGATTGCTTTAGGCAAATTAGGTTTTGTCAGCCGCTTTACCGGCGAAATTTTTGGCTCAGCCGCCACCTATGCTGCTGGAAAAAAAGTTTCTGACCCAGGTCAAATTGCTGCTGAGAATCTCAAAGAATTGTTAACTAGCGTTTCTTTAAAGTAAAAACTTTTTTTCAAAAAATCAAAATACCTCAAGCTATTGATTCGAAAAATTCCCTCAGACACTTTCTGCAACAAACCAGCCAGTAAAAATTTTAGTGCTAACGACTAATTGCTTATCAGAAATATTTTAATTTACCAAACAAAAAATCCAGTCCAACACCTTTCAAGTCTTTTTGACAATCAGTATAATGGTAGAAAAAGGGTTTGATAAAATGAAAAAGCGAAGTTCGTATGACATACTCTTCATCTTTTTGGTTTGCGGGGTGCTGGGCTGGATTTTTGAAACTTTGGTGGTCTATTTCACCCAAGGTATCATGACCGACCGCGGCTATCTCTTTGTGATGGGGCGTTTACCAGAATATTTACCTTTTTTGAAGGGTGTACCGTTATTAAAGGATTTGCATTTAGTTTGGGGCCTCCCTTTAATTGAAATGTATGGCATCGGGGCGGTGCTGATTTCTTTATTTTTTGACCGCTATAAAAAACAGCCGGTAAAATTATTTTTTACCAGTATGTTTGGCATGACCTTGTTTGAATTGCTATCCAGCTATTTGTCCAGCTGGCTGCTTCATAAAACCTACTGGGATTATTCTAAAGATTTTCTGAATTTTCAAGGGCGCATTTGCCTGCGTTCCTCACTTGCCTGGGGAGTGCTTTCTTTGGCGATGATTTATTTTATTGATCCGTTTTTGGATTTCATTTATGGCGATTTCAAAAAAGAACGCAATTACAAACGGATTATCGTTGTTTTAACCGTCTATGCAATTATCTGTGCTTTGACGAAATATTGGTGGGATCCGACGATTATAAAAAACTAGCAGCAGAAAAAATCGGCAGGCAACTGTAAAATATGACCATTTATCCCTCTCGTGCTATACTATTCCTAAGAATATTTTGACAATTTAAAGTGGAAATAGGAGCAGTTGGCATGAAAAGTGTGGTAGTGCGGGATTTAATTTTAACCGATCAAGAGCCGAAAATTTGTGTGGCTATTAAAGGAGACACCCAAGAAGAAATCCTCCGTCAAGCAACTAAGGCCGTAGCAGAGGGGGCTGAATTGTTGGAGTGGCGAGGAGACTATTTCAAAGAATACCAGGAGATGGCTAGTGTTTTGGCGGTTTTACAGGAGCTGCGCCAAATTGCAGGAAACCTGCCAGTCATCTTTAGTTTTTTGACGCCGGATGACGATGGCAAAAATTCAGTCAGTCCAGGCATCTTACGGGAAATTTATTTAACTGCGGCAGAAAGCGGCTTAGTCGATATCTTAGAATTGCAGCTGATTGTTGCTGAATTAATCGGCCCCTCTTTTATGAATTTGCTGCGGGAAACCAAAGTCAAGCTGATTTTAAGTCATTATTATTTAGATGATACACCAGATGATGCGTTAATTTTATTTCAGTTGAATTTGATGGAGCATTTGAAGGCTGACATTGGAAAAATTGTCGCCTATGGCAATAGTCGTTACGATGTGATGAAGATGATGTCGGTGGGATTTCAGGTGGAGCCCTTTGTGGCAATTCCGATTATTTTATTTTCTAGCGGAAATTTAGGTCGCCTCTCGCAGATTGCTGGCGGCATCAACGGCAGCTGTATTGCATACAGCAGTGTAGCCTACTATCCTGATAGTGATGAATATACACTAGAAGAATTGCAGATGGCGTTAGAATTATTGAAACCTCAGGAGTACAAACGGCGCTAATTAAAAATAAAGAAGGTTACTACGTGTTATGGCTAAGAAAAAAATTCAAAAGACCAATGCAATTCGCTTAGTTGAACAACAAAAAATTCCCTACACTGAACATGAGTATGCGTGGTCTGAAAGTGATTTGGGCGCTGATGAAGTGGTGGATCAGGTAAAAGCTCCACCTGAACAAATTTTTAAAACTTTAGTTGCGGTGGGGAATAAAACGGGACCGATTGTCGCTGTAATTCCCAGCAATCAAGAATTAGATTTGAAGAAAATCGCCAAGGCTTCCGGCAATAAAAAAGTTGAGATGCTACACCTGCGAGATTTAGAAGTAACGACTGGTTATATCCGTGGCGGTTGTTCGCCGGTAGGTATGAAAAAATTATTGCCCACCTATTTTGATGCTTCGGCAGAAAATTTTGCAACGATGATCGTTTCCGCTGGTCGCCGCGGTCTGCAGATGGAAGTAGCCCCCAAAGAGTTAAAAAATTTGGTCAAAGGTTTTTTTGTGGATTTGATTAGTGAAGCATGATAAATCAACCAATATTGCCTAAATGATTCCTCAGATGGTATAATAAGTTATCGAAAGTATAATCAATTATTGTCCGTTGGAGGTATCTAGGAGGGCTGAAAAATGAATGAGAGAGAGCGTCAAAATAAATCTGTTGAAAAAGCTTCTGTTCGTAATAGTGAGTACAATCGCATGAGTATCAATGCGACGCGGCTGGCTAATCCAGGGATGCCGGCAACCAATCTTTTACCAGGTGAGGTACCAGTAGCCGGAAGTTCCGTGATGTTGGTTTTAAATGTTGTGGCTGTTGTATTGGCAGTTGTCTTGTTTGGTCTGATTACCTTAGGGGCTCGCTTCATCCTGCCAGAAGATATTTACGGCGGTGTTTTATTTTTAGCCATTAGCCTGATTATCAGCGCTGCAATCGCTTATTTCAGTCGTTTTCCCCTCTGGCGCCTCTGGCGGAAAATTCGTAGAAGATAAAGTAAATTTAAAAGTCCTTAATGGAGCGCTAGCTCCATTAAGGATTTTTTAGTTTAATTTAAATACGTGTAACTGGCAATTTCAGCAGCATTTTTTCCAGCAACATGACCGGTGACAAAGGCGGCGGTAATATTATAACCACCAGTATAGCCATTGACATCTAACAGTTCGCCTGTCATAAATAATCCCTGCAACAATTTGCTCTCCATTGTTTTAGGTTGAACTTCTTTTAGATTAATTCCGCCACCTGTGACAAAAGACTTTTCAAGAGGGAAGGTTTTGACAATTTTGATTGGAAAGCTCTTTAAAAAGATAACGAAAGATTCGACTTGTTCGGTTGTCAATTGGTCAGCAATCACATCAGCTAACGTTAGTCTTTCTAAATAAAAAGCGAGTAAGCGCTCAGGAATTAAACCGTGAAGAGCGTTTTTTGCAGTTTTTTTAGATTGCAGAGAAGATTGGACTTGCTGTGTTAGTTCAACTGAGCTGACGGCTGGAAAACAATCCAGCTCGACTAAAACATTGTCCGCATTTTTCAACTCTTGATTGACAAAACTAGAGCAACGGAGAGCAGCTGGTCCCGATAAACCAAAGTGGGTGAAGAGTAAATCCATCGTATGACTAGTGACTGCCCGCTGTTTTTGATTGAGGACAGACAATTTAACATCCTGTAAAGAGAGCCCCTGCAGGGTTTTATCTTTGATGAAACTTTCTTCTGAGACCAAAGGAGACTCAGTTGGGTAAAGTGTTGTAATGGTGTGACCGACTTTTTTAGCTAATTGATAGCCGTCACCTGTCGCACCGGTTGAAGGATAGGTGCGTCCGCCAGTTGAAAGAATAACACAAGGGGCGGTGAATTCCCCTTTATCCGTTTTAACGCCATAGACTTGGCCATCTTTATGAATTAATTTTTCTACTTTTGTTTGAAAATAGACCGTAGCTCCCAAATCCTGAATGGTCTTCATCAACGCCTCTACCACGGTTTTAGAGGAGTTAGTGACTGGAAACATCCGACCGTGATCCTCTTCTTTCAATGAAACGCCATGGGATTCAAAAAAGGCCATCACATCGAAATTATTCCACTGGGAAAAGGCACTAAATAAAAATTTGCCATTTCCGGGAATATGGGCAATTAAGTCCTCTGTTGGCCGGTTATTGGTGACATTGCAGCGGCCACCACCGGTCATCAATAATTTTTTTCCTGCCCGACGATTTTTCTCAATGAGTAAGACCCGAGCACCATTTTCTGCTGCGCTGATGGCCGCCATCATCCCGCTAGTGCCAGCGCCGACGACAATAACTTCATATTGTTGTTCCAATTTTTTCCTCCTAAGAAGTAATTTATCTTTTCTATTTATGATAGTGAATTTAAAATAAGTCTTGATTTCTATGCTAAAGTGTTTGACAGTGCTGTGCCTTTTGAAAATTTCTGCTATGAGTGTAACATAATTTTCTTAAGTTTAATAAAAATTGGCTGAAATTTCAAAAAAAGCAGAAGATAGCGGGTATTTACTTGAAATAAATCGAAAAAAAACGTAAAGTAGACAGTGTATAAAATAGCTTTTAGGAGGATTATCATGGCTCACATTAAATTTGATTATTCAAAAGTTGCACCCTTTGTCAACGAGCACGAACTTGGCTATATGCAAAGCTTGGTTACAGCAGCTGACAAGGATTTGCGCCAAGGAACAGGTGCCGGTAGCGACTATATCGGTTGGGTAGACCTACCAGCAAATTACGATAAGGCTGAATTCGCCCGCATCAAAAAAGCAGCGGAAAAAATTCAATCTGATTCTGAAGTATTGGTTGTTATCGGAATCGGGGGTTCTTATTTAGGTGCCCGCGCAGCAATTGATTTTCTGCAACATACTTTTTATAATTTGTTACCAAATGAAACCCGCAAAACACCGCAAATTTTCTTTGCAGGGAACTCCATCAGCTCAACCTATCTAGCTGATTTAATTGAAGTCATCGGTGAACGTGATTTCTCAGTAAATGTTATTTCAAAATCAGGAACCACGACTGAACCAGCAATTGCTTTCAGAGTGTTCAAAGAATTATTAATTAAAAAATATGGCAAAGAAGAAGCCAACAAACGAATTTATGCAACAACTGACAAAGCCAAAGGTGCTGTGAAGGTTGAAGCAGATGCTGAAGGCTGGGAATCATTTGTTATTCCTGATGATGTCGGCGGACGCTTCTCAGTCTTAACGGCGGTCGGTTTATTACCAATTGCTGCCAGCGGTGCTGACATTGATGCCCTAATGCAAGGGGCAGCTGACGCTCGTGAAGCATATTCAAGTGATAAATTAGCAGAAAACGAAGCCTATCAATATGCGGCTATGCGCAATATCTTATATCGCAAAGGCAAAGTTACCGAATTATTAATCAACTACGAGCCAGGCATGCAATATTTTTCAGAATGGTGGAAACAATTGTTCGGCGAGTCTGAAGGGAAAGATCAAAAAGGCATTTACCCTTCAAGCGCAAACTTCTCAACTGATTTGCATTCCTTAGGTCAGTACATTCAAGAAGGCCGCCGCAACATTTTTGAAACAGTGGTCAAAGTTGAAAATGCCCGCAAAAACGTTAAAATTCCTTTACAAGATGCTGACTTAGATGGCTTAGGCTATCTGCAAGGCAAGGAAGTTGATTTCGTTAACACCAAAGCCTTTGAAGGAACCTTATTGGCCCATACGGATGGCGATGTGCCAAACCTATTAGTAAAAATTCCAGAAATGGATGCTTATACTTTAGGCTACTTAATGTACTTCTTTGAAATCGCAGTTGGCGTATCTGGCTACTTAAACGGCGTCAATCCATTTGACCAACCAGGTGTAGAAGCCTACAAGAAAAACATGTTTGCTTTACTAGGCAAACCTGGCTTTGAAGACTTAGCTAAAGAGTTGAACGAACGCTTATAGGTCAACGTTTGAAAACTACTGCTTTATAATAATAAGATTGAAAAAGCACTCGAAGCGAGTGCTTTTTCTTTTTGCTTAAAACTTAACTATGATAGATAGAATAGTGATTGCAAAATACAAATTATTATCATTTTTAAAATTCATAGTGAACTCTAAAAACTAAATAGTAAATGGAGTTCCACAATATAACCTTCAATTGATTTAGAAAAAACTGATACTAAAATATTAGTCTCAAAGAATTGTTTTAACCGCGAAATAAAATCTAAAATAATCAAGTATATTTTAGATAGAGTTAATATTAAATAACGAGAGATTTAATTGCTAAGAATAGAAGATTGATTCTTAGTTTTTTTGGGGAAGACTTTTTTCTAATATAGAAAACTATATTGAGAAGTATGTATGTAGTACAAAGTGGAAAGATATCACTCAAAGTTGGCAGGACATGCTTGTTGTCTCATCGCAGTCAAGTGTAATTCCTGCAATGGCGTTGTCAACATGTTCGTAAGGATTTCTGCTATTGTTGCAGGTGATTCTTGAAACCCATTTTGAAACCATTGTTCGATAACAGCATTTACCCCAGTGGTAATGAAAGTAGCATAACAGTTTAAAGTGCTTTGATCCACTTCTTTAGAGATATTATCAGGCATTGCTCGTGTAAATTGATTGTAATAAGTCAAGTGCAATAAATCCATAAAATCTACCAAATTTTTACTGGAGGATAAAGCGCGAATAGACTTTTCGTGATTGCAAAAAAAGTTTAGAACCTCTAAAGTGCTTGATAAAAGCGCTCCTTTTAATTCTTCATTATCTGTCATATTAATTTTTTTAAAAATAGCCACATGTTTTTGCTGCAAAGAATCAAACTCCCCTAATAATTTTTCAATCAATGTATCAAGGATATCCTCCTTATTTTCGAAATTTTTATAAAATGTCACTCGGCTAATCTTAACTTTTTTTGTGAGTTCTGTGATTGAAATAGATTTAAAATTTTTTTTCAACAGTAGTTCAATAAAGCAATCTGTAATAAGCTCAGAGATTGATTGTTTCTTCACAAGGAACCCCCTTTATAAAACAACACAAATTTGTTAATCAACTGAAATAATACATTTTTTTGGTACTGTTTTCAAATTGTTTTTTATAAAATACAGGTTATTTTAATATTTTTTGTTATAATCTTTATAAAAGATACAAGAAATCATCAACAATAATTTTTTTAAAATTTATTAAAATAATTATTTTTTATGATTAATAAAAAAGAATAAATGGCTCTATATAAACAATTAGGATGCTTTCGCTACTAGACAATATCAAAAATATTTTGTATTAAGGTAAAATAGGCTACTAAATTTACAAATTGCAACCGAATGTAAATTGCTCTTTATAAAGATAAATGTCATAATTCAAATCGAATGATAGTTATTTTATTTCTTGTTTACTTAAAAAGAATTTCTGAACAATTTAATAAATAACTAAATCAAGAAATGAATCATTAATCTAAATGTATTTTTCTGAAACTGTCATCAATTAGTAGTTCATGTCGAAAAAATTAAGTAAAAGAAAAATGGAGGGGCTTTATGGAGCCAATTGTGATTTTAACTAATAATCCTACTCGAGAGAGTAATCTAGAAAAGAAACTGCGCTTTTTAGGTTATGAGGTATTTTGCTCAGCTCAGCTCTTAAAAAGAGGAGCAGAACACAGTGAGTTTTATTCCAATTTTTTTAAGATTGTCATGCTTAGCGAGACAATTGCTGATTTTGATGCACGGAAATTTTTAAGCCATTTGCCTAAAGACATCGCAGTTTACCGAGTAACGGATGATTTAGAGATTGACGGGGATTTTCTAAAAGAAGAGGAAGTTCAGGAGTTTAATGATTCGCAAATTATTTCGGCAGAGATGACCATCGCTGAGCTAAGGGAAATTCTGGTGAACGGCAAGAAAATCAATCAACAGAAGGGGCCTGCTTCAACTGCCTTAGAAGTCTTTAAAGCTAAAATGTCGACAACTGAAAATCGCCTTTTTGATTTGTTAGAGGAAGCAGAGGGGCAAATCTTGACTCGCAATCAAATATCTCTTGATCTTTGGCAGGAGCCGGCCAATACGTCCCGGAAGACCCAAATTTCACAATTAGTCAGCAAAATTCGTTTAAAGATGGAAAACGCTGGTTTTGATGGACAATCTTTAAAAGTGATTTGGCGAAAAGGCTATTGTCTACAACCAAATTGGGCTGACGAGGCTTGAGTAAAAGGAAAGAAGCAGAGTAAGAGTGAAGCATGAACTGGAACAATTTTAAAAATTTTATTGTTGAAGTTATCGATTATCGCAGATTTGGCGAATGCGACATCACTGATACAATTACGTAAACAGTTGATAAGACTAAGGATGAAAATTAATCTTTGATTGAATACAGTCCAAATGAAATAATTGTTACAATTTAGATTTAGAGCTGCCAGCATCTACTTCAAAAGAAACTTGTGTGAGATTTTGAAGAAATCTCACTTCCCTTAAAAAACGGGCTTCCTGCGGTAAAATATGGTAAAATTTAAGTGGGAGGTGAACATCATGCTAGATGGATATCAGAACATTTTAGTTGCTGTAGATGGATCCGAACAAGCTGACAAAGCCTTTAAAGAGTCGCTGACAATTGCTAAAAACAGCCAAGCCAAGTTGCATATTGCTATGATTATTAATGATGCGGATATCTCCAATAGTGCCTATGCCTATACCAAAGTTTTAGATGCAGAGATGGAGTTTGCAAAGAACAAAGCCGCTGAAAAAATTCGCCTGGCAGAAACTGAAGGAGTTACAAACACGGTATCAATTGTCGAGTTGGGAAGTCCTAAACAACTTATTTCTAGTACGCTTCCAGAGGAATATGATATTGATTTGATTGTTATTGGTGTGACAGGAAAGGGCAGAATTCAAAGAATGCTAGTTGGTTCCACCACTGCATTTGTTGTCAACCACGCCCCTTGCAATGTGCTAGTAGTGAAATAATTTTAACAAGACAAGGCCAAGTAAATCGCTTGGCCTTTTTATATTGGAAAATTATTAACTCATCTTTCTGTGAAAAAGGAGTAGGATGATTGGCACCATAATTAATGTGTGTCAATTCCGTATCGATGTGTCAAAGTTTTTTTGCCTATAAATTACAGAGTATAAGTTGAAAAAACGGCTTGAGAGTTTAAGATGGAAAGCACACTTCAATGGATGGCTTTAAATCTAAACAAACTAGGATTGATTTAGAGGGGATTTTGCAGAAAAAAAGACCAGCAACAACTATGACATCAAACCTCTTGTCATCGATGTGCTGAATCTATTTTTTATAAATAGTTAACTAGTAGCAACCAATTAAACTTAGACTATAAAAAGAATTTCGCCAAGCTGACTATCGCAGCAAGAATTAATAATCCGATGGCTATCTTTATCAACTCATCGGCGCGGTTATTGTTGTCGTTATTGTTATTCAAGGTGTCTTCCTCCTGACTTTGAAAAGGTTTGCTAATGCTTATTATTATAGAGGATTGTCAAAAGCAGTACAATATCAAATTCTATTTGTGATTTAAAAAAAACTTTCTTCGCAAAAAGTAGACCCACTTGAGTTTATCAGGTGGGTCTGCTCCTTTTGTATACTGGATCAGTGTTTGATTTTGCCAAAGCTTAATCAAACAGTCCTATTCTTCTTCAAAATGATTGGCAATTAGTTTGATGTCATAGCTTGAGCTTTCATTATCAGCATTTTTAAAAGTGAAGGTAACTTCTGTGTCGCCAAGTTCAGCCATATCGTAATTAATTGTGAAGTCTTCGCCGGCCGTTACCGCTACAGCTTCCTCTTCACCAGCAGCATTATTGAAGGTGATGGTGCCATCTTCATCAGCTGTTCCCTTAATCTCAACTTGCTTTTCTGGATTAGACGTGTAGAAGCCCTTAGTGAAGGTCACACCTTGATTAGCAGCCGAAGTTGAAGTAGTAGTAGCTTCACTTGAAGAGCTGCTTGTTGAATCGGTTGAAGTCCCACAAGCGCTCAATACAAAGAAACTTGCACATACTAAAGTAAGTCCCATAATTTTTTTCATTTTCTTACACCTAATTTCTTTTTTTATCATTCTTCCAAATAGCTATTATATCAATAAATCAAGCGAAGAAAAGTTATTTTTAGATTAGAAAATCTTGAGAATATTTGGCTAGTTATACTGACTCAAAATACTTTGTAGCTCAGTTTGAGCAGCGCTGTCTTGTGATTTTTGGAAAACTAGTTGGCTCTCTGGTGAATAGTAGGTATAAAGGTCTCCATCATCGCCGGCGACATAAAAGCCATCGGAAAAAGCCGAGCTCGTTTTGGCTTCATAGACGACGCCATTATCCGCTAAGATATATTTCGTAAAAGGCTGTTGGCTATCTGCCACATTTGAAAAGCCAACTGCGGTGCTAGGCGAATTCTGCGAGTCATCTACTTCATCGGTAATGCCCGTTACCCCGTTTACCGAATAATACCAGACAATTCCACCAAGGCTGTGCAACGGGAAGGAGTCATAGCCAGGCAGTCCGTTCTCAGATTGCTGTTGGACTTGAATTAAACCATCCGAAGTAACTGCGTACCAATCGCCGATACCGCTGGCACCATGATTGAAATAATTTGAATTGACTGCCATTCCAGCAGTTTTAGCACGACTATCCGCCCAATTTAAAAAAGTTTCGGTAATAGCCTGCTTCTCAGCTTCAGAATAAACCCTGATTGTAGTGGTGGCTGTCGAAGAATTCGAGCTAGCTTCAGAGCTCGTTGTTGAACTTTCGGTAGAGTTTATCGTGGTAGAACTGGTAGAAGTTTCTGATTGGCTGTTGGTGTCAGTAGTTGAGGTGCTTGAGCTAGTAGTTGTCGGCTCGTTCCCTTGGCAACCGCTTAACAACAAAAAAGACAATCCCAAAAAAATCATTTGTTTTTTCATTTTAATCCCGCCTTTATGTTTTTCTCAATTTAATTATAGCACTTAGGCCATAAGAATCGTTTTTTATTTCTTTTAGTTTACAAAAATTACGTCTTTCGTAATAAATGCTCTCTTTATCTTTATTACCGAAATAATCCTGTTTATTAAATACTTATCAAGAAAATTTCAAAAAATTTTTGAGTAGGTTTTCGGAAAGATACACAGCAGCTAAATCTTTTTCTTTTAAATTGTTATTTAAATTCACTTGTTTAAACACTCGGTTTTCATTAATTTTGCGAATTTTTCAAAATAAATAAGTAATTTATACTCAAATGAAACGTTTTCACTTTTCTTGTGAAAAATCTAAGCTATAATAGAGGTAATTAATAAAGGATGTGGGGTGGAAAAGTGAAAATTGGTTTAATTGCGTTATCTAAAAAAGGCAAACAATTGGCGAAACAGACGATTGATAAATTGGATCCAAAGATTCAGGCTGAATTGATTTTGCCGGAAGACTTGGCAGACTCCCAAACTTTGTTTTTTGTGGAGACAGATTTAAGTAAAGTTTTCGCTTCTTTGTTCACTGAATATGATGGGCTGATTTGTTTTATGTCGACTGGTCGTTTCTTAAAGAGTTTTCCCACTCAAAAGGACTGGACTGATTCAAAAAACTTTATTCTTTTGATAGATGAGACAGGGGATTTTGTTATCAGCTTATTACCCGGTAAGGAAAACTACGGCAACCGTTTGGCGAGGTCTTTAGCGGTAGCTTTAAACGCAACTGCGGTGATTACCGGCCAAGAAGAAAATCCAGATTTAGCCACTTTTGCAGGCATTGTAAAAGCTGTTCGTGGTTGGTATTCAAGAGATAAAACTAATTCTGATTATTTGGATCAGCTCCTGCAATCCGATGCGAAAATCGGATTATTACAAGAACAACCCTATCTGCAGGATGTTCCACGACTGACGCCCATCACATCACTTAATGAGTTAGATGATTTTGCGGCGGTATTTTTTATCTCAACTAGAGCAGAAATTGTGACAAACAGAAAAATTATTCCGATTGTTCCGAAACTTTTTTATCTAGGTGTCTCTTATAAGCAAACACTTTCTGCAGCCCATTTAAAGCGAGATTTTTTAAAATTTTGCCATCAGGAAATGCTAAATCCCTTTAGTATTCGCCAATTAGCTTGCCCACAACAATTGCAAGGCGAACCGGCCTTAATTGATTTAGCGGCATGGCTGCAAGTTCCTTTGATGTCTTATTCCGAGGAGAACATTACTACAGAATCTCAGGATAAAACGATAACAAATTTAGCAATCGCTAAAAAAGCTGCTCAACTAGCTAGTCGTCAGCAAAATATTTCGGCCTCTTTTGCAACAGAAGAAGTTGCCTTTGCATTGATTAAACCAACTTAGATTAAATTCGCTAGTTTTTTTCAAAATCTTTGAGAAAAAAGTAACAAAACAGTCGTTTTTAAAAAAGAAACATAATAAAACGTTTAAATAACTTAAATAACGTTCATTATGCTAAATTAAATGAAGTAATATGCTATTAAAATCGTTTACACTATTTATTTTTATAAAAATGCATGTTATTATAATAATAACAGAAAGGAGAATAAAAAATGACGAATATTGAGATTGGGAACTATGTCTATGGACGCGCAATTGGTTTAAAAGAACTAGTTTTGGGAAGAGTTGAGCATGTTTATGATAAAACAGTAGCGGTAAGTGTCATGGAATATGCTCCCCGAGATGAAATCAGATTAATCGATTTACAATTTAAGGTTTTAGTGAAAATCGAAGAAATTGAGAACGTCTCCACCGGAGTTACAGCCTATCAGGTTGCTACATAACTCCCAGGAGTATAAATAAAAGCCCCCAAGAAACTTGCTGAAAAATTCAGCGGGCTGCTTGGGGGCTTCTCTTTAGCCAAAACCTAGACTAAGAAAAAATAATTGATTGGAATAGCGAAGTTGATTTTGTTCAAGGGCCAATTGTGTCACAGGTAAATTGTCGGTAATAATGCCATCTACAGCATAACTTGCCATGCGCTGAATAGCTTTTTGATTATTCAGCGTCCAGACAAAAACAGTTTGATTCGACTGATGGGATCTATCAATCAAGGCTTGCGTCACCGTTCGATAATCAATTGCAATAAAATCGGCCGGCAAATTAGGCAGCTGGCTAATTGAAAAAGGCATAATGTAACCAACGTTTAGTTCAGGGGCTGCTTTTTTTAATTCTTTTACAATCGACAGACGCAAGCTTTGTAAAAGGCTGCTAGTTTCTTTCAACTCTGGCAAATATTCAGCTAAAAATAATTGGACCATTTCCTGGGTATCAACGGATTCTGATTTCAATTCAATTAATAATTTTTGATTAGACAAACGGGCTTGAGCTAAATAATCGGAAAAACTTGCTAATTGATCTTTTTGCTGCCCCTCTCGTAAGGGCAGCCCATCCAAGTCATTTAAATTATATTGGGGAATGCTGCCAGATATGCCAGCAAGCGGCTGCAAATCAAAATCATGATAGACGACAAATTGTCTATCCTTGGTCATCTGCACATCAATCTCAACATAATCTGGCTTGTCCAGCATTGTTTTTTCTAAAGCATTCAGCGTGTTTTGCAGACCATTTTGATTGCTGACACCCCGGTGGGAAATAATCGTCGGCTGCGGGCTCACCAATGCCACCGGTAGGCTTTGAAAATTGTAAAAACTCCCGCCAATTAAAGGAATCAGAGCAATGATTGCTGTAAAAGCTATCGAAGAAAAACGAACTGGTTGGCGAAAAATAGAATTTTCTTGTAGGGAGTTTACCAGTTTTTTTAGCAAACCTAAAAAAAAGAACTCCCAATTCAATACAAAAAAATATTGCAAGAGTGTGACTAAAAATCTGCCAGTTATAGTTGCATTTTCAAACCAGACTAGCTCGCTGATTATTTGGAAGCTCCAACAAAAAAGAAATGCTACGCACAAGATTGCAAAATATTTTAGTAAAGAGAAAAATAAGTGACTGAAAATATTTTTTTTGCCTTGAGCGGTTAGCTGCCAACTTTTTGCAAGAGCTTTTTTAAAGCCGCTTTCCTCTATAATCATTAATGGTAGAGTAAAAAGAAAACGAAAGCCTAGAAACAATAAAACCAGATAGAAGGCAATTAAGCTGCCAATAACTGGGACCCGCTGAATGGAGATAAAATCAATTAGCGTTGCAGACAATGGCAGTGTCCTTAAGATTGTCAAAAAGAAACCAGTAGCTAAGATTGGCAAGCTGATGAAAGCATAGCAAGCCAACAAAAGAAATTTACTCCAAAAATGATTCTTTAGGCTGGTTAAAGAAAACAGTAGGTGCTGTTTAGTAGTTTGAACAGTCGATTGCTTGGGCTCAGGGGATGGTAGAGTCAAATAATGGATTGCCAGACTTAACACCAATAAGAAAACAACTAATAAACTATTGAAAATTAGCCAAAAGGTAACCCAATTTGCAGGGGTTTTTAAAACAAAATTGCCGCTTATCTTTAAAAGCAAAGCCAGCAATGGTAAAATTCCGAATAAAATAATTTTTAGAAAAAGTCCGGTCTGAAATTTTTGTGGTTCAGGCCGGCTGATTTTTTTTGCATGAGGGTCCAGTGACATATGCAGCTCCTTTGAAATGAAAGTATAAAAAAACTGTGACAAAAAGCCAACTGCGCTTCTGTCACAGATATCTATTTTAGCCTAATAAACCTGAAAGCAAGTTTCCGCCATAAATTAAAGCCATGCTGTATAAGAAGATGGAAGCGGGTTTTGCTAAAAGAATAATCCAAGTGAATTTTTTAACCGAAATATTAGTCAAGCCAGCCATCAGACAAAGGGCATCATCCGGTGCAACTGGGAAGAAAATTGCCAGCGTGAATAATTTATCAAAACGGTTTTGATTATCTAACCAGCTGATGTACTTGTTGTAAGTTTTATCGCTGACTAATGACATAACAAAAGGTTTGCCATAGCGTCGTCCTAAAAGGAAAATAATTACTGAGCCGATACAAATGCCGACATAATTATAAACGAAGCCCATCCAGGGACCGAATATTAAGACACCGGCCGCCGTACTAATCCCGCCAGGAATAATCGGGATGACAACCTGTAGAATTTGAATTAGGATGAAAATGACAGGACCTAAAATCACTGAGTTGCCAACGAGGCCACGTAAGGCATTGATATCCTTAAAGACACCCAAGTGAATAAAATAAAAGGTGATGGCGATACTAAAGCCAATTCCTAAAATTGAAATTAGGTTGATGATTTTTCTCGATGTTGCAACGCTCATAACATCAGCTCCTTTTGGCTACTTTCCTAGTAAAGATCTTGTTACACTTATTATAGGGAAATAATTTTGACAGCGCCACTACAGAAAACGATTCTTAACGAACAGTTTTGTAAGTTTTCCCGTGACTGCTGAAGTATAAAATCAGTATAACGAAATTTTACGGGAAATTCACCAGACTTAAGTCTGATTTGGGTCAATCAGGGAAAACTTATGCTTTTTCTTAAAAAGGGTGTCTCCGTTTACTTTTTTTAAGAAAAGTCCTATAATAAAAAATGAATTTAGGGATGCCTAAAAAATTAAGTGAACAGCATTGAAATAAAATTTATGTAATGGAGGACTCAGGATGGGAGAAGAAGATATCACAGAAAATTCTGAGATAAAAAGTCTCGAAGAAATTAATAGTACGGTGGAAGTACCGAAGAATGCTTCCTTTTTTAAAACTCTCTTGGCCTTCAGCGGGCCGGGGGCGTTGGTGGCTGTCGGCTATATGGATCCGGGGAATTGGATTACTTCCATTTCTGGAGGCGCCTCTTATCAATATGCGCTATTAAGTGTCATTTTACTTTCCAGTTTGATTGCGATGCTGTTACAAAGTATGGCAGCCAAATTAGGGATTGTCACCGGCATGGATTTAGCCCAAGCAACTCGCCAGCACACAAGTAAGGCTGGAGGTTTTGCCTTGTGGATTATTAGTGAGCTGGCCATCATGGCAACCGATATTGCCGAAGTTATCGGTGGGGCAGTGGCCTTGCAATTATTATTTGGTTTTCCGCTTTTAATCGGGGTTTTGATTACAACCTTTGATGTGTTTCTCCTATTATTATTGACTAAGCTTGGGTTTAGAAAAGTCGAAATTGTTGTGGCCTTATTAATTTCAGTAATCTTTTTCGTTTTTGCCTATGAAGTTATTTTGGCTGATCCCAATTGGAGTCAGGTGTTGGAAGGATTTATTCCAGTTCCTGAAATTGCCACCAATCGCAGTATGTTGTTTCTGGCCTTAGGAATCGTCGGGGCTACCGTGATGCCCCATAATTTATATTTGCATTCCTCCATTTCTCAAAGTCGCAAAATTGATCGCAACGATAAAGGTGAAGTGAAAAAAGCAATTAAATTTACGATTTGGGATTCGAATATTCAATTAACGATTGCCTTTGTTGTCAACTGTCTACTGTTAGTTTTGGGTGGTGCTTTATTCTTTGGCACCAACAGTGATTTGGGTCGTTTCGTTGATTTATATGATGCTCTCAAAGATAGCTCAATTGTTGGCCCGATTGCTAGTCCTTTGTTGTCGACATTGTTTGCAGTGGCTTTACTGGCTTCTGGTCAAAATTCCACCATCACCGGTACACTCTCTGGGCAAATTGTCATGGAAGGGTTCATACATTTAAAATTGCCAATGTGGTTGCGGCGGTTAATCACTCGTTTGATTGCAATTTTCCCGGTAATTGTCTGCGTGATTTTATATGGCGGCAGCGAAAATGCAGTGGAGGATTTACTTTTATACACACAAGTCTTTTTAAGTGTTGCTCTGCCATTTTCGATTATTCCGCTGACGATTTTTACCAGCGACAAGCAGCTGATGGGACCATTCGCCAGTCGGCCCATCGTAAAATATGCTGCTTGGGTGGTCACAGTTGTTTTAACCATTTTAAATATTTTCTTGATTTATACGACGTTTGCAGGTGTCAATTAAAATTTGACCCACTATAAGACAAAATAAAAAATCCAAGCTGGCTGGTAACTTTACAACGAGGCTTTTGAAACCTCAGGTAAACTCAATCTAGTTTGGATTTTTTTCATGGATAAATGTTCAAACAAGTGACTAAGAATCCCGTTTGTTTTTATCGGCCCAACTTTTGGTAATCTCCGGCAGCACCGATGCATTCCAGCCCAATAGAACAAAAGCCCCTAACAGCAAAATAATCGTAAGAATATCTTTCATTGTCAAAAACCTCCTGACTGCTTTCCTTTATTATACAAAAAAAAAGCGGAAAAAGCTCTTGACTAAGGCTTTTTCCGCTTTATTTGATAAGGATTTTTCAAAAGGAATTTAGCTAGTTTTTCGACTAAGTTGGTCACCATAAAGCCAATCGCAATGGCGCCAGCTGTGATAATCACAATCAAAATGTTTTGCAGGCCAGCTTCATAATTTCCCTGCATAATTTGGCGCACCGCTTGATAGGCGGGACCACCGGGAACTAGCGGGACTAGGCTAGGAATATTAAAAATAATCAAAGGCATCTTATACCTGCGGGAGAGAAAGACACTGATAATCCCCACGGATAAGGCGCCTAAAAAATTTGCGCCCCCCAGACCTAAGCCCATTTCATTAGAAAAATGAAAGAGGACCCAACCAATCCCACCGGTGACACCACAGGCAAGTAAAGCCCGCCTTGGGATATTGGTAATAATTCCAAAGGCCATCGTGGCCAGACCGCTAAAGAAAAAATTTAAAAAAATTGTCATGGTTGCTCCTCTATCTAAAAAATACGTTAGCCCAATAATTTAATCACCAAATAAATACCTGTCCCAATCGCCCCTGCTGTAAAAATCGCCTCCGTTCCGCGAGCCATCCCACTGATTAAATGCCCCGCCAGAATATCACGAAAAGAATTTGTGATGGCGACACCGGGAACTAAAGGCATCAGACTACCAATCATCACGGTATCGACATCCGCAATAATTCCCAAACGGAAGCCAATAAACGACAAACTGCCAATCACTAAGGCCGCTACTAATTCGTTTAAAAAACGAATTTCCAACCAGTAAATACCATAGAGGGAGACAGTATAGCCAATGGCCCCGATTAGAAAAGCCGGAATAAAATCCGACCAAACGCCACCAAATAAAATTAAGAGCGTGCAACTAATCACCCCGGCAGCCAAAATTCGCCACCATGCAGGAAAAGTCGGTGTTTCATGATCAATTTTCTTTAATTCTTGATGGAGTGTCACCAAGTCGATTGTTCCTGCTGCAAATTCGCGGGATAGTTGATTCACCGCCACGACTTTTTCCAAATTAATCGTGCGGTCTTTAATCTGCTCCAACTGACTGTAGTTACTACTTTTTAAACTCATGAAAAGTCCCGTTGCCGTGACATAACTGGAATTTTCCGGTTCACCAGCATTTGTGGCAATCCGTTGCATCGTGTCCTCCACCCGATAAGCCTCTGACCCAGACTCAGTCATAATCCTGCCGGCTAAAAGGCAGGTCCGTAGTATTAAATTTTGCATTTGCGCCTCTGTCATGGCTTAATCCACCTTTTTAAATATGAAATTTTTGTCAAAAATGAGTGAACAAAAATCTCTTGTGCTTCCCAAGAATAGCCTGAAACCGCCGCTTCCGTCAAATCATTTTTCGCTGAAATATGAATTTTTTTAGACAGCTGTTTTTCTTAAGCTTGGTTTAAGTCCTAAATCCTAAGATAAAGCCATCAAATAAAGGAGGCGGTTTTCATGATTAAGAAATGGATTCAGATAATTTTTAACTATGACGAGTTTTTAAAAGAGGCCTCAGATGAAACCATGACAACAATTAGATAAGGTGAATAGTGGCCGCTACTTCGTTTCTAGAGGTAGCGGCTTTTTTAATGTTTTCCTCCTACATAAAGATTTCCACTTGACAAAATTTAAAAAAAAGCGAAAAATAGTCTTTGCGGAAGGTTGGCAGAGTGGTAATGCAGCGGACTCGAAATCCGCCGAACCGGCTTATACCGGTGCGCAGGTTCAAATCCTGTACCTTCCTTAAGAATAAAACGTACCTAAGTAAAAAAGAAAAAGATAAACTCTTCCGAATAAGGTGAGTTTATCTTTTTTTTGATTAATTAGCAGAAAAATTTGAGTAAAAAAAAATTCATGCACATTTGTGTGAAACTTTTACATATAGAGAAATGGAAATCTCAATTCTAATTTCATTTTAATATTGAGTATTTCGAAAAAAATTACTATAATAAATAGATAGAAATCTTGATCTATGGTTTTAATCAATGATAAATTGAGACATTATTGACAAACCGATTCTAAACTAATGAGAGCGAATCAGAATTTCAACTGGTTGATCAGTATTGTAGCTCAAAAAAATTGAATCGATTTTCCAGGTTAAAGAAAAATTGATGATGAAATTAGTTCCAGTGACAATGACTCTTTCTGTCGCATTAGTTTGCGAGATAATTAAACCAAAAATATGATAAACATACTATTCTATTGGTTGTAGGACATTCGTTGAAGCCCGAATTCTTAAATGCGTAACAGAATGGTAGTCTTTATTACGAGGAGTAATCTTCAAATTATTTTCTAGAGCCAGGGTAAATTACCAAGAGGTATGATACTAAAGCAAACTATCATGTTAAAAATTTGATTTAAATTCATTAGTAAGTCTCCAGTCTAGGTTAAATTATCAAATAATAATTTATTATTTGATAATTAATATTATAAAGGGTAAATAAATAATATGCAATGAAAGATTTTATTTTTTGAAAATATGGTCAACAAAGGGGATAATTTTGAAAATAAACGGAAAAGTTATTGCTTCAAAAAGAAAAGAATTACGGATGACACAAAAAGAGCTTGCTGATGGGATTTGTAATCAAGCTACCATAAGTGTTATTGAGAATAAAAATATGGATTTGAGTCAATATCTTGGACACGATTTAAGAGATTTTTTGGAAATT
Source organism: Enterococcus sp. LJL90 (assembly GCF_056924355.1). Taxonomy (NCBI): domain Bacteria; kingdom Bacillati; phylum Bacillota; class Bacilli; order Lactobacillales; family Enterococcaceae; genus Enterococcus; species Enterococcus sp. LJL90. The sequence goes on along the minus strand of NZ_JBXPBQ010000006.1, from coordinate 31,295 downwards.
CCGAGGAGTGATTGTTTCATCGTCTCGCTCAGCCATCAAACCCAACCCGTTTGACCGCCGAGCGAAACGATGAAGGGCCTCCTTATGGAATTGTCGCCAAAAAAATAGGTGTAGTCGGCAAAAAAACTAAGCTTGTAATGCTAACTCCTCCATCCTATTGGGCGTTAAATAGTCGATACTGCTGTGAATTCGTTTACGGTTGTAAAAGCCTTCAATGTACTGGAAAATCGCTAAATGTGCTTCTTCAAAACTTTCATATATTTTTGAGGGATACACTTCCTCTTTCTTAATGGAGGCATGAAAGGATTCAATCCCAGCATTGTCGTAAGGACAGCCTTTTCGGCTAAAGGAATGCTGGATTTTTAATGCCTGAAGTTTTTCTTCATAGGCATTACTCGTATATTGCGCTCCTAAATCCGAATGCAGGATCAGGTTTCCCGATGGTTGGCTCTTGATCAATGCATGATCCAGAGTCTCCATCACAAGTTCTGTTGTCATGTGTTTACTGAACTTCCAACCAATAATTTTTTTCGAATGCAGGTCTTGAATGGTTGATAGATAAGTCCAACCGTTTTTCTTTGTCTGAATGTAAGTAATATCTGTAACCCATTTTTGGTTAAGCGCTATTGTGGTGAAGTCTTGCTTTAATAAATTTTCACGTCCTTTGGCATTCACGTTTGCTTGTTTGCCAGGTTTGTATTTTTTAAGCGTAATCGCACGCAAACCACTTGTTTTCATTAGCTTTTGGACACGTTTCAAGGAAACCTCTTCACCACGACGAATGAGCAGTTGATGAATTTTGAGTGCACCATAGATCCCCTTGTTCTCAAAATAAAGGACTGAGATTAAGCGAGTAAGACGGTTATTTTCGTTTTCTCGTTTCGAAGGTTTGCGATTCGTCCACTGATAGTGCTGGATCGGGAAATTTCCATTACTTGACACATCTGTTTTACGTTATGTTGGGGTTCATTTGATTGAATAAATTCAAAGACATCGTTGGAGGCTATTTTTGAGCGAATATGGTTAAAGCCTTTTTTAGAATGGCATTTTCCTCCTGCATGCGGGCCATTTCTTTTTTCATAGCGAGAATCTCTACTTCGTTCATGCTTGTTTTTTCATTTTTAGCATACAGTTTTATCCAGCGATAGATGGTTTGAGTAGCGATAACATATTCCTCAGACAACCGCTCAACCGATTGATCGGTCTGATAGAGCTCAACAATTGTCTTTTTAAAGGTTTCATCAAATTTTTTCTTGGCTTTTGCCATTTTGGACACGTCCTTTTCTAGTAGTTAAATTCTACCAAATCGTGTCCTTGAAATCATCCTAGCATCAAAAATGCGAGATTTTCAAAATGATAAAGACCAAAGTTATGACAGATTAGCTAATTGAAGGAGAAACCTTAAATCACGACCATGTAACAAAGATACTTGGTTTAACTCTAAGGAAATTCTCAATAAAGGAGAGCTTATAAAAATGGCAGCCTTAGGAAAATTTCTTCTTGATTTGTAGGGATGGACTTTGAAGAATCTCTTGGTATTATGAATTAATTAGATAAATTTTCAGCCTTTGTAAAAGAAAATCGAAGAAGCCCTTAAAGAACTAAAATAATTGTTTGGTATTTCCATCGTAATTATTGAAATTGAAAATGGTCAATCGTCAAAAATTTTTATTTGAAGAATTCTCCATATTATTGGCACATATAAGTGCTAAATTTCAATTTACCTTTACATTATGTCATCACGATGAAAAAAATTATAACTTTTAGGCTGATTTAATAAATGTAGAATTATTTTGATTAGAACAACTAAATTTATCGGCGGTATTAGGGATGTAGTATGTAATTCTTGCCTAAAAAAAGGAGTGGAGGTTGATTGGTTGGGAACATCTACACTAAATCCAAAAACAATTCTTCTGTCAAAACGAATCAGTCTGTTAGCTGGAACGGATGGCGGAGGGAGTCCAGAGTTTGTCATCACCGGAGCGACAGTCAAATGTCAACAGGGAGAAAAAGAAGCAACCCTACTAAAAACAAGTTTTGGTAATATGAGTATTGGGGATGCTAAAATTGCTTTAACATCAGAAGATAAAGCTATTGCAGAAGAAAATTTTGGTGTTTGCAAAAAGCTATCGAAAAAATACAAAGAAGCAATGGGGGAAGCAAAAGATATTCCCTGTGAGCCAGATTTTTTAGAGTGGAAAGAAACAGAAACGCTCACCACTCTTCAAGCAGTAGAGACGCTAACCATGAAATCTAAGCTGGGGTGTAGTCAGGATACCCCAGAATGTATTGAGATTGTGGAGAGTGGGCAAGGTAAAACATTTGTACCAAAGAAATTAGAAATGACAATGAAAGAATTCAATGAGAACTTCTCTTGGTCTACCAATTGGAATGATTGGGTAGACAAAAGGACCGGTAGACCTTCAGCAGAAGCGACAAGATGGCGAAACAATTATTTAGCAGAAACTTATAGTTCAGAAAATTTCAAGAATCCAACACTAGAACGGTTCAAAGAAATCTTAAGAACAGGTATTGATCCAGTCTCGGGGCACCAATATTCTGATGCAGAACTTGCTGGAATTAGAATCATGATGTATGCCGAAGCAGCATCACCATTTGTAGCAGCGTTCTCTACTAGTAAATTTAGTAAGAGTTCGTCAGGTTCAAGCAAAGGGGTAACAAGTTCAAGCAAAGGTTCAACAAGTGTAAACAAAGGGTCTATTTTAGATGATTTGGGAGATGTTGAAAAAAAAGCCAGTGGAGCTAATATTCCAAATAACTCAAAAAATAGTGCCCATTATCAAAAGTATAAAAATGAGTTGATGAAAGGTGATGTACTCGAAAACTCAAAACCTATAATATCTGGTTCTGATTTAAAAGACCCTAAGGTAGTTTCTGAGCTCACTAAGAATGGAAGCTCCATGTCAGACTGGGCGAAAATGGAGTCAACATATAGCTATGAAACGTCAATGGGTACAGGGAAGATTCACTATTATCAGAATTTAAAAACTGACGAAATTAGTTATTATGATGTGAAAATGAAAGTACCAATTCCTAAAGATCTTAAATTTAGGAAAGGACTTACTGATGATTTTTGGATTATAGACTTAGATAATAATTTTATACCAAAAGGGGTTAGATAATATGATTGTAAAAGTAATTTCTAACAAAGCAAATAGAGATATTACTGTTAATAAACTCTATCCAGTTCTTATAAAAAAAGAAGATGAAATTAGAATAGTTGATGATTTTGGAGGATTATCAATATATGAACTTAAAGATTTTCAGATTTACAAAGAAAATACTAGTTCGTACCTTAGAGAAATGAATTCATTAGTTTATGAGCTAGTTGATTATCCCACTTTTTTAGAAAATTATTATAATGACGACAAAAAAGCTCGAAATGATGTAGATAAGAGCAGATTAAGTATATTTAAAGAGGATTTAACTGGAGATGAGCTTATTAAACTAATTATATCAGAAGCTTATTCAAGTTATGAAAAAAATATATTTATTGAAGTGGCAGAAAATAAAATAAATAATAATTCAGCAAAAATTTTAGCTAAATATTTTCAAAATAATCAAAATATAGAATCAGAAATGCTACTGCCTATTTGTAAACTTTTATATAAATATCAAAATCAAGAAGTTTATGATTTGTTTTCAAATTTTATAAGCGATGATACAATTAATAATGATTCTATGCAAAATTTAATTATTGAATATTTCAACAATTATAACTAAAAAAGGCACTTTACTATCAGATTGGCGTCGGATAGTAAAGCCTTGACTAGTAATCAAGCACTCACTAATCAAGTTGCCAGTAGCTAAGTTTATTAAAGGTGATGGTATATAAAAAGGTAACATAAGATTGGCATTCAAATGATTAAAAGTTGGTATAAATATATAAGCTCACTAATCAATTTAGCAATAGCAAAATAGCTAAAAAAAGCTGGCTATATTTATTGCACAAAAATTCAGATAGTTTTAAATTTACAGATAAAGTATAAGATATTGGGGATATTCCTAAGAAGATTAGTGGAGCTAATGATGTTAAGAAGCTAATAAAACGGAAGAAACTGTTGAATTAACATCAGGTGTTAAATAGTTTTTGATAGCAGTGTTGCTAATGAATATAATTATGAAAAAGATAGGATATTCTGATTATCCTGAGGCTCTAAGAAACGTTATTTTGAGAGTATTCATGGATTTTTAAAACAAAATAATTAATTTTATCAATTAATCTTTATTAGAAGAATAATGTTAAAGCTCAAGTAATTCTTCGAAAGAATATTTAGCTAACTTTTTGAATAAAACATTTTTTGCTTGCTGCTCACTTGAAATAATTGCATTAACAACTAAAAACCACTGGTTAGTTCTTGAAACTGGTGATGGTCAAGTTTCAAATCTAAGTGATTTTGCGAATAAACAGGATTTTTACCAGCGGTTGCTCAAGGCAATCAGTTCTTCATAATTATTGTACTAAACCTGTTCTTTTCGCCAAACTATGCGCTTTTCTCTGCAAAATCAGCAGAGAAAGCGTTTTTTTGTGCTAAACTAAATAAGTCTTACTAGTAGTTATGGCTGAGTCAAAATCGTAAACTAGTTTCAATTTATATGACTTACCTTGAAAATCCCGAAGAATGTAAAGTTAAAAAAAATTACCATAAAAATCATCTATAAGAAAAGAGGGCAAAACATGTCAGTTGGAAATCGGATTTATCTAAAGAGAAAGCTGCCGGAAAAAAATTTAGTGGCAAGGTTTGAAAAACTGCCGGCAGCTAATGTGGCCGATTGTATGAGTCGCAGTTTTACCTTTAGTCCAGAATTAAAGTTAATGAGCTCCCCAGTGAAAAAAATGTGCGGTGTCGCATTAACGGTAAAAACCCATGCGGGAGATAATTTAATGGTCAGCCAAGCTTTGGAAATGGCGCAAGAGGGGGATGTTGTGGTCATTGCCAATGAGGGGCATCGCCAGCGGGCTATGCTGGGGGAAATTATGTACCGGTATTTGGCGGACTTTAAAAAAGTTGCCGGTATCGTTATTGACGGGCCGATTCGTGATATTGATGTGATTGCTGATGAGAAGTGTCCGATTTATGCAACCGGCACGACACCGGCCGGTCCATATAAATCAGGACCGGGAGAAATCAATACTCCAATTTCCCTTGGGCATGTTGTGGTGATGCCAGGAGATATTATTTTAGGTGATCAAGATGGTTTACTGGTAATTCCTCAGGGCGATGCGCAAAACTTGATTGAAAAGGCAGAGGAAAATGCCGCTAGTGATGCCGCAAAAGTTGCAGCAGCTAAAGCCGGAAAAATAGACCACAGTTGGCTAAAAAAAGCATTAACTGATGGTCAAGTTGAAATGATTGATGAGAGTTATCCTGGATAATCGGGACAAAATAAAAATGCGCTGAAGGTGAGCTGTCGCTGCTCAATCTTCGGCGCATTTTTTTTAGTTTAATTCTAAATATTTTTCTAGATAATCTGCCAAACCGTCTTCGCCGTTGGTTTTTTCGGTGACATCGTTGGCAACAGCCTTTACTTGGTCAGTACCATTGGCCATGGCAACGCCCCAACCGGCATAGTCTAGCATCTCTACATCATTGTGTTCATCACCAAAAGCGATGATGTCCTCTTGTTGAAAGCCTAATAAATCGGCAACGTGGGAAACTCCTTTGGCTTTTTGAATACCTTTAGCCACCACTTCTAAAATCGGATTTGGTCCGCCCCAAGTATTGACTTCTACATAATCACCGTAATCTTTGACTAACTGTTCTGAAACGCTGAGGCTGTCGGGATTGTTGACCCGCAGCAATAGAGAATTTGGATTGGTAGTCATGTTCTTTGCGGATAAAATATTTTTTTCACTGGCTTTTTCTGAGGCAAAGAAGTTGCCATCAAAATTATCTAACGTATCAATGTAGAAACTATTTTTATTTTCGGCCGCTACAAAATCTAAGTTCAGCTGTTGCTTTTGGGCTAAAATTTCAAAGGCAATGTCTCGGTTGATTAAGGTTTCCAGCTCTCCAGACCAAACCTGATGAGGCAGGTGAACGAGGGCGCCGTTAAAATTTATCATCGGTGATGTTAATTTAAGCTGGGAATAAATATGTTCGGACATCCGGTAAGGACGACCGGTAGCAATGGTTACTGTGTGACCTGCTCGTTTGGCTTTTTCTAAAACAGCCGCTGTGCGGGGGGAAACTTGTGAATCTGTATTTAAAGTTGTGCCATCAAGGTCAATCGCAATTAATTTTTTCATGAAAAACTCCTCATTTCTGAATCTATACGTTGTTCTAGTCTAGCACAGATTGGCTTGTGAAAAAAGTTATCTGCTAAAGTTTGAACAATTCAGTTTCAATAAAACACGAACATTAAAAACTTATTAAGAAGTTTTTGTATGGAAAACATTGCTATTTTTGCGGAAAGATTTTATAATCATGGCTTGTGATAGGGTAATATTTAACTTTAAGGAGGAAATCATCACATGGAAAAGTTCTTTAAATTGAAGGAGAACAAGACGACCGTTTCGCGGGAATTTGTGGCGGGTGTTACGACATTCTTTGCAATGAGCTATATTTTATTTGTTAATCCGAGCATTTTGTCGCAAACGGGGATGCCATTTCAAGCGGTCTTTTTAGCAACGATTATTGCATCAGTCATTGGAACGCTCGTTATGGGGCTGTTTGCCAATGTTCCTTATGCACAGGCACCGGGGATGGGGCTGAATGCCTTTTTCACCTACACAGTTGTTTTTGCGCTAGGTTACACCTGGCAACAGGCGTTAGCGATGGTTTTCATTTGTGGACTTATTAATATTTTTATTACAGTAACCAAGATTCGTAAATTAATCATTCATGCAATTCCTGAAAGCCTGCAACACGCAATTGGTGGTGGGATTGGGATTTTTGTTGCCTATGTGGGGATTAAAAACGCCGGCTTGCTTTCTTTTACTGTTGATTCCGCTTCTGTTGATTCCGCGACTATTTCTGGCGATTCCATCGTCAGCGCAACTGTCAATGGTGGAATTGTTCCAGCTTTGGCAAATTTCAATAATCCAGCAATTATCTTGGCGGTTATCGGTCTTGCGCTGATGGCAGTCTTAGTCGTGTTAAATGTTCGCGGCGGTATTTTAATCGGGATTGTGGCGATTACGATTTTAGGAATTTTAATGGGTGTGGTGGACTTGAGTGCCATCAACTGGACGGAAAATTCTTTAGGAAGTTCAATTTCTGAATTGGGCACAGTTTTTGGAGCAGCATTTAGTTCTGAAGGAATGGGCTCACTTTTCTCTGACGCTAGTAAATTGCCTCAGGTAATTATGACAATCATTGCCTTTAGTTTATCTGATACTTTTGATACTATCGGGACCTTTATTGGAACTGGTCGTCGGACGGGCATCTTTTCTAAAGAAGATGAAGAAGCTCTGGAAGACAGTAAAGGCTTCAAAACAAAAATGGATAAAGCCTTGTTTGCCGATGCAATTGCCACTTCAGTTGGCGCAATCTTCGGTACATCTAATACCACAACCTATGTGGAATCAGCTGCCGGAATTGGTGCCGGTGGCCGCACTGGTTTAACCTCAGTTGTTGTAGCTGCTTTATTTGCGATTGCCAGCTTCTTTTCACCGCTGATTTCAATCGTGCCGAATCAAGCGACTGCACCAGCCTTGATTATGGTTGGGGTCATGATGATGGCTTCCTTTAAAGATATTGATTGGACTGATTTAGAAGATGCAGTACCTGCTTTCTTTGCTTCAATCTTTATGGGCTTGTGTTATAGCATTTCTTACGGGATTGCGGCCGGCTTCATTTTCTATACAATCATCAAAGTTGCCAAAGGTAAATTTAATGAAGTTTCTCCAATTTTATGGGTAGTGGATTTACTATTTATCGCTAACTTTATCATCTTAGCTGTTTTATAAAACAAAATAAGGGCCTCTAGCGGGAGACTTTCCAGTCTGTTGCTAGGGGCCTTTTTGTTTTTAACTGGCTAAATTTGCTTGCCGGTAATCCTTTGGCGACATCTCAACTTTTTTCTTGAAGAGAAAACTAAAGTAATTTGGGTCATTATAGCCGATTTCAAAGGCGATATCGGATAGCCGCAAATCGGTCGTTAACAGCAGTTGCTTGGCTTTTTCAATCCGTTGATTGGTCAAGTATTCGATAAAGGTTGAGCCAGTGGATTGAGAAAAAATCGTACTAAAGTGGGCAGCGCTGAGGCTGACAACTTCTGCCACTGATTTTAATGAGATATTGGGATCAGCAAAATTTTCCTTAATATAGTTTAGGGCTTGCTGAATAACGCTTTGATATTTTTGCATCATTGGATTGCCCTTTTTCGCCAACAATTGCGGTAGTAAATTAGCTAAAACACCTTGGAAGGCCTGTTGATTATTTGGTGCAGTGGTCAATAACTCAATATTATCCAACTCGATATCAATATCATCAGGATCAATGTTTTCATTGCGATAAATCAATCCTTTTAGCTCTATCAAAATAAAAAAGCGAAACATGCGGGTCCGCTCAATTGTCCCTTGATCTTTGGACAGTTCGGCAATGAGGTCTGGAATTTCTTTTTCCGTCAAATCAGCTAAGCGTTGACTCAAATCAATCTTAAAGGGGTTGGTGGGGGAGAGCTCGCCTTCTTTTAGATTATCTTCATAGCTCATGATTTTTTCCACCCGAATCAGACCATAACTATCCAGCATATCCTTAGCTTTGCGATAGGAACGAGGCAGGTCGGAAATCCGTTCGACAATGGGACCTGTGGCTACTACGAGATTATCGCTGCCGATTTCTAATTCATTGATTAAGGTTTGCGCCACTTGATAGCTTTTTTCTAAGACAGTCTTTTCATTGGAATCAAAGATTAATAATTTGATAAAGCGGCTGGACAGGCTGGAGAAAAAAATCTGCGAGTCGGTCTGATAAAGAAAATTTAGTTTTTCGGCATACTGTGTGTAGTCCCCTAAGAAATGTTCGTCTCGATTACTGACTAGCATGACATTGATTTTCTTGCCGACTAAACTTTTTTGAAAGGGCTCAATCTGCTTGACGACATCAGAAATTGCGATGGTTCCCGAGAGTAAATTGTTTAAAAGCTGATTTTTTTGAGATTCAATTTTGATGACACTATCCGTTGAAGGTCCCTCCAGCTGTTTTTTTTGCTGGTCCAAATTTTTAACGGCTTTGGACAAAGCCTCCTCTAGCTCACCGCTTTTAATCGGCTTTAATAAGTAATCATCCGCCTGCACTTGAATGGCGGTTTTGGCGTATTCAAAATCGTCAAAGCCGCTAATAAAGATTAAGCGGACATAAGGCAAGAGCTTGCGGGCTTCTTTGGCAAAGGTCAAGCCGTCCATAAAGGGCATTTTAATATCCGTTAAAATAATATCCGGTCGCAAATCTAAAATCGAGGACAGCGCCAGTTCACCATCTGCCGCTTCGTCGAGATATTCGATTGGGATTTTTTTGGCCAAGTCGTTGACCTGCTGCCTGAGACTTTCGCGAATCAAATGCTCGTCTTCCACAATAAAGACCTTATACATGATTTTCCTCCTTGTTTAAGCTGGCTGTCAGTGAAACGGCAGTCTCTTTGGAATGTTTTTTAGGAATTACGATGTAAATGCTGGTGCCGGTTCGATAGATACTCTCAATTTTGAAACTGGCCTCACCATTATAGTTCAGCATAATTCGCTGGTAGACATTGTGCAGGCCGTAGCCGTTTTCAGATTCGCCAAGCAAACCTTCATTTAAATTATCAGTGATTTCCTGCAGCTTTTCTGGCGTCATGCCAATGCCGTTATCGCTGACGACAATTTGCCAATCAGTTGTCGTGGCAGTGACGGATATTTCAATCAAGCCCCGTCTGCGGACAAATTTAGTCCCGTGATACACCGCATTTTCCACTAGCGGCTGTAAAATCATTTTCAAGATTTCTTCCTCTTTTAATTCCTCAGGATAACTGATTGTATAGTTCAGCATAGCGCCATAGCGAATCTGGAGGATTTTTAAATAATCCTCCACATGGCGAATTTCCTGTTCTAAAGAAATCCAGTCCGTGCCTTTGCTTAAGGAAATCCGGAAGAAATCGGAGAGGGCATAGGTCATTTCAATCGCCTGTCGGTAATCACCGGCTTCAATTAAAGAAACGATAGCATCTAAACTATTATAGATGAAGTGGGGAGTTATCTGCGCTTGTAAGACGCGGATTTCACTTTGGGCCAAATGATACTGCTTCAAAGCATTTTCCTCTAGCAGCTGGGTTAAATCCTCCGCCATTTTATTCAAACTATAGGTCAGGTTTTTCATTTCAATTGTGTCAGGAATCTCTGCCCGAAAATTTAACTCACCGTTGGACAATTTTTTCGACAGCTCGACTAAGTTTTTTAGAGGGTCTTCGACTTTTTTTCTTAAAAAACGGCTGTTGCGGCGAATGAAATAGAAAATGACTAATAAGATAACTCCTTGGGCTAAGGTTAAAAGGAAAACAGAGCGGATCAACTCTTGATTAGTCTGACTGGCCAAGTCAATTTCCAATCGAACAAAGCGGTCGAGAAAATCAATGACGCTATCGACAACCGCCTCAGCGTTACTGAGAATGGCTTCGCCTTCTTCATAGCTCTCATCGTTTTCAACACTGGTCACCAGTTGATTTTGATAATCCTCTAAATTGCTGAGGGTCCTTAAGGCGACATCCAAGCGATTTAGTTCAGAATTGCTTTGGACATTTTCTTGAATATGGTAAATATCCTCCCGCACCTCATCAATCACGTTGTTATCCTGAAAATCTTCAATACTAATTTGACCATAAGCCAGATCATACATGCTTTCTAAGGCTCGGTCCCGCATGGTCTCGCTGACGGCATTGGCTTCTTGGATATTACCGATGGTTTGCTGGTAGATAAAAATTTGCCGCGTATAAAAAATCACACTGATTAATAAGGGAATAATGGCAATGGCAATCATGACGATATTGGTTTTGCGGAAAATATCTTTGATACTACTATCCTTCATGGCAGTCACCTAATAATTGCGAGGGGGAATTTGGCTAAAATCCATGTCATCGGAAAAAACCGTTTCATGGACATAAATTTCCTTAGGCAAATCCGTTTTGCCGTCTAAATAACGCTTAATGGCGTTACGGACATAAATCCCTTGATTCGGATTGCATTCCACCACACAATTGACCTCTCCCGCCTTTAATTTGTCTATCATATTTTTCTGGGCATCAATCGAAACGATAATAATATCTTTCCCCGGTGCAACGCCGGCTGCCTCCAAAGCCTCCATCGCCCCAAGAGTCATCTCATCGCTTTGACTAAAGAGAACATCAATTTGGCTGATATCTTTCTGTACGATATAGTCAGCCATCGCTTCTTTCCCTTTACGGCGAATAAAATCGCCACTGATGCTGTCGACGACTTGAATCGTTTGCTGATTGTCTTGATAATTGCGCTGAATGGTTTCAGAGAACCCTTCACTTCTTAAAATAGTCGGCGAGGCATTTACGTTGCCGGTCAATTCAAGGACATTGACCTCGCTGTATTCTTGATTGCGAAAATAATTGCTCACGTATAAGCCAGCCCGGTTGCCCTCGGCTTTAAAGCTCGGACCAATGTGGGTGACCATCAGCTCTTGGCCGGCACCTTCTTCTAGAGCCAGCACGGCACTTTTTTTTAGGGTTTCTTGGCTGACTTCAATACTGCGGTCAACCACAAAGACGGGAATATTAGCTTTTTGTGCTTCTAATAAAATATCATCCCAACCAGATTCTTGCAGAGGAGAGAGGACGATAATGTCAACATTATAGGAAATAAAACTGCGAATATCTTGAATCTGCTGCTCCAAGCTGAGATAGGCATTGCGATACAACACTTCATAGCCTTCTTTTTCCAGCTCTGTTTGAACCGATTCAGTATGCTGCTTACGCCAATTGCTCTCAGTTCCCAATTGAGAGAAACCGATTACAATTCTAGGGATGCTCACATCAGTTTCACTATCAGCTGTAGTGGTAGTAGTGGAACACCCGTTTAAAAATAAAAAGAAAAATAACAAACCCACTAATTTTTTCAATTTAAATCAACTCCTCTAATTGGCCTTATTATAACAGATTTTTATAGGTTTATTTTCCTATTTCAAGGCAATCAAAAGAAATCCAAGTTTTTCCAAAAATAAATCAAGTTTTTTTTCGCAATTTTGAAATGTCGGAAAAAAATTAAAGATTTTCCCAAAAAAACTCAATGTAAGCGGTTCGAAAATAACCTATACTAAGTCCGTAAAGAAAATTATTTGGAGGGATCAAGATGAAGTTCAATATGAAAAAGGCAGCAGCAGTGGTTGCAACGTTAGCTTTAGGGGTGTTATTGGTAGGTTGCGGTTCCAGCGGCGGATCAGATTCCGGCGGCAGCGGCGACAAAGGCTATGTTGGGATTGCCATGCCAACAAAATCAGCAGAACGCTGGATTGAAGATGGCAACAACATGGTGGATCAATTAGAAGAACTTGGATATAAAACAGATTTACAATACGGGGAAGATAAAGTTGAAAACCAAGTAGCTCAAATTGAAAATATGATTACTAAAGGCGTAGACACGTTAGTTATTGCGTCCATCGACGGCTCAGCTTTAACCGATGTATTGGAAAAAGCCCACAACGAAGACATCACTGTCATTGCGTATGACCGTTTGTTAATGAATTCAGAATATGTGGATTACTACGCGACCTTCGATAACTTTAGCGTTGGGGTATTACAAGCTTCTTATATTGAAGATAAATTAGATTTAGAAAATGGCACGGGTCCATTTAACATTGAATTATTTGGTGGTTCACCAGATGACAACAACGCCTTAATTAATTACAACGGTGTGATGTCAGTCTTCCAACCTTACTTTGACAGCGGCCAACTAGTTTGCCAATCAGGTCAAACGGATTTCAACCAAATCGCAACCCTGCGTTGGGATGGTTCAACTGCCCAAGCGCGGATGGATAATTTATTGAGTGCTAACTATACAGACAAAGAATTAGACGCTGTCTTGTCACCATATGATCCAATTAGTTTGGGAATTATTTCTTCCTTAAAAGGGGTTGGTTATGGTTCAGCGGATCAACCATTACCAGTAATTACTGGTCAAGATGCAACGATTGCCGGCGTGAAATCCATTATTGCTGGTGAACAAACTGAAACTATCTTTAAAGACACTCGGGTTCTTGCTGAAAATACCATCGACATGATTGAAGCCTTGGCTAATGATGAAGAAGTGCCAGTAAACGATACTGAAACTTATGACAATGGTGTAAAAGTAGTGCCAACTTACTTGGCAACGCCAGTTTCTGTAGACAAAGATAATTATGTTGCAGAATTAATCGATACTGGTTACTACACTGAAGCAGATTTGAGCAACTAATTACAAGGTAAAAACTGAGAATGAAGAGGTACAAGCTAATTTCTCAGAAAAAAATAGTTGTAGATTAGCGCCGAGGACCTACTGGACCGTAGGCGCAAATTTACTTTAACAGATGTTGACTTAAAAAAGTTACAAGCTACTTGATAGAGAGGGTGAATTCAATGTCAGATTATATCCTGGAGATGAATAATATCGTCAAGGAGTTCTCTGGAGTGAGGGCCTTAAGTAATGTCAATCTGAAAATTGAACGGGGAGAAATTCATGCTTTGTGCGGCGAAAATGGTGCCGGCAAATCAACGTTGATGAATGTCTTAAGCGGATTGTATCCTTATGGCAGTTATGAAGGCGACATTATTTATGAAGGCGAAGTCTGTAAGTTCAAAGATTTAAGAGATAGTGAAGAAAAAGGGATTGTGATTATTCATCAGGAATTAGCTTTAAGCCCTTATTTATCCATTAAAGAAAATATTTTTCTCGGCAACGAACAAGCTAAACATGGTGTCATCGATTGGGAATTAACGGAAAAGAAAACCGAGAATCTTTTAAAGACTGTCGGACTTAAGATTAATCCGAATATTTTAGTTTCTCAAATCGGTGTAGGTCAACAGCAATTGGTTGAAATTGCCAAAGCTTTTTCTAAATCTGTACGCCTGTTGATTTTAGATGAACCAACGGCTGCTCTTAATGAAGAGGAAAGTGCCAATCTACTTGGTCTAATCAAAGAATTTAAAAATCAGGGAATTACTTCAATTATTATTTCCCACAAGCTTAATGAAATCGTTAGTGTTGCTGACCGCATCACCATTTTGCGGGATGGGGAAACGATTGAAACGTTGGAAAATTCAATGATTTCTGAAGAACGCATCATCAAAGGCATGGTTGGTCGGGATTTGACGAACCGCTATCCTGAGCGGCATCCGAATATCGGGGAAGTCTTTTTTGAAGTCAAAGACTGGACAGTCCATCATCCAATCGATAGCTCACGGGTAATCAATAAAGACATCAATTTCCATATAAGAAAAGGAGAAATTGTCGGCATTGCCGGCTTGATGGGAGCTGGTCGGACAGAATTTGCCATGAGTGTTTTTGGTCATTCATACGGCAGCAATATTTCTGGACAAGTGATCAAAGATGGCCAAGACATTTCAGTTAAAGATGTGCCGGCCGCCGTTAAAAACGGCCTAGCCTATGTGTCAGAAGACCGCAAGGCACTTGGATTAAATCTTTTGATGGACATTCGTGAAAATACGACGATTGCCAGTCTCGGGAAAATTAGTCATGGCGGTGTCATCGACAAGGAAAAAGAAATTGTCGATGCCGTGGAATATCGCAAACGGATGCATACCAAAGCCAGCTCGATTTTCCAAAAAGTAAGCAGTCTCAGTGGTGGGAACCAACAAAAAGTTGTCTTGTCAAAATGGCTGATGACAGAACCGGATATCCTGTTTCTTGATGAACCGACCCGCGGAATTGATGTGGGAGCCAAGTATGAAATTTATACCATCATTGAGGAAATGGCGGCTGCCGGTAAAGGAATTTGTATTATTTCTTCTGAGCTGCCGGAAATTTTAGGGATGTGTGATCGGATTTACACCATGAATGAAGGCCGCATGACCGGTGAAGTAATGCGGGCGGATGCGAATCAAGAAATGCTGATGAATCTTATGACTTTGGAAGAGAGTGTGGTTTAAATGGAATCAACCGATAAATTAAAAGAGAAAAAAAGTAGCTCCTTAAAGGATAAAGCCTTAGAAATTTTTAGTAAATATAGCATGGTCATTATTCTCGTTGTCCTTTTAATTGCCTTTCAAGTGATGACGGAAGGAATCTTTTGGCGGCCGTTAAATATTACCAACTTGGTTTTGCAAAATAGCCATATTTTAGTTTTGGCAGCTGGCATGTTGTTAGTCGTTCTCTTGGGACACGTTGACTTATCCGTTGGTTCCGTGATGGCTTTTGTCGGTGCGATGGCCGGCTTAATGATGGTTAATAATAATATGAGTCCGTGGATTGCCGTACCTGCTTGTTTATTACTTGGAGCAGCGATTGGTGCTTGGCAAGGTTTCTGGGTCGCTTATGTCGGGATTCCCGCCTTTATCGTGACCTTATCCGGACTTTTAATGTTCCGAGGCTTAACACAAGTTGTTTTAGGTGGTCAGTCGTTAGCACCATTTCCAACCGCTTTCCAAAAAATTTCAACTGGCTATCTACCTGACATTATGGGGGGAGAACATATTCACTTCCTTTCCATGATTATCGGCTTTATTATCACAGCTATTTTAATTTTTAATCAATGGCGGGCACGGGAACGCCGTCGTAAAAATGAATTTGAAGTAGAATCGATGACGACCTTCCTTTTAAAAGCTGGCTTTACAGCTGTAGTTTTCTTAGGTGTTTCTTATATCTTTGCCTCTTATCAAGGCTATCCAGTTATCTTGATTTTACTTGGAGTTATTGTTGCCGTTTATGGATTTTTAACTAATAAAACCGTAGCTGGTCGTCAGATTTATGCAACCGGGGGCAATAAAAAAGCTGCAGAACTTTCCGGGATTAAAACGAAAAAAATTACCTTCTTAGTCTTTGTTAACATGAGCATGATGGCCGCTTTAGCTGGTTTGATTTTAGCAGCCCGCTTGAACGCTGCCACACCACAAGCCGGTCAATCAATGGAATTAGATGCGATGGCTGCCGTTTACTTCGGTGGTGCTTCTACCTCTGGTGGTATCGGAACTATTATGGGGGCAATCGTCGGTGGTTTAGTGATGGGTGTCTTAAATAATGGGATGTCAATTCTTGGTGTCGGTGTCGATTGGCAACAAGCCATTAAAGGTTTGATTCTCCTCTTGGCAGTTGTCCTAGACATTTACAACAAGAAACGGAAAATTTCTTAAGGAGGCAAAAGCATGGTCGATCCAAATGCAAAAACCATTCTGCTGATTTGTACAGCCGGTATCACTTCAGGTCTGCTGGTAAAAAATATGCAGACAGCAGCCGATGAACAACGTTTAAATCTGCACATCTATTCGGCACCGGCAATTATCGCCGAGCAGATTATTCAAAATCAAAAGGTCGATGTCTTAATGATAGGACCGCAATCAGAATACGAGATTGCCCGCTTAAAGGATTTTTTAAATTATAAAGCCGTTCCTTATAAGCTTATAAAAAAAGAAGATTATGAAACATTGGACGGCGAGGCTGTCTTAAAAGATGGCTTAACCCTCTTAAACTAGTTTCCTCCAAGATTTATTTTGTTTTTTCATAAAAGGCAGGTGTTATATAATTTTAGCCAGGAAAAGCCAAAATTGTAAAGCAGCTGCCGCACCCTCTGAAGGCTATAGGTCAGGCAAAAGGATATAACAGCCAGCGATAAATCGGCTGGACACCTTTTGCTGTATCCTATAGTTTTTTTCAATTGAAGAAATCCCGTCGGAAATTTTGAAAATATTCTTACTTTTTGCTGAAAAAGGAGTATAGTAGAAACGAAAGGGTGGTAAAGAGGTATTATGAAGATTAATTGGCGGAAGAATTTATTGATTTCTTGGATTGGCTGTTTTTTTACGGGGGCAAGTTTTAGTCTGGTGATGCCCTTTATTCCTGTTTATATTGAACAATTACATACACCAGCCGACCAAGTGGAATTATTTTCTGGTCTGGCAATTTCGGTTACAGCTTTTGCGGCCGCTATTTTCTCACCAATTTGGGGTAATTTAGCTGATCGGCGGGGCCGTAAAATGATGATGATTCGGGCAGCTGCCGGTATGACCGTTTCCATGGGGGCCTTAGCTTTTGTACCAGATGTTTATTGGCTATTAGCCATGCGGTTTTTGACTGGAGTTTTATCCGGCTACATTCCAAATGCGACTGCCATGATTGCCTCCCAAGCTCCTAAAGAAAAAAGCGGCTGGGCGCTGGGAACCTTGTCGACTGGCGCCGTTGCAGGTTCATTAATCGGCCCTTCTTTGGGCGGTGCTTTAGCCCAGTGGTTTGGCATGAGCAATGTTTTTATCATCACGGGAGTGGTGTTAGCCATCACCACGTTACTGACAGTCTTCTTAGTGAAGGAAGATTTCCAGCCGCTGCCAAAGGGCGAGATGATGTCCTCCAAAGAGTTATTTGCCAAGATTGATCGTAAATCTATCTTAATCGGCCTGTTTATCACCACCTTGATTTTACAATTAGGGGTCACGAGTATCACACCGATTTTAACTCTTTATATTCGCCAATTAAGCGGCGATATGAACAATATTTTATTTGTCAGCGGGCTGATTGTTTCGATTGCCGGTGTGTCAGCGATGATTTCGTCACCGATTTTAGGCCGCTTAGGCGATCGCTATGGCAGCCACCGGGTTTTATTGGGCGGCTTGATTTTATCCTTCTTATGCTTTGTACCGATGGCCTTTGTGACTTCGCCATTTCAATTGGGGGCTCTGCGCTTTTTGCTTGGCTTTTCCACCGGCGCATTGATGCCTTCGATTAACACTTTAATCGGCAAAATCACCCCCTTTGAAGGAGTCAGCCGGATTTATAGCTACAATACAATGTTCAATAATTTTGGTCAGGTTTTAGGTCCATTAGTGGGCTCAACAGTTGCTTCAACCTTAGGCTACGCTAGTGTTTTTCTTGTGACCAGTGCTTTTGTCTTGATGAATATCATTTTATCACTGTTTAATTTTAGAGGATTATTGAAACGAAATTTTGATTAAGCATCAAAATGAAGAATAATAAAAAACCAGCTACATGTTGCAACCAGCTGTTAGCTAAGCCCTTTTTGTCAGAGGCTTAGCTAATAACAGCGAATGATTGCATGTAACTGGTTTTTCGATTATATTTAAGATTGATTTGAAGATGTGTGGGGTTTGGCTCCATAACGAATTAAAATAATGATAACACCGGCAATCAGTGAAACAATTGTCGAAATTTTAAAATCAAAGGCAGTGGCCGCTAAAGAGCTGGCAATATAACTAATCACTTGGCCTAAGATAAAAGCCCAAAATAAGGTAACTACATAACGCATGACCTGCACCTCTTTTCTCACGCTTAGTTTAGCACAATCTATAAAATAAAGTAAAGAAAACTCTCTAGATAAACTTAGAAATTTTCATGAAAGGATGACGAGAATGCTGCCTCAGTTAAATACGACTACCAGCTTCACCTTATTGCAAAGTACCTTAAAAATTAAGTCATTGGTTGAAACTGCCAAAGCTCGCGGCTATCAAGCTCTGGCCATTGCTGATCATAACGTTTTGACGGCAGCGGTGGATTTTTTCCAAGCCTGCCAGAAAAATCAGCTGCAGCCAGTGATTGGCCTGCGCTTGGATTATCAGATTCCTGATCGTGATGGAGTCTTTCAACTGGTAGTCTATGCCAAAAATATAGCTGGTTATCAGCAGCTATTGCAACTTTCTACCTATAATATGACCCATGACAAGCCACTATTCCTTGAAGAACAAGTGGAAAACTTCAGCGAGTTAGTCGGGATTTTGCCGGCGGACAATGAGCTACGGACAAATGATCGGTTCAACGAAGCCTCAGCAAATCGGCTCCCTTTTTTCCAAGAGCTGTTTAGCGACAAGCAATTTTATTTTGCTGTGGAAGTGCCTGACTTAGAAACTGAAAATGCTTGGCTAGCCGAGCTGCAAGCGCAAGGCTTGCCGCTAATCGCTTTTCCTAGTGTCCGCTATCTAAATGCCAATGAAAGCTTTGCCGTCAAAGTGATGCAGCACATCAATGACGGAACAATTTTGGAGGAAAATCTGAATGATGGGTTTCGCGATATTCGCGGCACTGAATTTTTACGGAATGCTGCTGAAATCACCGAACTCTATCAGTGTTTAGGATTTGCTGAGGCGGTAATCGCCGCAGAAAATTTAGTCGCTACGTGCCAGTTTGAATTGCCACTCCATCAAAAATTACTGCCCCATTATCAATTGCCGCAAGGGGAAACTGCTGCTAGCTATCTAGCCAAATTGTGTCAACAAGCTCTAACCAAGCGTGTGCCCGCCGAAGATAGTCGTTATACTGAGCGATTAAATTACGAGTTAGAAATCATTCACTCCATGGGCTTTGACGATTACTTTTTAATCGTTTGGGATGTTATGGCCTTTGCCCATCAAAATAAAATTGTGACCGGAGCAGGACGGGGCTCGGCTGCTGGCTCACTGGTAGCATATTTACTAGAAATTACCGATGTAGATCCGATTCAATATGATTTATTGTTTGAGCGATTTTTAAATCCAGAGCGTTATACCATGCCAGATATTGATTTGGATATCCCTGATAATAAGCGGGATGAAATTTTACAGTATGTTCAAGAAAAATACGGTCATTTTCACATGGCGCAAATTGCGACTTTCGGAACCATGGCAGCAAAAATGGTCTTGCGGGACGTGGCCCGGGTCTTCGGTTTATCCCAAAGCGAAGCCAATCGTTGGAGTCAAGCGATACCAAACCGCTTGAAAATTACTTTGCCCCTTGCTCTTGAAGATTCAAACAAGC
This sequence comes from Enterococcus sp. LJL90, assembly GCF_056924355.1. Lineage (NCBI taxonomy): Bacteria > Bacillati > Bacillota > Bacilli > Lactobacillales > Enterococcaceae > Enterococcus > Enterococcus sp. LJL90. The sequence continues at coordinate 11,383 of NZ_JBXPBQ010000006.1, read as the reverse complement.
TGCAAACTTTAGCCGGCCAATCAGAAAAATATCAACTGCTCTTAGAGACCGCCATGCAATTAGAGGGCTTGCCACGACACGTTTCAACTCACGCAGCTGGCGTGGTTATCAGCGATCAAAACTTAGTCGAGCTGGTTCCACTGCAAACGGGTTCCGATAATATCTTATTAACGCAATTTACCATGAATGATGTGGAAGCCATTGGTCTGTTAAAAATGGATTTTCTAGGCTTACGCAATCTTTCTATTATTGATGACACCTTGAAAGGGATTAAAAAAGGGTATGGAATTGAATTTGACTATAAGCAAATTCCCTTAGATGATTTACCGACAATTGAGCTCTTTCAAAAAGGGGCTACTAGCGGAATTTTTCAATTTGAATCAGCGGGTATTCGCAACGTTTTGCGGCGTCTGGAGCCTAATGGGATTGAAGATATTGCCGCTGTTAATGCCCTTTATCGCCCTGGTCCTATGCAAAATATTGACACCTTTATTCGCCGGAAAAAAGGCCAAGAGCCGATTCGCTATCCCGACGATAGCCTAGCAGAAATTTTAGGGAATACCTATGGCGTCATGGTTTATCAGGAACAGGTCATGCAGGTGGCTTCAAAAATGGCGGGCTTTTCACTGGGGCAAGCCGATATTTTACGGCGGGCCATCAGCAAGAAGAAAAAAGATGTCTTAGATGAACAGCGGCATCTCTTTGTCAGCGGGGCTATAAAGCAGAGCTATTCTGAAGCAAAAGCCAATGAAGTCTATGACTATATCGAACGCTTTGCTAACTACGGCTTTAACCGTTCCCACGCTTTTGCTTATTCCTTTGTCGGATTTCAAATGGCCTATCTGAAGGTTCATTATCCAGCACCTTTTTACGGCGCACTATTGCATTCGGTGCGGCATAATCCAGCAAAAATTAAAGAATATGTCAGTGAGGCCCGCAAAAACGGCGTGGAATTAATCGCTCCTTCAATCAATCAAAGCAGCTACAGCTTTAAAATTATTGATCAAGGGAAAATTTTATTTGGCTTGAGCGGCTTAAAAGGCCTGCGTCGTGATTTTATTTTAGAAATTTTAGAAGAACGGCGGGCGGCGGGACGCTATACCAGCTTTGATCAATTTTTAATTCGCACCCATAATAAATGGCTTAAGCTGGAAAATCTGCGGCCATTAGTGGCAATCGGTGTGTTTGATGAAATCGAGCCTAACCGCAAGCAATTGATGAACAATTTGGAAAGTAAAATTCAAAATACGATTTATAGCGGCGGTAGTCTAGATTTATTAGGTATCATGGAATTAAAAGAAGCCGAGCTGCCGGATTATACCTTAACTGAGCGTCTTAACTTGGAGGAGGACTATTTAGGCATCTATCTCTCTGGCCATCCGACAGAAGGCTTCCATAAATTACGCAAAGCGAAAAAAATTCAAAGCATCACCGATAGTCTAGCGGGTCAAAAAAATCGTGTTCTATATTATTTACGGGATTTACGGGAGATTCGCACCAAAAAAGGCGAGTTGATGGCTTTTCTTGAAGGCAATGATAGCTCAGGCGAAATCAGCGTAACTATTTTTCCCCAATTGTATCGTAGAGTGATGGGTATTTTAGAGGTCAATCAAGTCTATTACATTGAAGGCAAGGTTGAAGAGAGCAGCTATAATCAAGAGCTCCAGTTACTAGCGGAAAATATTCAGCCGGCTATCCAAATGGAAGGGCAGATTGCTGACCAAACTGCCTATCTCAAAGTCATTCCTGAAAATGATACAAAGGAATTTTTGCAAAAACTCCAGGGGATTTTGCAGCGCCACAGCGGACATATTCCCGTGATTGTCTTCTTTTCTGGTAGCGGGCGCAAAATTCAGTTGGCAGAAGCTTTTTGGGTGGATGACAGCCGGGAAGCAGCCGAACAATTGAAATATCTTCTTGGAAATGAAAATGTTGTTTTCAAAAATATCACAAATTAGAAGTAAAGTATTTTCATTTTTTTCAACTTTTTAGGGGTTAACCAAGACTTTTCCTAATAGATTATGGTAAAATGGGTCTCGTGGAAAAATCAAATTTTCAAAAACTCAGAAACTGGTTTTCAGTCTGAGAAGTAAACTAATGAGGTGACATATAAATGAAGCGCATTGGAATCTTAACAAGCGGTGGCGATGCACCGGGAATGAACGCGGCAATTCGTGCCGTGGTGCGTAAAGGTATTTATGAAGGATTAGAAGTTTATGGCATTAACTATGGCTATGCCGGGTTAGTTGCTGGAGATATTCGCAAACTGGATGTTGCTGATGTCGGTGATATCATTCAGCGGGGTGGGACCGTGCTTTACTCTGCCCGCTATCCAGAATTTGCCACAGAAGAAGGCCAATTAAAAGGCATCGAGCAATTAAAAAAATTCGGAATTGAAGGCTTAGTAGTTGTCGGTGGTGACGGCTCTTATCATGGAGCAATGGCTTTGACTAAACACGGCTATCCAGCAATTGGTATCCCAGGGACGATTGACAATGATATTCCTGGAACTGATTTTACCATTGGTTTTGATACAGCTATCAACACGGTCTTAGAATCTGTCGATAGAATTCGTGATACAGCGACTTCTCATGTCCGGACATTCGTCATTGAAGTGATGGGTCGCGATGCCGGTGATATCGCATTGTGGTCAGGTGTGGCCGGTGGGGCTGATGAAATTATCATTCCTGAACATGACTTTGATATGGCAGAAGTTGCCAAAAGTATTCAAAGCGGCCGAGAACGCGGCAAAAAACATTGCCTCATCATTTTGGCTGAAGGGGTAATGGGGGGCAATAAATTTGCCGAAGAATTGTCTGCTTATGGCGATTTCCATACTCGGGTCTCTATTTTAGGTCACGTAGTACGTGGTGGTTCACCATCTGCACGAGATCGCGTCTTAGCTAGTAAATTCGGCGCCTATGCTGTTGATTTGTTAATGGCAGGTAAAGGCGGCTTATGTGTAGGCATGCTTGAAAACAAAGTCGTGGCAGCCGATATTATTGATACTTTAGAAAACAACAAGCATAAACCTGATTTGTCTTTATTCGATTTAAATAAACGTATTTCTTTCTAACGTTAAATTGCTCTTGAAAGAATGCATTTAAAATAAAAAAATATAGAGGAGCGTTTTTCTGTAATGAAAAAGACTAAAATTGTCAGCACTTTAGGACCAGCCAGTAACACAGTAGAAATTATTTCTCAATTGATTGAATCTGGAGCCAATGTATTTCGTTTCAACTTCTCCCATGGAGATCATGAAGAACAATTAGGTCGGATGGAAATGGTTCGCCAAGCTGAAAAAGCAATTGGCAAAGATGTTGCCATCTTGTTAGACACTAAAGGTGCTGAAATTCGGACTACCGTTCAAGACACAACTGAAGCGGATTACGGTCGTGCTGGCTATATTCAATTTACAGCTGGTGACAAAACTCGCATTTCAATGGACCCTGAGTTAAAAGGGAAAAAAGAAAAAATCGCTGTCACATATCCTGGTTTATTTGACGATGTGCATGTGGGCGGTCACGTATTATTTGATGACGGCTTGATTGACATGCAAATTCTTGAAAAAGATGCTGTTAACCGTGAACTAGTTGTTGAAGTGAAAAATACTGGTATGCTAGGCTCAAGAAAAGGGGTCAATGCACCAGGCGTTTCAATCAGCTTACCTGGTATCACTGAAAAAGATGCGGATGATATTCGTTTTGGTTTAGATAATGATATCGACTTTATCGCTGCAAGTTTTGTTCGTAAAGCACAAGACGTATTAGATATTCGTGAAATTATCGAAGAAAAAAATATGAATCACGTACAAATCTTCTCTAAAATTGAATCACAAGAAGGTATTGATAATATCGATGAAATCATCAAGGTTTCTGATGGTATCATGGTCGCTCGTGGTGACATGGGTGTCGAAATTGCGGCTGAATTAGTACCATTGGCTCAAAAACGCATCATCAAAAAATGTAACCTTGCTGGTAAATCTGTTATCACAGCAACACAAATGTTAGAATCAATGCAAGAAAATCCTCGTCCAACCCGCGCTGAAGCGTCTGACGTTGCCAATGCGGTCTTTGATGGAACAGACGCAACCATGTTATCTGGTGAATCTGCCAATGGGGATTATCCAGTTGAAGCAGTTGCAACAATGGCTAGAATTGACGAAGAAGCTGAACAAGCTTTATCGGAAATGGGTACTTTCCAAATCAATCAATTCGATAAAACCGATGTAACTGAAACAATTGGTTTATCAGTGGCTCGTGCTGCGAAAAACTTAGGCGTTAAAACAATCGTTGCAGCGACTGAATCTGGTTATACTGCGAAAATGATTTCAAAATATCGCCCAGAAGCTGATATTTTAGCGGTTACCTTTGATGAAAGAACCAAACGTGGTTTGATGTTAAACTGGGGTGTCTTCCCAACCGTTGCTGAAAAACCAACAACAACTGATGAAATGTTTGACTTAGCAGCTAAAAAAGCCGTTGATTTAGGCTTTGCTGAAGAAGGCGACTTAATCTTAATCACAGCCGGTGTACCAGTTGGCGAACGTGGAACTACTAACGTTATGAAAATCCAATTAATCGGTTCTAAATTATTAGACGCTCAAGGTGTTGGTGAAAAAGCAGTTGTTGCCAATGCAGTGATTGCTAACTCTGCTGAAGAAGCAAATGCTAAAGCGAAGGATGGAATGGTCTTAGTTGTTCCAACAACTGACAAAGATTATATGCCAGCTATCGACAAAGCAGCAGCTTTGGTTGTTGAAGAAGGCGGCTTAACAAGCCATGCAGCAGTAGTCGGAATTGCCAAAAACATTCCGGTTATCGTTGGTGCACAAGATGCCCGCAATTTGATTGCGGATGGTGAATTAATCACCGTTGACCCTCGTCGTGGAATTGTCTACCGTGGTCAAACAACAGCTATCTAAAAGATAATCTCTCTAGAGGTTGTGACATTAGTCAAAAACAGAAACGAACTTAACGGACAATATCTTTTAAGAAAGATTAAATATTGTCAATTTGCGACGGGAACCTATTGGACTACAGTCGCAAACAAAGTATGGTTTGGGTTTCCATCTGTTAAAGAGATTAATGTTACAGCCTCTTTTTTATTGAAAAGCCAGAAGAAGGCAATATAAAGGGACCAGCAAAAGTTAGCCAAAAATGCTAATTTTTGCTGGTCCCTTTATGCAATTTACAATAGTAACTGCACTTTTTATTCTCATGTTTTGTCACAAGGTCACTTTATCCCGGCAACACCATTAGCCGTTCAGGTGTAATCTCTTGAAAACGAATCGGCTTTTGATAAAAGTCCGATAGATTTTCCTTAGTAAATAAGGTTTTTCTTTGACCCTGAGCAAAAATTTGACCATCGCGAATCATCAAAAGGTGATCAAAGGTCGGCAAAAGCTCCTCCGTGTGATGGGTGACAAACAATAGAGCTGGTGAATTTTTTTCAGCAGCTAAGCGGTCAATGCGTGCTAACAGTTCTTCTCTAGCGAAGAGATCTAGTCCGTTGCAGGGCTCGTCTAAAATTAACAGCTCTGGGTCCGCCATTAGAGCGCGGCTAATTAAGACAATTTGCCGTTCCCCTTGAGACAGTAGTTTATAAGGACGCCCAATTAATCTCTTGGCATCAAAGGAAAGTAAAATGTTTTTAGCTCGCTCCATGTCTTCAACGGAATATTTTTGGTAGATACCAATACTGGCAAATTTTCCTGATAACACGATTCTTTCAGCGGTTTCGGATTCATGAATCCGATATTGCAATGCAGTCGAAACCCAGCCAATCCGTTTTTGCAGCTCTGGAATTGAAGTGTGGCCAAAGACTTCGCCTAAAACCTCCAAACGGCCTTTAGAGGGCCAGAGACTGCCGGTGATTAGCTGCAGAAGCAAAGTTTTGCCGGTGCCGTTCAGCCCTAAGATACCCCAGTTTTCCTTTTCCTGCATCTGCCAATTAATTTCAGATAGTAATTTATGCTGCTCCCGAATCAGTGAAACATTTTCAAATGAAATGATTTCCATAGTAAACACCTTCTTTTCTATAGCATTACTATAAAATATCCTAGCCAATTTGCCTACTGTTTTTAGCAAAAAGCGGCAAAAAGTCAAAATGAAAAGGTGTCAAGAAAATTTCATTGACAAAGGTTTTTAAGCCCTGTATAATAGCTTTTGTTGTGTAGAGGTGAGAAGATGAAATGGTCATTATTAGAACTTCGGAAATATCAGGAAACACCTTTAGAATTTTCCGAAACTCTTGATTTAAAGCAAAATTTAATCAAACGTGATGGCTCCATTTTAGATTTGGAACCAGTTGTTGTGGAAGGAATTTTAACTGTTGATAAAGCCGCCTATATTATTCATTATCGGGTGCAGACAGTTATCACAATACCTTCGACGCGTTCTTTGGAACCAGTAGTCTTGCCCATGGACTTTACGGTGGATGAAGTATTCATGACACCAGAACAGTACAATCGGCGAGAGGATTTGATTCCTGAAGAAGAGATTATCATCTTAGACAAGGATTCAATTGATCTAGATGAATCAATTGAAGACAATCTACTCTTGGCAATCCCCACACGGGTTTTGACGGAGGCAGAGGAGCATGCGGACAAATTACCTGAGGGTGATGGTTGGCAAGTGATGTCTGAAGAGGACTATCTTCTACAACAAGAACAAGCAGCAGATCAGCTTGATCCTCGTCTAGCTAAACTTTCAGAATTATTCTCTGACGATGATTCGAAATAAACGCTAGATTGGAATAAATTTGCAGGATTTTTCTGCAAAAATTTATAAAGGAGGTGTTTGTCAATGGCAGTACCAGCTCGTAAAACTTCTAAAGCGAAAAAAGCAAAACGTCGTACTCATTACAAATTAATCATTAACGGTTTAAATGAATGTCCTAATTGTGGTGAAATGAAGAAAAGCCATCATGTATGCTCAAATTGTGGCTACTATGACGGAAAAGACGTTATGACTAAAGAAGAAGCATAAGACATTTTTGAAATGTCGAAAACCCCGAGACTAACCATGGAGTCTCGGGGTTTTCTTATGACGGATGTTATTTAGTTTTTTTCACAAACAAATACTATTTTGTTTCAATTATTAATTTCTTAGGATATAATGAGAGAGATTAGGGAGAATTCCCATTTTTTTAGGAGGTACCAAAATGACAAAACAACAAATCGGTGTTGTCGGCATGGCCGTCATGGGTAAAAACCTAGCACTGAACATCGAAAGCCGCGGATACTCTGTCGCTATCTATAACCGGACGGGTTCTAAAACCGAAGAAGTGATCGCTGAACATCCGGATAAAAATCTACACGCTGCATTTACTGTAGAAGAATTCGTGAACTCATTAGAAACACCTCGTCGCATTTTATTAATGGTCAAAGCTGGTGCTGGAACAGACGCAACTATCCAATCGTTATTGCCTCACCTAGACAAAGGAGACGTTTTAATCGATGGTGGGAACACCTACTTTAAAGATACGATTCGCCGCAATGAAGAGTTAGCTAATTCTGGCATCAACTTTATCGGCACCGGCGTTTCTGGTGGTGAAAAAGGTGCCTTGGAGGGCCCTTCTATCATGCCTGGCGGCCAAAAAGAAGCTTATGATTTAGTGGCGCCAATTTTAGAAGAAATTTCGGCTAAAGCAGAAGACGGCGCACCATGTGTGACCTATATCGGCGCAAACGGTGCCGGTCATTATGTCAAAATGGTTCATAATGGGATCGAATACGGCGACATGCAATTAATCGCTGAATCTTATGATTTAATGCAAAATATTCTAGGCTTATCTGTTTCAGAAATGGCGGATATTTTCAGCGAATGGAACAAAGGCGAATTGGATTCGTATCTAATTGAAATCACGGCGGATATTTTAACCCGCAAAGATGATGAAGGCACCGGCAAACCAATTGTGGACGTTATTTTAGATGCTGCAGGGAATAAAGGCACTGGTAAATGGACCAGTCAAGATGCTTTAGACTTAGGCGTGCCATTATCATTGATTACTGAGTCTGTTTTTGCCCGCTATATTTCAGCCTATAAAGAAGAACGGGTAGAAGCTAGCAAAGTCTTACCGAAACCAGCGCCATATAATTACGCTGGGGACAAAACGGAATTAATTGAAAAAATTCGCGAAGCTTTATACTTTAGTAAAATCATGAGCTATGCCCAAGGATTTGCGCAATTACGTGTCGCTTCCAAAGAATACGATTGGGACTTACCATTTGGCGAAATCGCAAAAATTTGGCGCGCTGGTTGTATTATTCGAGCCCGCTTCTTGCAACGCATTACCGACGCCTATGACAAAGATGCGGATTTGAAGAATTTATTGTTGGATGACTATTTCATGGAAATTACCGCGAAATACCAACAAGCTGTCAGAGATGTTGTAGCGATTGCCGTTCAAGCCGGTATTCCTGCACCAACTTTCTCAGCAGCGATTGCTTATTTTGATTCATACCGGGCAGAACGTTTACCGGCCAACTTAATTCAAGCACAACGGGATTACTTTGGCGCCCACACCTATGAACGGACAGACAAAGAAGGCATTTATCATTATAGCTGGTACCACGAAGAATAATTCGCAGAAGAGAATGTTAGCGAAGAAAGGAAAATTGAATGAGTAGTATTCTAATCATTGAAGATGAAAAGAACTTGGCTCGCTTTGTTGAATTGGAGTTAAAGCATGAAGGCTACACAACGGAAGTTCATTACAATGGACGGACTGGCTTAGAAGCTGCCCTTGAGGAAGAATGGGATGCTATCTTGCTAGATTTAATGTTGCCTGAATTGAACGGCTTAGAAGTTTGCCGACGGGTACGTCAGGTGAAAAACACACCCATTATTATGATGACGGCCCGTGATTCGGTGATTGACCGGGTTTCTGGTTTAGATCACGGTGCAGATGATTACATCGTTAAGCCCTTCGCTATTGAAGAGCTGCTGGCACGCTTAAGAGCCTTATTGCGCCGAATTGACATTGAAGGCGATAAAAATATCGCTAAGCAAACGACATTAACCTACCGTGATTTGACGATTGAAAAGGAAAATCGAGTGGTGCGTCGTGGTGAAGAGATTATCGAATTGACGAAACGTGAGTATGAACTACTGTTAACTTTAATGGAAAACATTAATGTTGTTTTAGCTCGAGATGTTTTATTAAACAAAGTCTGGGGTTATGAAACAGAAGTTGAGACAAACGTTGTCGATGTTTATATCCGTTACCTTAGAAATAAAATTGATGTTCCCGGAGAAGAAAGCTATATCCAAACTGTACGGGGAACAGGCTATGTGATGCGTTCATGATAAATAGAAAACAAGTAGAACTGAAGGGGCCCTCTTTGACTGTCAAGTGGGCCTTGGCAAGTTCTTTCTTTATATTCGTTGTTTTTACAATTTTTGCTGTTATTACCTATCAACGGACCGTCAGCCTGATGGCGTCGAGGGAGCAGGCCAACGCTGAAACAACCATGACTGATACAGTAGCTCGTCTAGCTCAAGCAGATCAAGAATTATCGACAAGTTCGGTTGTGACCTATTTGTTTAACTCTGCCGATGAGGTAACCGATAATTCCAACGATCAGACTGTTTATGAAATTGATGGGTTATACAGTGAATTAGGTCAGGAAGACTTGAATCTGACAATCTTTGATTTGTCAGAGGAACCGATTTTCCAAACGCAGGCAGCCACACAAGATTTCGCCGGAACAGATGTCAAAGAAGCAGACATCACCACCATCAGTAATGAAACCGGCCTGCTTTCAGTTGAGCCGATTCGTTCCGTCACAACCAATCAAGTAGTTGGCTATGCCCAAATCTTTTATAGCCTCAGCAGCTTTTACGAAATTCGTGAACGCTTGTTGCTGACCTTAGTTGTTTTAGAAATCATTTCACTAATTCTATCCAGCTTTTTAGGCTTTTTGCTCTCCAGTTACTTTTTGAAACCTTTAAAAGTTCTCAGGAATACGATGGAAATTATCCGTAATGATCCAGAATCCGATGCACGGATGCCCGAAATCAAGACCAATGATGAACTCGCTGATATCTCAGAGAATTTCAATGAAATGCTCGACCGGATGAAACTCTATATTGAAAGTCAAAAACAATTCGTAGAGGATGTTTCCCATGAACTCAGGACACCAGTGGCGGTCATCGAAGGTCATTTAAGTATGCTGAACCGCTGGGGAAAAGATGATCCAGAAATTCTGCAAGAATCCATTCTAGCAAGCCTCCAAGAAATTAGTCGGATGAAGACTCTCGTTCAGGAGATGCTCGATTTGTCTCGAGCACAGCAATCGGAAATTCTTTACAAAAACGAAACTTCTAAAGCCAAAGAAGTTATCTATCAAGTTTTTAATAACTTCAAAATATTGTATCCAGAATTTACCTTTACTCTAGATGACGATTTACATGAAGAAGTCGATGTTAAAATCTATCGCAATCATTTTGAACAGTTAATCATTATCATTTTGGATAATGCTGTCAAATACTCAACGAATCGCAAAGAAGTGCATATTTCAATTTCCCGCAATAGCACTGCTTTTGAGTTAGCTATTCAAGATTTTGGTGAAGGAATTACAGAAGAAGATTTAAAGAAAATCTTCAACCGCTTTTACCGAGTAGATAAAGCTCGAGCTCGGACTAAGGGCGGAAACGGATTAGGTTTATCAATCGCCAAACAACTTGTTGAGAATTATAAGGGAACAATTTCGGTCGATAGCTCAGTAGGTCATGGTACAATTTTTAGAATTACATTACCACTTGTTGTAAAATAACAGATATCTTAAGAGGATTCAGAGCTGTAGTTTTGAATCCTTTTTTTATTTGCAAAATATCGAAGTTTTTGAGGAGAAATTTTGGCTTCTTTTAGTTCAATTTCCGAACAATCTTGAAGGAATTAAAGAGAGCGTTCCGATAATAAAAAAAATAGCAAAAAGCGTGATTTATCTCTTGCATTCTTGCTGTAAGATTGGTATATTTTATCTTGTCCTTGTGAAAGAAATAATTCGTTTGAGAAATTTAAAAATTCTTGTTGACGAATCTATAAAGGCATGATAGACTAACAAAGTCGCTTGAGGATGAGGAGTTTAAGATAACAAAACTTCAAAAAAATTCACAAGCTAGCAACAAAACTTTTCTAAAAAAACTTTTTGAAAAATTGTTGACAATCAGTTGAAAAGCTGATAAGATATAAAAGTTGCTGAAACAACAGATTCACTTCTTTCGAGAAGCTGAATTGCAACAAGTTGACCTTTGAAAACTGAACAAAGCAAACGAACCAATGTGTAGGGCGTTCTTGATATTCAAGAACAAAATAAACATTGCAAGCAAAAGCTAGCAAACAATTAATGAGCTAACAATCGCAAGATTGTGCAAAC
>NZ_JBXPBQ010000005.1:0-309987 GCF_056924355.1 Enterococcus sp. LJL90 | reverse complement strand
GTTTGCACAATCTTGCGATTGTTAGCTCATTAATTGTTTGCTAGCTTTTGCTTGCAATGTTTATTTTGTTCTTGAATATCAAGAACGCCCTACACATTGGTTCGTTTGCTTTGTTCAGTTTTCAAAGATCTACATGTTGCGATTCAGCTTCTTAAAAGAAGTGAATCTGTTGTTTCAGCAACTTTTATATCTTATCAGCTTTTCAACTGATTGTCAACAACTTTTTTTAATTTATTTTTTAATAATTTAAAATTTGTCGTTGGATACACAGCGCTGAAAATATTTCTTGAAAATCCGGTAAGCATTGGTATGACTAATGTTTGACCGTCGTCTCAAGCAACTTCGTTAGTTTATCATGGGAAGCAATCTCCGTCAACAAAAAAAGTGAAAAAAGTTTAAAAAATCTCAAAAAAATCAAAGTTGTTAAATATCTTCATTTTTCTTTTGTAATTGGGACATAAAATGACCTTCTATAAAAAAATACCCTTCTGATAAATAAATTTATCAGAAGGGTATGCGTTGTTTTCTAATTTATCTCATCGTCGGGAATAATAGGACATCGCGGATAGATTGAGCATCGGTTAACAACATTACTAGACGATCAATTCCGATACCTAGGCCTCCGGTTGGCGGCATGCCGTATTCCAGTGCTTCTAGGAAATCTTCATCCACTCCATGGGCCTCATCGTTTCCTTGCTCCCGCTCTTTTTCCTGCTCTTCAAAACGGCCTCTTTGGTCGATTGGGTCATTTAATTCGGTAAAGGCATTGGCAAACTCTTTGCCGACAATAAATAATTCAAAGCGATCGGTGAAACGAGGATCTTCAGGATTCTTTTTAGCCAAAGGGGAAACCTCGACTGGATGTCCGTAAACAAATGTTGGTTGACGCAGAGTATCTTCAACAAAGGTTTCAAAAAATTCATTGAGAATATGGCCGACTTCCATAGCATCGGTGATTGCCACGTTATGTTCCTTCGCTAAAGCCCGTGCTTCTGCCACTGTCATTTCCTTCCAGAAATCAACGCCGGTTTGCTCTTTTATGGCATCGACCATGTGAATACGTTTGAAAGGAGCTCCCAAATCAACCGCTTCTTCATTGTAAGTGATGTTAGTGGTGCCAAGAACTTTTTCAGCAGCATTGCGGATAATGCCTTCTGTCAAATTCATCACATCTTGAAAATCAAAATAAGCTGTATAAGCTTCCAGCATCGTGAATTCAGGATTATGGGTCGTATCAATACCTTCATTACGGAAGACGCGGCCGATTTCGTAGACTTTTTCCATGCCGCCGACGATTAATCGTTTCAAATGCAACTCAAGGGCGATGCGCAAGTACAAATCAATATCTAACGCATTGTGGTGAGTAATAAATGGTCGCGCTGCAGCGCCACCGGCTTCATTATGCAGAGTTGGCGTTTCAACTTCAATATAGCCTTGGCCGTCCAAGTAACGGCGGATTTCGCTGATAATCTGGCTGCGTTTCATAAAGCGGTCAAAGCTGTCACGATTACTGATTAAATCTAAGTAGCGTTGACGATAGCGCTGTTCAATATTCGTTAAGCCGTGATATTTATCTGGTAGTGGGCGTAAGGCTTTAGAAAGCAGAGTAATTTCTCTAGCTTTAATCGAAACTTCCCCCATGTCGGTTTTCATAATTTGTCCGGTAACGCCGAAGAAATCTCCTAAGTCGCTGTGTTTAAAAATTTCATAGGCTTCATCGCCGACTTCATCTTTGCGGACATAGATTTGAATTTGGCCTTCCCGGTCTTGCAAATGCGCAAAGCCGACCTTGCCTTTGCCCCGTTTGGTCATCATTCGACCAGCAACGCTGCTGGATAAATTCATTTCAGCAAGTTCTTCTTTGGTGCGTTGGTCGAATAATTCATGCAGCTCTTTTGAATTATGGGTACGGTCAAAACGCTTGCCAAAGGGATCAATGCCTTCTGCTTGTAGTTCTTCCATCTTTTGACGTCTGACCAGCATTTGATCATTTAGTTCTTGTTGACTGTTTTGTTGTTCCTCTGTCACTCTGTTTCCTCCGTTCTTGATGTCTCTTCCCTATAATGCCAATGAAGAACAGAAAATGCAAGTTGAAATTCTTTTCCTTAAAAAATAAAAAACTGCGGCCCCTTTGCGGAAGTCGCAGTCAAATATTTTACAGCAGGTTTCTTTCTATAGAAGAAAGTTGGTGGAACTGTTGCGTCTTTTTTCAAATAAAAATTTCAAGAATTTTATTTTGTATTTGGCTGGACCGACTACTACTAGACGGCTCTTCTATTTTAAAGAGCAAGAAGGCGCAGTTTGCAAAGAGTTTTGCTACATATTAGATGCTAGTAATTTTCTCTCTACTCTCCAATTTATCCACTAAATCATCCAGCAAACCAGCAATTGTCGCTTCATTTTCTGTCTGATTAATCGCCGCCTTGACTTTGGCAGCCCGGGAAACACCTTTTAGATAGTAGGCTGCGTGCTGACGGAATTCTCGACAAGCGACCTTCTCACCTTTTAAAGCGACTAGCCGGCTCAAGTGCAATTTCGCCGTGGCAATCTTTTCCCGCGGACTAGGTTCTGGCATCAGCACACCGGTTTCCAGATACTGCTGGGTGCGGTGAATCATCCAAGGATTGCCTAGCGCAGCTCGGCCAATCATCACCCCATCTGCGCCGACTTCTTCTAACATGCGTTTGGCGTCTTCTGGGGTGCGGACATCCCCGTTGCCCATAAAGGGTATCGTTAAATGCTCTTTGACTTCTTTTAAAATTTTCCAATTGGCATGGCCTTCGTACATTTGAACTCGAGTGCGGCCGTGCATCGCAATCGCCGCCGCTCCCGCTGATTGGGCAGCCAGGGCATTTTCCACTGCAAAGACGTGGTCTTCATCCCAGCCAGTGCGCATCTTAACCGTCACGGGGATATCGACGGCGACGGCAACCGCCTCGACCATTTCGTAAACCTTATTGGGATCCAGTAGCCATTTGGCACCGGCTTCGGCTTTAATCACTTTGTTGACGGGACAGCCCATGTTAATGTCAATGATATCTGCGGTGGTATTTTCTTGGACGAAGCTTGCCGCCTCCACCAAGCTCTCCTTGGAGCCGCCAAAAATCTGCACGCTTAAAGGATGTTCCGTTTCATCAATGTAGAGCATTTCCAAGGTTTTTTTGTTGCGGAAATGAATCCCTTGATCGCTAATCATTTCCATCACCACAAGGCCAGCACCGAACTCTTTGACGGTAACGCGAAAGGCGGCGTTGGTGATGCCCGCCATCGGAGCCACGACCACTCGATTGGGGATTTCAACATCGCCGATTTTCCAGCTTTGATTTAATGCAGACATATTATTCTCCTAGCGCTTCGGCCTTCAAGGCTTGAAGGTCGGCTTCATCGTAGTAGTATTTGTTGTTGCAAAATGCGCAGACGGCTTCAGCGCCGTGGTCCTCGTCAATCATCTGCTGAATCTCATCTGGTCCTAAGGCAATAATTGCCGAAGCAAATTTTTCCTTGGAGCAGTCACATTTAAACTGAACCGGCATTTTTTCTAAAATTTCTAATTGTTCAGTTCCAACTAGCCCTTGTAATATTTCCTCCGGCGTTTGACCTTCATCTAACAATTTTGAGATTATAGGAGTTTGCTGTAATTGCTGTTCAATTTTATCAATGATGGCTTCATCGGCCCCCGGCATGATTTGAATCAAAAAGCCGCCAGCTGTCTTAATGCTGTCATCAGTGTCCACCAAAACGCTCAGGCCCACCGCTGAAGGAATTTGCTCAGAAACTGCTAAGTAATAGGTGAAATCTTCGCCAATTTCACCGGAGACAATCGGTGTTTGACCAGAAAAAGGTTCCTTCAGCCCTAAATCTTTAATTACCACGAACATGCCCTCTGTTCCGACAGCCCCTTTAACATCCAATTTTCCTTGAGGATTAGCCGGCAGACTGATGTGGGGATTTTTAATATAGCCTTTGACATCGCCGTGGCCATTGCTGTCGACAACTATCGCACCAGCCGGTCCATCCCCTTGAATTTTTACGGTTAATTTATCGTCACCCTTGAGAGTCGCGCCTAATAAAAGGGCGCCGACCATCGTGCGGCCTAAAGCTGCCGAAGCGGTATGCCAAGTATCATGGCGGCGCTGAGCTTCTGCTACAGCCTCTGTCGCCTTCACTGCATAGGCCCGCACAAATCCGTCATAGCATAAGGCTTTTACTAAATAATCTTCTGTCATCGCTTTTTCTCCTCTTGAGTTGCATTCATTCTTGCATAATACTAGCCTTCAGAAAATATTTCAACTTTTCTTGATTGAAAGAAGATTGTTGGGGCTTAGTTGGGCTTGGATTTCAAATGTATCTTAATTGTTCTTAAATCAAATAAGTCAATCTTAACAGTCTCTAAGATAATCATTAAATCTTTATCCTTCAAAAAAGGCTCTAAACAAAAAAATATTTTGTCTAGAGCTTCCTAAATTAAAAGATGATTTGCAGTCCATTATAGACATTGATTACCATAACCAACACAATCACCGCTTGAAAAACTTTGGTGATACTTTCAGCTGTAATCATACCACTGAGTTTTGACCCTAGCCAACCACCTAAAATTGCTGCTGGAATAACGAAATATAAACGACTCAAATCATAATTAAAAAAATTACCACTAATGGCAATTGTCGTTAACTTAGCCAGTTGAGAGAAAAAAATTGTTCCAATTGAATAGACCGTGGCCTCTTTTATAGGCAAACTGAACATCAGCATAATTAAAGATACATTGATTGGTCCTCCGCCAATTCCTAGTAAACTTGCTAAAAAACCTAAGAGTAGACCACAGAAGAGATAATAACAGTCTTTTAATAGCTTTAATCTTACGACTGGGTATTTGGTATAGAAAAAGGCAAAGGCTAAAGTCAGTAGAGTAATTATTATCTGAATCATTTTGACTGGCTGATCAGCTCCAAAAATCTTCAGAAGCTCCTCCAAAGCTAGATTCCCAAAAATCCCTCCAATAATTGCGCCAGCTGAAATACCTAAAATAATCCGCCATTGAAATCTCAAACCGCTTTTTAATTGCTTAGCCGTCGAGACAACGGACATAGTAAATACAGCCACCGTGGAATAAAACGATATCGCTGATACCGAATCTGCACCGATAAAATCCAGAACTGGTTTAATTATCACGCCACCACCCATACCGGAAATTGCCCCAACAGAATTAGCTAAAACAATAACAAAAAAATAAATTAGCCCAATCATGCAGTTCTCCTTCGCAATAATTCCAATATGTCATCAATTTGTGGTACAAATTCTTTTAGTAAATTCTGATAGCCGCAATAACTTTCCTCAACATAGATTGCATCTGCCATTCTTTTACAACCGCCACGGCAGGCTTTAAAGAAGGGGCAGCTGTTGCACATCTCAGGTAATTTTTTTCTTGAACATAAAAAATCTACTGCAACTTCTTTTTCAAACAGACTTCGTAAGGATTCCTCTTGAATATAGCCCATGCGGTATTCATCTAATACGTAAAAATCGCAGGGGTAGACACTCCCATCAGCCTCAATCACATACTGCACTTGACAATTCCCTAACATACCACAGGCACTCAGCTGTCGTTTCACAAACAAATTTAATAAATCCTCAAACAATTTAATACTCAGATAGTTCCCGTTTCTTAAATCCTCTAACCAAAATTTCAATATTTGATGATAAAAACTAGCAAAACGTTTGGGTGTTAGGGCAAACTTACTCCTACTTTCAGCGTCTAAGTCATCCAGACATGGAATAAATTGTACATATTGAATATGTTGGTCTTTTAGAAACTGAAAAACTTTTTTTGCCTCTTTTGCTAGCGGATTGGTTAACACACAAAGAACGTTATACTCGATTTCAAAATCATCAAATAATTGCTTAGTCGCCAACACTTTAGAAAAAGTTCCTCTTTGTTTGGCATCGACACGATTTAGATCATGATAACTTTTATGTCCGTCAATTGATAAACCGACTAAAAAATTATTCTCCTTCAAAAATTCGCACCAACGCTCATTGATTACTAAGCCGTTTGTTTGGATAGCGTATTGAACATGGACTTGTTTTTGATGCTGTTGAACTAAATTGACAATATTTCGGTAATAACTAAGACCGGCCAGCGTTGGCTCTCCTCCTTGAAAAGCCAACGTCAACTCGTCACCATCTTCTAAATCTGCATAGATATTAGCAATCATTTTTTTTGAAACTTCAGCACTCATTTTCCCGTAAGATCGAACTTCTCTTAATGAGCTGACATTAGCATAGAAGCAATATTTACATCGAATATTACACAGAGAAGAAGCTGGTTTGATTAATACTGAAATATGTTTCATATAATGACTCCTTTAGTTTATTTACCGTTTGTCCCTTTTTTTAGGGACAAAATCTGTAGTTTCTATATAAAACTGCGTTACTCTGTTTTTCATCTCTTGAACTAACTTTTGATATTCTGGTTTTACAGCAAGATTATCAATCTCCATAGGATCTAAAGTTAGATCATACAACTCATCTTTTTCATATAAACGCATGATATATTTATAATTATCAATTTTGCACATAACAGCTTTCGTATGCTCAGGACCTTCACTATATTGGGTTGATAATCTTGGCCAATAAGGAGATTCTGGTCCGTGACCTAACTCCATCGCCTGTGTTTCACCATGGATACGGCCACCCTCACAAAAAACAGCTTCCTTATGTTTTTCATCCCCTTTTAAAACATGGAGAACAGATTGACCGAATTGAGTATAAGATAATTCAAAACCACCTAAATCTGCTAATGTGGCTGGTAAATCCAATAACTCCATCTGTGCTTTAGTTTTGCGGGGATGCACTTCAATCCCTTTAGCCGGCTTAATCAAAAACGGCACATTCGTGATTGGATCTTCAAAACAATTTTGGACTTTTTCAGTAATTGTATAGTCACCCGTGTAATCACCATGGTCACTGAAGACAATTAAATTTGTATCCTCATAAAGATTAGTTTCTTTAAGTTTATCTTTAATCAGACCCAACTGATAATCGAAACGCGAAACCATCGCTAAATAAGTCGCTCTTAACTCATCAAAGCGTTCTTCACTCCAGCCATTCAATCCTTGTTTAGAATTGATGCCATACAGCATGCTGGCTTTATTAGGGATATCCTTAATATTAGGACGTCGAGGGGACAAGCTATCCCGGTCAATACTAGAATACCACGGGTCTTCACATCCATAAGGCGGATGTGGAAACGAAATCGTACAATAAACAAAGAATGGCTTATCACTGCCTTGCTTTGATCTTTGATCAATATAATCTAAGGCTTTTCGAACACAATTCCAATCCGTTTTTCCATAGCCTTCACCGTCAGGTAATTTTCCTAAGAAAAATGAGTAGTAGGTATCTCCTGATAGCATTTCTTTATAGAGCTCGTTAGTAGCTTCGTTTTTTTCGGCAGAAGGATTGAAGGTATTATCTGTAGCATCCCGCAAGTTTTCATCATGCACCCCGTCGAAATAAGCATCGCAATATTCAGTTTTTGCACGATCTCCTGGCACAATATCATTGCGGCCAATCCAGATGACCTCATAGCCATTTTGTTTCATTTCTTTTAAAATATTTGGCTCATCTTCTCTTTGCAAAAAATGCATTGTCCGATGCCCATTGACATGGGGATAAAAGCCAGTTAGAAAACTGTTTCGAGATGGTACGCACACCGGATTTTGACAATATGCATTTTCAAAGGATACACCCTCTGTAACTAAATCATCTAAGTTCGGTGTGATTGCTGCGGGATTCCCCATGTGTCCTTGGGAATCACAACGCATTTGATCTGCAACAAATAAAAAGATATTTTTTTTCATAGTAGCCTCCATCAATTATGAGATAACTGTCAACAGTGCGTCACTGAAATTGGTTTTTCCGCTTTTTGTTTCCAAGACATCTAAAAAGTCATTTGTATTTGAAATAACTACAGGGGTTACGATTGAGTACCCTGCTTCGATAATTTTTTCTTTATCAAAAGTCAACAATAACTCGCCTTCTTTAACTCGATCCCCTTGCTTTACCAAAGCGTCGAAATATCTACCCTCTAAATTCACAGTATCCATCCCAACGTGTATTAGGACTTCAATCCCCGAATCAGTTGTAATGCCAATTGCATGTTTTGTTGGGAACAAAGCCGTCACCACACCATCAGCAGGAGCCACAATTTCGCCTTTTTCAGGAATAATGGCGACCCCTTTTCCCAGCAAACCAGAAGAAAAGGCGGTGTCGGCAGCGTCCTTCAATGAAATTACTTCTCCTTGAATCGGACTTTTCAAATCAATAGTTCGATTTTTGCTAATTTCAATATTTAAATCTTTTGCCGGTTCCCCCTCAGGTTCATCTTGTTTAGGATTATAGGCAATTGTTAATGCTAATCCTAAACCAATCAAAAAGGCTGTGGCTGAGGCGATGGCAAACCCGATAAAGCTATTGTCGATACCTGCTTCTGGATTAATAAAACGAGGTAAGGCAAAGATTCCAGTACCACCATTAATGAAGACTCGAGTATTAAAAAGCCCCATGATGCCACCAGCTACTGCCACTGCAAATGATGTTGCATAGAAAGCTTTTTTACGAGGTAAGGTTACACCATATAAAGCCGGTTCAGTAATACCAAAAACTGCGGACAAGAATGCTGGAAATGCAATCTCTTTTAATTTCGAGCTCTTTGTTTTTAAGAAAATTCCTAAAGTAACTCCCGCCATCGCTAAAGGCGTTGCCAATCCAGCCATCATGATGACATCATATCCAAGTGTAGCATAATTATTCAAAGCAATTGGAATGAAGCCCCAATGTAAGCCAAACATAATAAAAATTTGCCATACCCCACCAATAATGATACCAGCAACTACTGGGCTTAGAGCGTATACACTAGCTAATCCTTCACCTAACAATAGACCAGCCCATGTTGTGATAGGTCCAATAATTAAAAAGGCTAGGGGAACAGTTACAATTAGCGTGATAAACGTCACAAAGAAACTTCTAAGCATTGACGGAATGATTTTACTTAAGAATTTTTCAATTTTTGCTGCTACATAAGTCGCCATCACGATTGGAATCACGCTTGATCCATAGCTCATTAAAATCACCGGCATACCTAAAAAAGTAATATAAACTGGCGATTCAATCAAACTACCAGAAAACAAGGTATACAATGGTTCAGCCGAGGAGGAAATTCCAACAATTGCTGGATACACTAGGGCAGCACCTATCGCTGCACCTAAAAATGGTTTGCCGCCGAATTTTTTTGAAGCTGTGTACCCAAGAAAGATTGGGAAGAAGTAGAAGAAAGCATCTCCAGCAGCATTTAAAATTTGATACGTTCCAGAAGTCTTCGATAATAAATCAAAAGCTGTTAGTAGCGCTAGCATTCCTTTCGTCATCCCTGCTGCCATTAAAACACCAATTAAAGGTATAAAAATTCCAGAAACAGTATCAATAAAAATATTCAAAATCCCTTTGGGTTTATCAGTTTCACTGGAATTATTTTCTGGAGTAAGACCACTTACAACGATAAAATCTTGATAAACTTCTGGTACATGATTGCCAATAACAACCTGATATTGACCAGCGCTTTTGACAACCGTCACAACCCCAGAGAGATTTTCAATGGCCGTTGTATTTGCCTTAGATTCATCTTTGAGTTTGAATCTTAAACGAGTAATACAATGGGTTAAACCTGTGATATTATCCTTTCCACCAACATTCTCCAAAATTTCCTGACTCAATTTTTCATATTTCATCATCTTCATCCTTTCTTGGCTATAAAAAAAGCAAGACTAAAAAAGCTTTACGCTTTGTTAGTCTTGCCTGCTTGACCAGTAACAACCTTAACCGTTCTCAATTATTTTTTGAATATGTAACGAGAGGTATAATTTCTCATCATCATCAAATTCAATGTTTAGATATTTTTCTATTAGAAGCATGCTTGCATATGCTGCACCATATTGTTCTTTAATATGGTTGAGCAAGGGATTCTTGCTTTTAGAAGTGTGACCATTTTTGATTCTTCTGAAAAAAAATCGCAGGTGAGTCACAAAACGGTCAAAAGCGAAACTCTCTTCATCAATTTCAATTTTATTATGCATTCTTATTAAAGCAATAATATCACGGATTTTTTGTGACTCTTCTTGAACTCCATCCACTCCACTGAAATCATCTGCAACCTGTGCATTAATCAAATGCATTGCAATATTTCCTGCCTCATCTTCAGCGGGGATAAAGTTTAGCGTTTCAGAAATCAGCTGCAAGGCCTTTTTTCCCAAATCAAATTCTTTAGGATAAAACCTCTTTAATTCCCAAGAAATATGATTTGGAATAATAATCCCTTGCTGGTACATTCGTTTCAGATTATACAAATGATCTGTAAGTGAAGCATACAACGTCTCACTGAGTTCCATCGATAACTCTTTTTTACTCAAAGATATAATTTCATCTGCCAACACTACATATTCATTGGGAATTTCTTCCATAATTGTGACCAATCGATTAAACGCATTTTTCTGTTCTAAAATAAAAGTTTTCTCAATTTTACTTTCATCAGCAAGTTGACCCGGTTTTTTCTGAAATCCCAGACCAGCACCAATCCAAATATAATCTTTACGATCTTTGCTGACCAAAACCGCGTTATTATTTAAAATCTTTTTGATTTTCAAATAAGAATCACCTCCAGAAAAAAGCAGCCCACACCTTAACAAATAGACATGTAATCACATGCATACTTCCTAAGGTATAGCCTGCTTATCAGTAACTACCCTCTCAATTTAATCTTATAATATCATATATTTTTTAGAATGCAAGCGTTTTATAAAAGAGCAACAGAATTAGTTCTTTTTTTGTTAATAAACCTCACTTTATAAATATATATCTCGAATCATATACCAAATAATTGATTCACTTCGTATTAAAACCCCTAACAAACTTGTTAGTGCATAATTCCTTATCAAGAAGGTACAATAATATTGAAGTTGATAAATTAATCATAATTCCTACAATTTATTTTATTAATCGCTTATTTTTTTGATTGATTTATCAAAAATATTGTAAAAAGGACGTGACTTATGTTTACTAAATTACCGAAGATTCCCAGCATGAATCTAATTGATGAGCCGGCCAGTCTCAAATGGTGGCTGCCTTTTTTCAGCACCATGCTTATTTTTCTTGTGGGCCAAACGGTCGCAGGCACTCTGCTAGGCGTTGCGATAGTCATCTATAGCGCCGTTAACCAACAGCCCAATGCCATTGATCGCCTAACCGAGCTCTCCCAATCGACACTGCCAAATTTATTGTTCTTTGCGGTTCCTCTACTTGCGTTATTATTGATTTTTAAATATTTTAACAAGCAGCCGCTAGCGGCCTTAGGATTTGTAAAATAAAATTGGTAGCAAACTATTTGACCGGCTTATTACTGGGAGCAATTGGTCTTGTGCTGGTCTTAGGTCTGTGTCTCGTATTCAACAGCGCATCGATTAGCTTGAGTCAGTCTACCAATTGGCTGTTGATACTCCTGTTGTTTTTAGGTTTTATGGTCCAAGGGATGACAGAGGAAGTCTTTTTTAGAGGCTATCTGATGAATCTAGTCGGCCACCGGAAAAATGCAACGGTCGCAATTGTCGGCAATTCGCTTTTGTTTGGATTATTCCACGGTGCGAATCCCGATATGTCGATGATTTCGCTTGTCAATCTGATGCTCTTTGGTTTCGTCTTTTCGCTGCTGTTTTATCTGACTGAGAATTTGTGGGTGGTTGGGGCGGCCCATACCATTTGGAATTTTATGCAGGGCCCCGTTTTTGGCCTTGCCGTCAGCGGACAAGACCTTGGCAGCAGCTCGGCGATTTTTACGACAACGCTATCGCAACAGACTGCTTGGTTAAACGGCGGTAGTTTTGGCTTAGAAGGCGGCTTGGCTTGCACACTTATCGGCCTGATAGCGGCTGGCCTTTTGCTGTATTTAATTCAAAAAAAATTGTCAAAAGCCGCGCTGTAATTCTGTTGCGTTAAAAACCGAGCTTCTCCACCAGCAAGCTGGTTTGGGAGAAGCTCGGTTTTGTATTTTCTAATGCTAAACATGAACCCTATTCGCTTTTTTGAATTGAGGTCACAATTGGTTGTGCTGCATCTAAGGTCAGCGCTTGGTCATAAAGTTTTAAGTCTAATGCTGCCCCGGCCTTCAATTTCAAGGTGACTTGACTTTGATCAACAGTCACTTCGATTTGCCGTTCCCGATATTTAATCACAAAGGAGTAGCCTTGCCAATCGGCTGGACAGAAGGGCTTAAAGCTTAGCGCTTCATCAAAGGTCCGCATGCCGGCGAAGCCTTGGACAATCGCCAACCAACTGCCGCTCATTGAGGTAATGTGGAGGCCGTCATCGGTATCATTATTATAATTATCCAAGTCTAGACGAGCAGTCCTCTTGTACAGCTCTATCGCTTTTTCTTCTTTGCCTAATTCTGCCGCTAAAATCGAGTGCACACACGGCGACAATGAAGATTCGTGGACCGTCATCGGCTCGTAGAAATCAAAGTTGCGCATTTTTTCTTCTCTAGTAAACTGATTACCGAAGAAATACATGCCCTGTAAAACGTCCGCCTGCTTGATAAAGCAGCTGCGCAAAATTTTATCCCAAGACCAATGCTGATTTAGCGGCCGGTCTTCTGGATCCAGTTTACTAGTGGGCATTAAATCCTTATCCAAGAAGGTGTCGTGTTGGACATAAACATCGAGTTCTTCATTGTAAGGGAAGTACATATTATCAATAATATCCTGCCAGTGGTTCAGCTCTTCTGGGCTAACATCCAATTCCTTTTGCGAAGCTGCTAAAGATTTGGGATAGTTTTCCGCCGCATATTTTAAGACCCAAGTGGCAATATAATTGGTGTACCAGTTGTTATTGACATTATTTTCATATTCATTTGGTCCGGTGACGCCGTGAATCATATATTTTTGCTGGCGTTTAGAATAATGCACCCGATCCGCCCAGAAGCGGGCAATCGAAACCAAGACCTTGATGCCATCACTATAAAGATAGCTGGTGTCGCCGGTGTAATTGGTGTAATTATAAATGGCATGGGCCACCGCACCATTGCGGTGAATTTCTTCAAAGGTGATTTCCCATTCGTTGTGGCACTCGACTCCCGTGAAGGTCACCATTGGATAAAGCGCACCCTTTAAACCTTGACGGCGGGCATTGATAAAAGCCCCCGGCAATTGATTATAGCGATATTCCAATAATTTGCGGCTAACTTCCGGTTCTGCCACAGACAGATACATCGGTACGATATAGGCTTCTGTGTCCCAATAGGTTGCCCCACCGTATTTTTCGCCGGTGAAGCCTTTTGGTCCAACATTCAAGCGAGCATCTTCTCCATAATAAGTTGAAAACAGCTGGAAAAGGTTGAAGCGAATCCCCTGTTGCGCTTCCGGGTCGCCGTCAATTTTGACATCCGCCTGTTGCCAGCGGTCTCCCCAAGCGGTAGTCTGCTCAGCTAAATGTTCAGTAAAATCTTTGTTGCTATTTTTATCAATAAGTTTTTGAATTACTTTGACCTGTTCGGCCTCTTCGACGTCACGGCTGGTGATGACCGCCACCATTTTTTCAACGGCGAATTGGTCACCAGTTTGTCCGTTAACAGAGAAGCATTCGCCGACCTGCAGTGGACTGCTGCGTAATTCCCGCAGACTTTCCCGGGAGATTTGATTTTTCATAGCAGTTGTCACTGAAAAACGCGGAGTGCCAAAATTATTAGGAATCGTTTCGGTTGTCAGAAAAGCCAATTCCGGTTGACTGCCACGATTTTTTTCCAACCAGAAGGTTTCTTCGTAATTGCTGTCTTCATTGCGGACATTGCCGTCAATTTTTGACAGAATTTCAATTAGCGGTTCACCGGCTAAAATTTCAACCGAGACTCTGACAAAGGCCAGCTCCTTGGTGACAATGCTGACAAAGCGTTCAAAGGTCAATTTGACTTTGGCATCTCCTTGCTGATAGAGATAGCTACGTTTTAAGACACCGTTGCGCATATCCAATTCGGTGTAAAACTCTTCATAAGCTCCCTGCGCTAAATCAACCTCGGTGCCGTCGATAACGATTTCCATGCCGATAAAATTAGTGGCATTGATGACTTTGCCGAAATAATCCGGATAGCCGTTTTTCCACCAGCCGACCCGGGTTTTATCGGGAAACCAGACGCCGGCTAAATACGTGCCGGGATGAGTTTCTCCCGAATAAGTTTCTTCAAACATGCCCCGCATCCCCATATAGCCATTGCCGATGGAGGTTAAACTTTCCATTAAACGTTTATTTTCCACATCTAATTGATGGGTCGCTATTTTCCAAGGATCAATTTCAAACAACCTTTTATACATTTTCTCCACTCACTTTCTGGTCTTTAAATTTGGTGCGGATGTAAATTGCAAAAAGCAAAATAATCATCGTCAGCATTTGAACGGCAATCATCATGGTCACGTCATAGTAAATCAGCCCAAAAACAAAGGCTAAAATCGTGCCTAAGCCAAGACATTGAATGATGATGCTCAGGCTTTCTTTAAAGGAGCCGATGGAGGAAAAGCTGCTCTTTTTGGTGAGCCAAAGGAAAAAGGCGCTCCCCAAAACTAAGAACAAATTCATCACAAATAGCAGAAATCCGGTGGCCAATAGAGCGCTGATAATAATCGGTAGCCGCTGATTGGCAAAAAATTGCTGGCCCAGCAGCTTTTGCAATGCTGCACCGCTAGTAGCTTGACTAGGATTTAAACTATCGGTGTAATACAGCTCAAAGCTGTATTCCCGCTCCCCCTGTAAACCTGTAATCTGCCAAGTAGTCGGGGTAAAATTAACAACTGTCGTTTGCCCCGCCAGCTCTGCCTCAGTTAAATTGACGCCGACAATTCCGTCTGCGCTTTGATTTAAAATAGTTGACTCACTGGTCTCTAATTCGCCGTTTTCAATTGGCAACTCAGAAAAGGCGACCGCGGTCTGGTCATCTAAGAGAGCTGCGACCTCCGGCAGTGAATCCGCTAAAGAAAACTGATAGCTGGTGGCCAAATTTAAAGTGACCGGAATCAATAATAAAGCATTTAAAAAGATATAGATGAAAATCAGTTGAAACCAACTGAAATTTTTCCTGCCTAAAAAGATTTTTCTTGGTGAAGCGATACCGCTAAAATAATTAATCGGAAACTGTTCAGCTTTCAAGTTTCAACATCCTTTCAAAAAATAATTAGCCTTTGGTTCCTCCAGAAGTTAAGCCGGTGACAAAATGTTTTTGCAGGAAGAAGAAAAGGATTGAAATCGGCAGGGCAATTAAAATGGCTCCCGCCGCAAATAGCGACACTCTTTGATTGGTGACATCGCTGATAAAAGTTTGTAATCCTACGGCAACCGTTTGATTTTCTGGAGTCCGCAATAAGAAGCGGGCCAACATAAATTCGCCAAATGGTCCCATAAAGGCCCACAACGCTTGCACGGCAATCATCGGCCGTACTAATGGCAACACGATTTGGGCAAATATTCGGATATGTCCGGCGCCGTCTAATTCCGCCGACTCATCCAAGTCAATCGGTACGGTATCAAAATAACCCTTCATCAGCCAAGTATTCATCGGAATCCCGCCGCCGATGTAAATCATCGTCAAGAACCAATAGCGGTCTAAAGCATCCAATAAGAAGGCCATTACATAAAAGGCCGTCAAGGCTGCCATTGTCGGCACCATTTGAATGACTAAAAATAAAATCAGACTGAATTTCTTACCGGCAAAGCGGTAACGACTATAAGTATACCCCGCCAGTGTAACAATCGCCACTTGGACAATCATGGCAGATATCGCAATAATCAAAGTATTTTTATACCAAGTGCCATAAAGGGTTTCGGTAAAGAGCCGCTCAAAATTGGTCAACGTCCACTCAGAATTGAAATCCAATGAGAAGGAGGCAATGTTCCCTGATTTAAAAGCGGTACTAGCCGTAATCAAAAGCGGATAGATAATTATCACCGAAAGCAAAATCAGAAAGAGATAGGTGAAAATTTTCGGCAGCATCTTTTTGAATTTGTATTTATTCATGGTCTACTCTCCTTCCATATTAAAGGCGTTCGTTCGTTTAAAGACAATTAACGACACTGTGATAACGATGGCCGAAATAATCAAGGTGATGGCTGACGCCAATGAGTATTGCGGTGATTGTCCGGTGGTCAGTTTGTAAATCCAAGATATCAGGATATCTGTCGAACCGGCACCGCCGCCGACACTGCCGGGGCCACCATTATTAAAGAGGTAAATCATTGAGAAATTATTAAAGTTACCGGTATATTGGGTGACAAAGGTTGGGGCTGCCACTAAGAAAATTGCCGGCAAGGTAATATTGCTGAAACGTTGCCAAGCATTCGCCCCGTCAATTCTAGCTGCTTCATACAAGTCTTCTGAAATCGACTGCAAAATCCCGGTGACCATCACATAAATATACGGGAAGCCTAGCCAGCCCTGAATCATAATAATCGCAACCTTAGTCCAATTGGGATCGGTTTTCCAAGAAATCGCTCCGATATCGACAAAAGGCAGATTATTTAAAAAGGGAATAACTTGGGTGTTAATCGCCCCGATACTATCGTTGAAAATATTGGAGAAACTCATAATCGTGATAAAGGCCGGAACTGCCCACGGTAGCAAGAAGATTACTCCGAAAACCCGTTTGAATTTGATGAATTTTTGATTGGCTACCACTGCTGTCAAAATTCCCAAAGCAATTTGCAGGGTGGTGGCACAAACGGTCCAGATAATCGTCCAGGTAAAGACCGCCACGAAGGGTTTGCGATACGTGCTTAAGAAGAAAATATCGACAAAGTTTTTGATGCCGACCCAGTCGATTAAATTAGCCGGTGGAATATGGCGGAAATCATAATTGGTGAAGGCCATAAATAAGGTAACCAGCACTGGAAAAATAATCGTAAAAGTCATTAAAGCATAGGCCGGTAAGGTTAAAAGATAAGGAAAGCCTTTATCTGTAACATTTAAGAAAATTTCTTTAAACGTCGTATTGACCTTGTGACCACTCTGCCATAATTTTGCGACTTTGCGGGCATCATAGATATTAATGAAATAGAAGAATAAAAAGATTGCAGTGATGATTAATTGTAAGACGCCGCGAATCATCAAGAATAGCGAGTGATCGACCATCGGCGTGCTTCCCAGTGAAATTAGATTAGCGAAGGTCTGGAAGCCGACTAAAACCATTTCTGCAGCAAAGGCGATAAAAATTGCGAAAAAGATCAGCGCCTTGCTTTTTTGCTTATTGTAAAACTGCCCTAAACCTGGAATCAGTGATAACAAGGTTGCTTTATTGACACTATGTGTTGTTTCCACAGAACCATCCCTCTTTTCTAAAAAATAAGTGCTGCGACCTGCCTTTTAACAATAAAATAACCGAACTATCGAGAAGTCGTCCTGTCACTTCCCAGTGACAATGCGGAGCGTTCATCAAATATAGTTCGGCTATTTTTGATTGGCGATTGTTTAGGTCACAGCCCCTTATCTTGCATTGTTTAGCTGTCTGCTTTAAAAATTATCCGTTAAGCGGCTTAATATTTTTGTTCAATCGCATCTTTAATGGTTTGAACTGCATCGTCAGCAGCTTCTTGAGGTGTTTTTGTGCCTGAAGCCGCTTCAAACATCATGTTTTCTTCACCCGTCCAAACTTCAGCCATTTCAGGAATATTCGGCATTGGTTGCGCACTTGCATATTGCTCAATTACGGCAGTTGTCAATTCGTTGCCGGCAGCACTAGCTGTTTCCCGAGCTGCTTGGTTCGCTGGAATTTCTTGGGTGTCTTCGTATAATTTTTCTTGATTTTCTTGATTTGTTAAATAGTCTAAGAATTCTTGTGCTGTGTCTTTATGAGTAGAGTAATTGCTGACAACCCAGCCTTTACCACCACCAAAGGCTTGATAATCTTCACCGTTAGCTAATGTCGGAATCTTAGCAATCCCAAAGTTCACGCCAGCATCGGTATAAGTGGCAGCTTGCCAAGGGCCATCGATAATTGCTGCTGCGGCACCAGAAGTAAATTGGTTAGTAACAAAGTCGCCGGCACTTGTGATATCTTGCATCCCTTGTGGCCATACATTTTGGAACCAGTCAGTTGCATAAGTGATACCTTCAACTGCTCCGCTGTTATTCAAACCAATGTCGCTCGTGTCTGTACCGTCTTCACCGAAGATGTATCCGCCATAGCCGGCCATCAAACCATATGAATAGTAGAAGTCAGTCCATTTTGCTAAGAAGCCAGTATTTTTGCCTGATTCAGAAGCAAAATCAAAACGAGAATCTTCTGCTAAAGCTTCTAATTCAGTAAAGCTAGTTGGTGCCGCATCAATCAGGTCTTTATTATAATAAAGAACCAATGTTTCAATAATGGCTGGCGCCCCATAAACTTTATCGTCCACCGTCACTTGTGCTTGGTCAGTTTCATCGTAATCGTCAGCATTACCTAAAGTCACTTCAGCTAAATGGCCTTGTTGAGCTAAGCCGCCGATCCGGTCGTAAGCAGACATCATCACGTCTGGCGCTTTGCCAGCAGGTCCATCTAATGCCAAAGCGTCCAATTGGTCAAACATGTCTTTTTCGATGACTTCAATTGTTACACCGTTTTCATCTTCAAAGGCGCCTTTGATTTCATTGATATAATCCACATAGCCTTTGTCGACAGAGACCGTTAACGTATTGTCATCTGATCCACCGCTAGCACTGCTGCCGCTATCGGCTGTCGAATTGTCAGAACCGCCGCCACACGCTGCTAATGTTAATGCTGCACTGGCAGCCACTAACCCAAGACCAAATTTTTTATAGCTTTTCATGTTTTATTTCCCCCTAAATGTGTTTTGTTTACACGTTTATTATGCTGAGGAAAAATAACTTTTGCAACCGTTTTCTCTCTGTTACCGGTAACAGGATTTTGTTACGCTTCAATTGTTTTAAGACTAATGCTAAAGCCGTGCTGTTTTAAAAACTGTTCGCCGTGCTCTGCGGTGTATAAGCCTTGATCTAATAAAACCTGCTCTGAATCAAAAAGCGGCAGGGTTTCTTCACTCTCATTAAAGGAGGCGACCAACTCTTGATTACCATAACGCTTGCGGAAGATGACACTGTCGCTATCTTCATCAGCCTGCAGCCAATCAAGTTGACCATAAATTATTAAATCGCTGTACTCTTTTCTAAGGGCAATCAATTTTTTCGTAAAGGCCAACATGTCTAAATCTTGATTTTCCGGCTCCCAAATCATACAGCGGCGGCAATCGGGATCATCAGCTCCCTCCATCCCAATCTCAGTTCCGTAATAAATACAAGGCGAGCCTTTTTGTAAAAACATAAAGGCCAAAGCCGCCTTCGTCAGCTCCTTGTTTCCTTGACTCAAAGTTAAAACTCGGGCTGTATCGTGGGAATCCAAGAGGTTAAAAGTGACTTCATTGGCTTGGTCTCGATACAAAAGTTGCTGCTGATTCAACCCGCTGACCATTTTAGCCGCCGAGAATTTCTTTTCAAAAAAGAAATCTTTGATATTGTCGGTGAAAGCGTAGTTCATCACGGCATGGAATTCATCCCCCTGTAGCCAGCTTTGGGAAGAGTGCCAGATTTCGCCTAAAATATAGAAGTCCTTTTTCAAATCGGTCACTTCAGTGTGGAATAATTTCCAAAAATGATGGTCTACTTCATTGGCAACATCTAGGCGCCAGCCGTCAATATCAAACTCGCGAATCCAATAGCCGGCAATATCCAGCAGATATTTCTGAACTTCTTTATTGGCAGTGTTCAGCTTTGGCATATGCGGCGTAAAGGCAAAGGTGTCGTAATTCAAATTGGCCGCCGTTTCCGGCAAGTCTGTCATCTGATAATCGTCCACCGGGAAATTATGAATGTGGAACCAGTCTTTGTATTTAGACTTTTCACCATTTTTAATAACATCCTGCCATTGGGGTGAAAAATCTCCCATGTGATTGAAAACGGCATCCAGCATAATCCGCATGCCTCGTTTATGGGCCTCATCAACTAATTTCTTAAACAATTTTTTGTCGCCAAAATCCGGATCAATTTCAAAATAATCAATCGTATCGTATTTATGATTGGAAGTCGCTCTAAAAATCGGACAGAAATATATGCCGGTAATCCCCAAATCACTCAGATAATCCAAGTGGTCCAACACCCCCTGCAAGTCCCCACCGAAAAAGTCCTCACGATCCGGTAATTTGCTGCCCCAAGGTAACGTACCTTCTGGGTCATTTTTAGGATTGCCGTTCGCAAAACGCTCTGGAAAAATTTGATACCACACCGTATCCTTGACCCATGCCGGTGCTTTAAAGCGGTCAATCTCTTGGAAATAAGGCATCCGAAAATAAAAATTAGCATTGGCCAAATTTTCTTCCGTATAAGGGTAAACCCCTTGATCACAACATAAAAGTTCTAGCCCATCATAGCCCTCCACATAAAAGCCATATTGCAACCGGCGAAATTCAGCGCCGACTTCAATCTCCCAATAATCGTGCAGGTCAGTGCTGAGAAGCTTAGCCATTGGTGTTTTATCCAAATACCAGCGGTCGCTGTCAATTTGATAAGGGTCGCCTTTGATTAAGGCGACTTTGCGGGCATCTTGGCGCCCAGTCCGCAGACGAATCCGCATTTTATCCGGTGTATAAAGATAAGCAAATTCACTTTCAGGGCGGTGATATAAAGCTGCTGTATTCATAAAACGTTTCCTCCAAGTCAAGTTTAGAATGCACTTTCATGATAGCGAATCTTGCCCGCCAGCTCAATCAATTCCTGTTTGTTACCGGTAACAAAAACTGACTAGCCGAAATTTACTTGGAAGCTTAACTAAGTTAGAAAATTTTTTTAATTCAAAAGCTTATTAAAAGTAGAATAAAAAATCAGATTACGAAAGGAATTGGCAAGAGCATTTTTATTGGGTAAAGGCTGAAGTGCTGGGAAAGTATGTTCCAGAAGAATACTTCGCCTTGATTACTATTAGGAAGTAAATACCCGCTAAATGAGAGTTGGCGGGATTCCTTTCTTGACTGACATTATTATATTTTTCATTCGTGATAGAAAATCCCTATGACTTGAGTTTTGATTGAACCTAACTTTTATTTTGATGCCCTACGGTGATAGAATCTGTCGTTTCAACACAATAAGATGTATGCTGACACTTCGGACACTTCAGTCTTCTTGTCTTGAATGTGTGTTTGGCAAATATAAAGGAATATAATGAAGGTTTAAAAATAGTATTGCAGTTAGGGCATATATAATTTATCGTTTTTGTGTAGTACCACGTAGTCCATATGCCTATCAAAATAGCAAAGAAAAATCCAATAAAAAAAGGTGCCCACTCTCCTTTTGCTATTCCAATTGCCAAAGTAGAAAATTCAATCAAACCCGCAATTAAACCAGCGACAATCATAACAGTATGCGTTTCTTTCAATTTTTTTGCATTTTCCATGATATATTCTATGTCTTTGAGTAGTTCTGTTGGAATCGTTTCACTATGTTGTACTGTCAGTTTTATGCTTTCGATCGCTTGAAGTTGAACTTCTTTTTCTTGAATTTCTTCAGACAATTGGTTGTATTGCTCATTGATAATTAGAAGTAGAGTATTTACTGCATAATCACTAGATAAAATTTCTTTAATACTTGATAGTTTTAATCCTAGCGATTTTAACAAACAAATCCATTGCAATTTCTTCACATCATCATCTGTATAAAATCTACGACCACTACTAGAGACTTCAGTAGGGATAAGAATCTTTTTTTCATCATAAAACTGAATAGTTCGAGTAGATACATTACAAAGCTTTGCTATTTCACCAGTTGTATATTTTGACATAGAATTCACCTCCTTATCAGTATAATGCATTATTACGTTACGTGATAATCAACACTTTTTTCTAAAAATGTCTGGTTTTCTAGTTAATCCACTTTGATATAAGGATTTTTTGTGAACAACTGATTTTGAAGATTAGCAACAACAAAAAAATAGTTAGATTGAGACTCTTTTTAGTTGATAACGAGGAATTACTTCCACTCAGAGCTCACAGTTCTGGTCAATCCTTCTTAGCAAAAAACGCCCTCCAAAAGTTAGCCATTACACTACTTTGGGAGGACGCTCTTTTGTTTAGTCTAAAC
Source organism: Enterococcus sp. LJL90 (assembly GCF_056924355.1). NCBI lineage: Bacteria > Bacillati > Bacillota > Bacilli > Lactobacillales > Enterococcaceae > Enterococcus > Enterococcus sp. LJL90. The sequence goes on along the minus strand of NZ_JBXPBQ010000005.1, from coordinate 287,783 downwards.
TTTTCGTTATTTTTTTACCTTTGCTGCCGGTTGCCGAGTAGACTCCCTAACAATCAATTCCGGCAGGAAAATTCGGCTGCCTTGATTGGCTCCGTCTTCAGCAATTTTTTTCATCAGCAGTTCGCCGCAGACCTCGCCCATTTTGATGATGGCCTGTTTAGCAGTGGTCAGTTTCGGCGAACTGACCTGATCTAAAAAGACGCCGTCAAAGCCGATAATCCCGTAATCCTCTGGCACATCGCCGCCGCAATTTAAAATTCCCCGCTCAATCCCTAACGCCAAACGGTCGGAACTGCAGACAAAGCAAGTATTTTTCGGAAAAGGCCAATTGTCCTCAATATAATTTTGCGACATTGTCGACCGATTTTTAAAGCGTTGGATTTCCGTTGGCAGCTGATGTTTTTTCATGGCATTGAGATAGCCGGCCTCTCGAGAGTGCTCAAAGGCCTCATCGATATCAATGCCGATGTAAATAATATTTTGATAACCGACTTCTAAAGCATGATGGGTCGTCAAATTAGTGCCGTAGCGATTGTCGCTGTCGACAAAATCATAGCCATAATGATTTTCACCGAAAAGTACCACCGGCTTGTCCAATTGACTCATCCACTGGAAATCTGTGTCCCGAAAGCCGGTAATAATATAGCCATCACTAGCTCCGATGTCAAAGCCGGATTCTGTCACCAACTGCAGGGAATAATGGGCCTTGCCGACTGCTTCGGCAATCCCCATCAATAAATTCATGTAATAAGGCTCTGTTGTGTCAATTTCTTCTAAAATCAGCAGCTTAATAATCTGCGAACGCTTTGATACTAGCGCCTTTGCCGCAATATTCGGCTGATAATCCAGCTCCTTCATCGCTTGAAACACAAGTTCCTTTAACTCATCCGTCACTTGATCCGGGTGATTAATTACCCGGGAAACGGTCATCTTCGATACATTAGCTTTCTTTGCAACATCTGAAAGCGTCGCCATGAGCTTCACCTCTTTTAAATAGTATAACAATTTCTTGCTAATGAGAAAACAACTTCACTCATTTTGTTCCCCGCAGCATGTGCTTTTTAAGCTAATCTGCGCACCATTTGAAAGTCGATGGCTCCGGTGACATTCCCCACCGGCCCGCTAATTTTTTGAAAACCATTTTTCTGATAAAATTCCAGTGCAGTCTGGCGAGCGTCCACTTCAATCAGCTGGAAACCTCGCTCCAGCAAATCACCAACTAAAAATCTAGTAAACAGCTACCTAAGCCCCGCTGCTGATAAGCTTCCGCCACCGCAAATGCTGTCAAATGCGCAGTTTGCTCAGTCACTTCAATCAGCTGGAAACCTCGCTCCAGCAAATCAGCAACTAAAAAATCTAATAAACAGCTACCTAAGCCCCGCTGCTGATAAGCTTCCGCCACCGCAAATGCCGTCAAATGCGCAGTTTGCTCAGTCACTTTAAACCAGCTGACTGTGCCAATCAGCTGCTCTTTAATAAAAACTCCGTAGAAATCATTATTTGCTTCAATCAGTAGGTCCTCATCATAAATGGATTTTCCAAGCGGCTGACGTAGGAGTTTGTCTCTTAGTGCCAAGGCCTGTTGATAGGCAGGGGCTTGGCTAGTAAATTTTTGATAGGTGAACATGGCTGGCCTCCTTTAATAAAGGTAATGTTACCACATTTTAAGTTGTCAAAAAAACCACCCGCAAAATCAATATTTTGCAGGTGGTTTTCAATTTGTGCTTATTTGTAGCGGTCTTCAAAGTTGTTACGGTCATAATCTGAATCATCATGATCGTCGTCATCTTTTTTGTCTGCTTTTTCTTCAGAAATTTCTTCAGAGACTTTATGACTTTCTTGGTCAGCCTCTAATTTAACTTCCTCCGTTTCCTCGTGAAGCTCTTGTTTGGCAGCTTCAAAATCACGTTTTTCTTCGGCTTGCTTTTGCGCATCTTTTTCTTCTAAAGCACGTTTCGCTTCTTCAAAGGTTTGCGCTTTTTCGCTTGGGAAATCGCTGCTAGCAGCATCATCCGGCATCTTGCCTTCTTCATATAATGATTTGATTGCCTTAGCATCAAGGGTTTCAAATTCTAATAATTTTTGGGCAATCAGTTTGTGTTTGTCTCGGTTCGTTTCAATAATTTCCCGAGCTTTATCATGGGCTTCCACTAAAATCTTGCGGACTTCTTGGTCGATTTCAAAGGCAACTTGTTCAGAGTAAGCCTTAGTTTGACCATAATCACGGCCGACGAAGACTTGGTGATTGCCTTCATACTGAACTGGTCCTAAGCGATCGCTCATACCGTATTCAGTAACCATGCTGCGGGCCAATGAAGTAGCTTGTTCAAAGTCATTAGAGGCACCAGTTGATTGAACGCCGAAGACGATTTCTTCTGCCGTCCGACCACCGAGTAAACCAACGATTTGTTCAAACATATCTTCTTTGGTCATTAAGAATTGGTCTTCTTTTGGTAAAGCAATCATGTAACCGCCAGCGCGGCCACGAGGAATAATCGTTACTTTATGGACAACCCGGGCCCGGCTTAAGACTAAACCGACAATCGTATGACCGGCTTCGTGATAGGCCACCATTTCCCGTTCTTTTTTGTTGATTACCCGATCTTTTTTAGCAGGTCCGGCAATTACCCGGTCTTCTGCTTCATCGATATCAGAGGCATCAATTTTCTTCTTGTTGCGGCGAGCCGCTACTAAAGCTGCTTCATTCAAGACGTTTTCCAAATCCGCACCGGCAAAGCCTGGTGTTTGTTGGGCTACAACCTTCAAATCAACATCATCAGCTAAAGGTTTGTTTCTAGCGTGAACTTTTAGAATCGCTTCACGGCCTTTAACGTCAGGACGGCCAACTAAAATTTGGCGGTCAAAACGACCTGGACGTAATAACGCAGGGTCTAAGACATCAGAACGGTTTGTTGCGGCAATCACGATAACACCTTCGTTACCATCAAAACCATCCATTTCAACTAGCAATTGGTTCAAGGTTTGTTCACGTTCATCGTGTCCGCCCCCCATACCAGCGCCCCGTTGACGACCAACAGCATCGATTTCATCGATAAAGATAATCGCAGGTGCATTTTTCTTAGCAGTTTCAAATAAATCCCGCACTCGGCTAGCACCGACCCCAACGAACATTTCCACGAAGTCTGAACCAGAAATCGAGTAGAATGGTACGCCGGCTTCACCAGCAACGGCTTTAGCAAGTAAAGTTTTACCAGTTCCTGGAGGACCCTCTAACAGTACCCCTGCTGGAATTCTGGCACCTAGTTCAACGAAGCGACGGGGATCTTTTAGAAATTCCACAACTTCAACTAGTTCTTGTTTTTCTTCTTCGGCACCGGCTACGTCAGAGAAACGCACCCGATTGGCTTTTTTGTCGGCCTCTTTGGCTTTTGATTTACCAAAGCTCATCACTCGGCCGCCACCGCCACCAGAACCGCCGCCTTGTTGACTCATCATCATATAGAAGATGAATAATAAGAAAACAATTGGTAGGAAGCTGATTAATAGAGACACCCAGACACCGCTGGAGGATTCTTCCCGGACCGTTGTGTCGACATCATTGTCTGTTGCCAGATTTAAGACTTCATTTAAAGTCGAATCATTTGGCAGTACAATCGTGGTAAAGCTTGTAGTAGAACTGCTGGTGGAGCCTAAAATTGCTAAGCCACCAGAATTGTCAACCGTTTGCGAACTAGTGTATTCACCAGTAATGCGATACACACCGTTAGCCGGTTGGATTGAGAAGGATTCAATTTCTCCATCTTCAAGTTGTTGCTTAAATGTTGAGTACTCGATATCTGTTGATTGGGAAGAATTGTTGCCGAAAATAAAATAGACAACCATCACCATCGCTAAGATTACGAGGACATAATATAAGGTATTTTTCATCATACCATTACCTTTTTTGTTCATATTCGCCCTCCCATGACTATAAGAATTTTACTTTAATTTTTTTAATCAATTCTGACCATTCAATTGTAACATAACTCACAGGGAAAAAGGCACTAATTTGTTTGATAAACTTCAGGTTTTAATACGCCGACATAAGGCAGGTTGCGATAATTTTCTGCGTAGTCTAAGCCGTAGCCCACCACAAATTCATTTGGCACGTCAAAGCCGACATAATCAGCTTGAATATCCACCACGCGACCCTCTGGTTTATCCAACAATGTCACAATTTTCACAGAGTTGGCTTTGCGGTATTTAAACAAATCCACCAGATACGCCAACGTCCGCCCGCTGTCGATAATATCTTCGACAATCAACAGGTCCCGACCTTCTACATTTGTGTCCAAATCTTTAACAATTTTGACTTCTCCAGAAGAAACCGTAGCCGCTCCATAGCTGGAAACATCCATGAAATCAATTTCCAAGTGGCCGTCAATTTCCCGAATAATATCCGCCATAAAAGGCACAGCACCCTTTAAAACACCGACGATTAAAGGACTTTTACCGGCATATTCAGCTGTCAAAACTTGTCCCAGTTCAGCACAGCGGGCTTGAATCTCCTCTCTGGTAATCAAAACTTTTTCAATGTCTTTTTCTAACATTCTCTAGTAAATCCTCCTTATTGATTTAAAAAACGAACTATTTTTTTAGCAGGTTAACATCATAAATTTTTTGCTCGATAAAGCAATGTGTAGTGTATTGTATCAGTTTCTGGAGCAATACTCAAATAGGAAAGCAGGTGGGGAACAAGCGCCAAAATCTGCTCTTCATCAGATAAAATCACTAAAGCTTCCGCCCGCTTTTCAGCCGGGATTTTTTCATCGATAAAATAGCGGCGAATTTTTTTGTGCATTTCTGACGATAACTGGATGAAATCCCCCGCCTGACGGGAGCGGTAAAAGAATTTGCTGTTTTTTGGATAACTAAATTCCCGCCGCCAAGCTGGCCATTCTTGAGCCTTTTCAGGGATTGGAACTGGCTGTTCTGTTGGGAAAATCGCCAACCAGCTAGTTTCATTAATAAAAACACCTTTTTCTGGAAGCGGCAGAGCTTTGACAATTTCAGTTGTTTCAATGGTTTCGTTTGAAATAGACTTTTCAAAAATTAGTTGTTGATAGCGCCGCCGCAGCTGCCAACCATCAGCAAAGTCCACCTGCCATTGTGGAGCCTGAGAATTTTCCAACAGCTCTTTCACTTGATTGAGTTGGCTGTTTTTCCCGACCACTCCAGTTTCACTGCGGACTCGTTCAAAAAAGTAATCCCAAAAAAGTTCTTGATGCGGCTGTGAATAAGCCAAAAAATCCGTTAAATTTAGCTGATAACTGACAGGATTTGTCTGCTTTTGGACCAGCTTTTGATAGAGCTGGGTCATCTCCTCTACTACCAGTTGATTAGCGGCTGCCAGTTTAGTTGAAAATTCCGCCAGATGAGCCACGGTCCGGGGGTTTTCTTCAATTAATAACGGCAAGACCTGTTGCCGCAGCCGGTTGCGCTGATAGAGTAAACTTTGATTGCTGGCATCTTCAAAATAGTCCAGCTGCTGCTCAGCGGCATATGCTCTCAGCCCTGCTTTTGTAAAAGACAAGAGCGGTCGCACTAGTTGCCCGTTTGCAAAGGGCTGCCTTGGAGAAATGCCCACAAAATTTTCCAGATGACCACCACGAATTAACTTCATCAGAATTGTTTCAGCAAGGTCATCTCCGTGATGGGCCGTCATCAACAGCGAAACATCATTTTGTCGCATCGTTTCTGCAAAAAATTGATAACGAAATTCCCGAGCAGCCGCTTCAAAACCGCTGGCGGGGACTTCCTGCCAGCTGGCTTCGTAAAAGGCCAGCCCCGCTTGCTGACAAAATTTCCGTAAATAATCAGCTTCCATCACAGATTCTGCCCGCAAATTGTGATTGACATGGGCGACGGCCAGTTGAAAATTTCCAGCTGGTCCTAGCCTTTGTAACAAATTCAATAGGACAATTGAATCGACTCCGCCGGAAACGGCTACTAAAATTTTTTCCTGCTGCCAAGACCTTTGATATTGCTTTTGAAATTCGGCAAATAGATTTGCTGCCGCCATTTTGCGGACCTCCTTTGCTAAAATCAAGAAAAGAGGCTGTGGCATTAGTCATGTTAACAGTTAAAATCCCGCAGCAGCTTGAACGTGCGCATCACCTTAGTTGGACTTTGCGCAAATTCATACTATTTAATTGGCATCTGCCAACTAGTCTTTGGAAATTTCTACTCTGTTACACCTAATGTCACAGCCTCTTTTTTACATCTAATTAATTGCGACGGCCACCACGGCCACCACGTTTGCCTTCGGTATTTCTTCTTAAAGAGGAAAGGCGATCATCACTGTCTTTAAGAAAAGAGCTCATCAAAGTGTCAAAATCATCTTTACCGCCGCTGTTACCGGCAGGTTTACTGAAGCTTTTCTTTTGTGGAGGACGAGGACGAAATTCTTTTTTCACCTCGGGTTTGGCATCGGCCGGTTGTTCCTGTGTTTGACGAATCGAAAGACCAATTTTCCCATCATTTCCGACTGAGGTAACTTTAACCGTTACTTCATCACCAACTGTTAATACATCATGAATATCTTTAACATACCCATTAGAAACTTCACTGATATGAACCAGACCAGTTTTGCCGCCTCCTAAATCAATAAAAGCACCAAAATTGGTAATACCTGACACTTTTCCTTGTAACTTAGCTCCTACTTCGATTGACATCTAAAAATGTTCCTCCTAATTTATTGTTACTAATTTATATAAATTAATTATTGCTTTTACTGAGCGGCGGTGTCGTCACTCGCGTTTGTACCTGAGTCCTCGGTGGTTTGACTACTATCTGTGGCAGCATCGCTGGATTCAGTAGTTCCGCTAGGCAGTACATAGACCGATTCGCCTTCCCTTGAATAAAAGAGCCTGTCGCGGGCTAATTTCAGCACGTATTGATCGTCTTGTAAAAGGCCAACATCAGTCTGCAGGTCAGCTACTTTATCCGTCGCAGTTTGGGCCTCGACTTCAGCTTCAGACTTGATATCTTCTAAATTTGCCAATTTCTGATAATTACCGTAAACGTTATAACCCATAAAGGCAAAGACGCCAATGGCCACTAGACAGATGAAAAATAAGCGGCGGCGCTTGAAAACGACTTGGCGACGCTGTTTTTGAAATTGTGCGTATTGTTCTTTTGTATAGTCATTGGTGAGTTTTGTAATTTTATCGTCTTTACTCAAGTTAATCCCCTCAGCCTTTCTAAGTTCGTTTTATTATACCAACATCTCAGAACCTTGTCTAACCTAATTCTCTGAGGAATTGACCCGTTCTTCAGATAAAATCGTATACATTTTCGCTGCGTCTTCTTTTTTAGTGGATTCATGCAGCTCGGTAATTTTTACAGCCAAAATTTTATTGCCGAATTGAACCTTTAATTCATCGCCAACCTTAACATCACTGGAGGATTTCGCCAGCTTGCCGTTGACTTGAATCCGGCCTTTATCGGCAACTTCTTTTGCCACCGACCGTCTTTTAATAATTCTCGAAATTTTTAAAAATTTATCTAAACGCATTTATTTTTTCTCCCATCTTTGAACAAATCTTAATATTTTTTCCCCGAAAGGAAACATCAGCCATTCCCGAATGGTAAACAGCCGGACTCGAATTGCTGTAATCACAAAGGCACTAGCGCCAAGAGCAACCCCTATCAGTGACCACCAAAGGGCCTGACTTCGATGAGTGTATAAGCCGCTAATCAAAATCACGCCATACAGAATGAAAATGACTGCTGTCATCACCGCCAAGCAGCGGTATAATTTACGATTAAACTGCTGTTTGCGCCAAAACTGATTGATTTCTGGCGGCAGGAGTCGAATCAGGTAGACCAATGTCACCAAGAGGCCTAAAATTGTCGACAGACTGGCTCCTACAGTACCAAGAGTATAGGTTAAGAGGCCGGTTGTCAAAAGTTTCGTAAAAAATCCCAAAAGCGCCCCCCGCAGTGGTTTACGGAAAATATTTTGACTTTGGGTGATACTTTGATACGTCTGAATCAAAGCCATCAGCCCCACCGCCAAGTCAAAGACAATCAAGGTTGGATTGCCGACCAAATCTTTAAAGAGGGCATAGTTGATAAATGGTGCCAACAGCACTAATCCTAAGGTCGCCGCCAAAGCCAAACTAGCGGTCAGCCGCAGATAAATTGTGGCATTTTTTTGAAACTGCTGTTGATTGCGGGTTAAAAAGCTCTTGGTCAAAGGCGGCAAGAAAGTCGCACTCAAAGCCGTAGCCACCACCAAGCCTAGTTGCACCAACGGCTGCCCCCGATCATAAACGCCCTTGGCAATTTTGGCGGCTTCTTCGCTGAGGCCCGCCACCACCAGATAATTTTTGACAAAAAAGGAATCCACCAGCTGAAATAAAATCAAAAAGCCGCTGTAAATCGACACTAAGCCGCCTTCAATGATAAAGCGCCGCAACAGGGCTTTGTCTGGCCAACTCCGCAGGGAAATATCCCGCGTCGACAGGCCGTGGCCATTAATTTTGCCGTCATAATAATACAAGACAGCATAGGCCAATAAGCCACCGGCAACGGAACCGGCCATGGCCAATGTGCCGGTCTGGTAAACATCCCAGCCTAAGTAATAGAAAAATAAGGCGGCGACTATAATAATCCCGACTCTTACCAGCTGCTCCAAGACTTGTGAAATCGCCGTTGGAATCATCTGCAGACGGCCTTGAAAATAGCCGCGGTAATAAGATAAGCCAGGCATCAATAAAAAGGTGAAAGAAACTACTTGTAGTAGAGGCTGAAGCTTTCTATCCCCCATCAAGCCGGCAATCCAGCCGCTGCCAAACAAGGTTAGCCCCCACAAGCCAATACTCAGGGCTGCCAGTAGCGGCATTAGCCGCTGCATCGCCTGTTTTTCTTCGGCTAAACTATTTTGAGCCGCCACATACTTTGAAACAAATTGAGGCAGACCGCTCAAAGCCAGCGTCATGGCAATTCCATAAATCGGATAAATTTGCTGATAGACGTAAAAGCCCTCGTCCCCCACCAAATTTTGAAAAGGCACCCGATAGACCGCACTCAACAACTTGGCAATAAAGGAAGCGATGGTCAAAATCGCTGCCCCCTTCATAATTGATTGCATCTCTCTGGCCATGGCTACCCTCCTTGTCTGTCTGCTCCTACTATTTTTCATTACTAATTTAGTTATTGATTTACTAATTAGCTATTACTTTACTAACTAGCTATCAATTTACTACAGCTGTGATTTTTCTTCCTTCAGCTGTTGTCATTCAACTGTCGTTAATTCTTCGGTGCTCTTTAACTGCCGCAATCCTTTGACGAAGCTGCTCAGCTCCTGCAAGAGTTCCGGCTGTGACATGTTTTTACCGATGGTCAGCTTGATAACCATTTGTTCTTTTTCAATCCCTAAAGTCGCCTTCATTTTCGTAGCGGCTAAGGCTTCAAAAATCTGCTCCACAGAAAAACGCTTGGTGCCGATTTTGCTCAAAACAACTTGGACCGTCATCTGCTGTTTGCGGATGGTCTCTAATAAAGCCCGGTCGCCGTCCATCTTCAATTGACCGATTGCCAAAAGATAGGCAACTTCGTCAGGAAACTCGCCGAAGCGGTCTAAGAGGTCTGCCTCCAGTTCCTCCAGCATTTCTTGATTTTCTAGCTCCCGAATTCGTTTGTAGATTTCGATTTTCTGGCGTTCATCTTCAATGTATTCAGCCGGAATGTAGGCATCAATTCCCAAATCAATTTCGACAGAGGTCCGCTGAATTTGGGCATTTTTACCCTGTTTGCGGGCCACTGCTTCAGAAAGCATTTGTGAGTACATATCAAACCCCACGGCATCGATAAAGCCGTGCTGTTGGGAGCCTAAAATATTGCCGGCACCGCGAATCGATAAATCCCGCATGGCAATTTTAAAGCCGGAACCCAGCTCGGTGAAATCTTTAATCGCCTGTAGCCGCTTTTCACTGACCTCATTTAAAATCTTTTGCTGCTCATACATAAAGTAGGCATAAGCCACCCGATTGCTCCGACCAACGCGGCCCCGCAATTGATAGAGGGTCGATAGCCCCATATAGTCGGCATTTTCCACAAAAAGGGTGTTGACGTTGGGAATGTCTACGCCGGTTTCAATAATCGTCGTGGTGACTAAAATATCATACTGCCCCTCAATAAAATCAAAGAGGGTGTTTTCCAGCTGCACCTCAGTCATTTGGCCGTGGGCAAAGGCGATATTGGCCTCTGGAACTAAAGCCTGCAGCTCTTCTACCTTTTGTTCAATAGTATCGACGCGATTATATAAGTAGAAAATCTGACCGTCCCGAGCTAATTCCCGCTCAATTGCCTCACGAATGGCACCGGGATTTTTTTCCATGACATAGGTTTGAATCGGATAGCGATTTTCCGGCGGTGTTTCAATCACCGATAAATCCCGCACTCCGAGCATTGACATGTGCAAAGTCCGCGGAATTGGTGTCGCTGTCAAGGTCAGCACATCAACTTGCGAGCGCAATTGTTTCAAGCGCTCCTTGTGCTTAACACCAAAGCGCTGTTCTTCATCAATGATTAACAGACCTAAATCACTAAAGGTAATGTCCTTCGATAAAATCCGATGGGTGCCAACAACGATATCAATCTTGCCTTGTTTTAATTGTTCCAAGGTCTCGTTTTGTTGTTTTTTCGTTCTAAAGCGGCTTAAAAGACCAACATTCACGGGAAAGCCTTCAAAGCGTTCCAGCATGGTTTCATAATGCTGCTGGGCCAAAATCGTCGTTGGCACTAAAAAGGCGACTTGCTTACTTTCTTTGATTGCCTTAAACGCCGCCCGCAAAGCGACTTCCGTTTTACCGAAGCCGACATCGCCGACTAAGAGACGGTCCATCGGCCGTTCCCGCTCCATATCGTGTTTGATTTCAGCGGCACTCCGCAGCTGGTCATCAGTTTCTGAGTAAGGAAAGGCATCTTCAAATTCCTTTTGGTACTGGTCATCGGGTCCAAAGGCGAACCCTTTTTCCGCTTCTCTGGCGGCATAGAGCTGAATTAAATCATCAGCGATGTCCTCGACCTTAGCGGCGATTTTCCGTTTGGTTTTGGTCCATTCGCTGCCGCCGAGCTTATTAATCCGCGGGCTCTTGCCTTCAGAAGCAACATATTTTTGAATCAGGTTCAGCTGGGTGACGGGAATAAAAATTTTATCATCGTTTTGATAAAGAATCGTCATATAGTCTTGATGGACGCCATCGACCTCCAACGTTTCCATACCGATATATTTCCCAATCCCGTGATTGGCATGCACGACGTAATCGCCGGTTTTTAGCTCGTTATAGCTTTTCAAACGTTCTGCATTCGAAATCGTCTGGCGCTTCGCTCGTTTTTTTGTCGCCTTCTGGAAAATTTCTGTTTCCGTGATCACGACTAGTTTTTCCTGCAACAGCTCAAAGCCGGTCTGAAGATTGCCGGCGACTAATTGCAGTTTGCCTTCAATTAGCTCCTCTGCCTTGGTGACCACACTGGTGACGTCAAAGTCCCGCAACATCTCCTCCATTTTTTTCAGCCGTTCATTGGAGGGTAGTAAAATCACTACGGTCTGCTGTTGTTTTTGCCAGCGGTCGATTTCGACTTTTAAGAGGGGCATTTGCCCGAAAAATTGCTGCATACTGCGGTATTGAAAATTGTAAATACCTTGAAAGCGTAGATTGCCCATCCCCTTTTGAAAAAGGGAGAAAAAACTGGTGTTCAGCGTTGATTTCGTCAATAGCTGATGGACATCGCCGCCAAAGTTCTGCTCAGGAAAAATTCGCAGCTCTTCAATTTTCAACGTCTGCCATTCTGCTGCCTCCCGCTCAATTTCCCGATTGGTTTCCATGACCCGAGAAAAATCATCGACAAAAAGCAGGCTGCCCTCTGTCACATAATCTAATAAAGTCGTTGCCTCTTGATAAAGAAACGATGGATAATAATTAGCCTGCTCACCGGGAATTCCTTGTTCCCAGGAAGCAATCAGCTGACCGAAATAATCCGTTAAAAAGTTTTGGTCAACTTTTTCTTTGGTGACAGCCAACCTTTTTTCCAATGCTACCTGTAAACTAGTGACACCTGTCTTAAGATTATCAGCTGAAAAAACCAGCTCAGAGGTGGGACTGATGGTGATTGTCTCCAGCGTTTCCACTGAACGCTGGGTATCGGCATCGAAAAAGCGCAGCGAATCCAGCTCCACGTCAAATAACTCCCCCCGCACCGGATAAGCTGTATCAAGGGGATAAATATCAATAATGCTGCCGCGAATACTAAATTCGCCAGGGCGGCCTACCATCTCTTGCCGCTCATAGCCCATTAGCACTAGTTGTTGGGGCAAGTTATCAAAGTCGATTTCAGTGCCGACCTGCCAATTTAAATGGGCGGCCTGCCAAGTATTTTTTTCCGGCAGCTGCTTACGTAAAGCAGCCACTGGGACGATGTAGATGCCCCGTTCCTCCGCTGCTAAAGCATTTAAGGTGATGACTCGATTGGCTTTGGCTTCTGGAGAGGCAAAGGCCATTTCCGCTGACATGACTTCATCCACCGGGAAAATATGAACTTCATTTTCCGGCAGCACATTTAATAAGTCCTCCATTAATTGATTGGCGTAATACAAATTTGGAGTGACGACCACAATGCTCCGCTGCATTTTTTGGTAGGCGGCGACAAAGGCCAGCATTTTGGCGCTGCTGGAAAGGCCTGTCAGCAGCTCACGATTATTTTTTTTCGACAACAGCCCAGTCCACTCTTGTAACAAAGGACTGCGGCTGATTAATTCAACCAAATTCATGATAGTGCTCCTCTTAAGGCTGTGATTTTTACCGACTAATAGTTTTCTGAACCGATAGAAACAACAACTGTTTGATTAATTAAATTTATTCATAGTATCAATAAAATTATTTTGTTCCAAGTAAAACTCGCTGGCGGCCACCGCTTGATCAATGGCGCCTTCGATTAAAGGCAGATCATCTGTGTCAAAGGGACTCAAGACATGATTGACAACACTCATCTGTCCTTTTGGCCGACCGATGCCGATTTTTATTCGATCAAACACATTGTCATTTAAATGGGAAATAATACTTTTCATACCATTGTGCCCACCGGCGCCGCCCTTTTGCCGTAAGCGGATTTTACCGACCTCTAAATCTAAGTCGTCATAAATCACCAGCAGCTCCTCTGGGTACATGCCAAAATAATTCATCAGCGGTACCACCGCTTTACCGGATTCATTCATAAAGGTCTGAGGTTTCACCAAATATATTTTTTCTCCCTTGAGGAAAAAATTGCCGACCTCGGCTTTAAAGCTATTTTCTTTAAACGTCACCTGATATTTATCTGCTAAACGGTCGACGGTCATAAAGCCGACGTTGTGCTTGGTCTTTTCATATTTACTGCCGGGATTGCCCAGCCCTACAATCATTTTCATTTTCCACCTCAAAGATTATCAGCGGCTTTTCCCCGCTCCAACACAAAATACTGGATAGCTTCACCGCTACCCAGTTTTTCTTTCAAAATTATAGCATACTCCGCTTAAGAAAACCCTGTTGAGACTTTAAGACTTCGTTAAAATTTTTGGCTGTTACACAGGCACAAGCCCTTTCTTCCCATAAGGCATTCTAGCAGCAAATTATTTTCAGCCTGCACTTTAATTCTGTTACATAATTTTCTTGAAAATTTTCTTTTCGATTCCTTTTTCCGATAATTTTCATTTAAAAATGGAAAATATTGCTCAAGTTTTCATTCTCGCTGTTTCCAATTAGAAACTTCTAGGAAAACTTTACTATTCTGCTATTTTATCAGTTCGTCATTTTTTTCAACTCTTCAAAAAATATCAAAAGGTTAGAAATCGTGAAAAATCACACATGTAAACAATTCCAAAAGAAACAGTTGATAAATCTGTATTATTTTTGCGAGCGTCTGAAGTGACAAGGGCCGTAAATGCTGTTAGTATGTGTAGTGAAATACAACTTGAAAGGATGATCCAACATGACAGATTCTGCAATCAAAAATCATCAAAAAGTAATTTTAGTCGGCGACGGTGCTGTCGGTTCCAGCTACGCTTTCGCATTAGTCAATCAGAACATTGCCCAAGAAATTGGTATTATCGATATAGCTAAAGAAAAAACTGAAGGGGACGCGATTGATTTATCCCATGCCTTGGCCTTCACTTCACCTAAGAAAATTTATGCCGCTGAATACAGCGACTGCCAAGATGCTGATATTGTAGTTTTAACAGCTGGTGCGCCGCAAAAACCCGGTGAAACTCGTTTAGACTTAGTTAGCAAAAACTTAAAAATCAACCGCTCCATCGTGACAGAAATTGTCAAATCTGGTTTTTCTGGCATCTTTTTAGTGGCGGCTAATCCAGTGGACATCTTAACTTATGCCACTTGGAAATTCTCCGGCTTTCCGAAAGAACGGGTCATCGGTTCAGGGACTTCCCTTGATTCAGCCCGCTTCCGTCAAGCAATTGCTGAATTGGTGGATGTGGATGCCAGAAACGTCCATGCTTATATCTTAGGGGAACACGGGGATTCTGAATTCCCAGTCTGGTCCCACGCCAACGTGGCCGGCCTCCAAATTTATGAATGGATTAAAAACAATCCAGATGTCGATGAAGAAGCGATGGTTAATCTCTTCTTCGGTGTGCGGGATGCCGCTTATACCATTATCGAGAAAAAAGGCGCAACCTTCTATGGTATCGCCGTCGCTTTAGCCCGGATTACCAAAGCGATTTTAGACGATGAAAATTCTGTCTTGCCATTGTCTGTTTACTTAAACGGCGAATATGATCAAGAAGGTATCTTTATCGGTGCGCCGGCGGTTGTTAACCGTTCCGGTATCAAACAAGTGATTGAAATTCCTTTAACCGATGCTGAAAAAGATCGGATGAAGGCTTCAGCTGACCAATTAAAAGAAGTCATCGACCAAGCCTTTGCCCAATTAGACAACGAATAAGCAGCAATATTTTGACGGCCAGTTTTCCTTTGGAGGACTGGTCGTTTTTAGATGAAGATAAAGTTCTCTACAAAGCTGCCTTTTTATGTTACAATTATTACCGATTGACATTTTTTGACTAACTATAAGGAGTTGCTTTTATGAGCAGAAGTGCTAGAAATGCAGGTAAAAAAGGACGCTTGAAAAAAGTTCTTTTAATTGTAATTCCAGCTGTTATTGTTGTTTTACTCGGTGGTTATGCCTTTGGAAGTAATTATTACGCAAGTCGCTTTGAACCTCAGACTTCGATTAACAATATTGACGTTAGCGGAATGACGGCCAATGAAGCTCAGGAAGCTTTAGCAAATTATTACAATGGTCAGAATTTTACGATTACCGATAACGGCCAAGAGTGGAAAACTTTACCGATCGCTGATTTAGGCGTGACATCTGATACCATCAATCAAATCAGCGCCCATCTACAGGATCAAAATAATTGGGCCTGGGGTACAGCGCTATTTTCCGATAGCGATTTATCGGTTGACAGCCTTTCATTAGATGAAGAAACTTTGAACACGGCTTTGGCTGAAATCACTAGTGAAATCAATACTTTAAATGAAGGCCGCACGGTAACTCAAGATGCGACCATTGTTAAAAACGAGACTGGCTTTAGTGTTCAAGATGCTGTTGTAGGTGATAACATCAACGCCGAAGCTGCTATGACTGCGATTTCTGAAGCGATTGCCAATGGCAGCTTCACAATCGAGTTGGAAAATTACATCACCCAACCGACCATTACTGTGGACAATGCTGATTTACAAAATCAATTAACCAGCTTAAATAACATTGCCCAAGTCAGTGCAACTTATTCGATTAACGGCACCAGCTTCCAAATTCCGACAGAAACAATTGCCGATTGGTTAACTTATACCGACGGCCAAGTTGGCTTGGATAATGACAAGGTGACCGCTTATGTGACTGATTTAGGTACGCAATACAATACGAGCACCAACCCAACCAGCTTCGCCAGCACGTTACGGGGGACTGTTTCAGTGCCAGCCGGTACCTACAGCTGGTCGATTCAAACCGGCGATGAAGTTGCTGCTTTGACAGAACAAATTTTAGCCGGTGAAGATTTCACCCGCACGCCAATTACCAGCGGTGCGACAACTGCCGACCATGCTTTAATCGGCAATACTTATATTGAAGTAGATTTAGTCAACCAGCATATGTGGTATTACAAAGACGGCGCTTTAGTCTTGGAAACGGATATCGTCAGCGGTCGACCTTCAATGGCGACCCCAACTGGTGTGAACTATGTCTGGAATAAAGAAAGAAATGCGACTTTAGTCGGTGAAGATTATCGGACACCAGTGAGCTACTGGATGCCTATTGACTGGAACGGTGTCGGCATTCATGATTCCAGCTGGCAAAGTGCATACGGCGGCGACCGCTACTTAACTTACGGTTCCCACGGCTGTATCAATACTCCGCCAGGCGTGATGGCGACATTATTCGAATCTGTTACAACTGGCACACCAGTTTTAGTGATTTAATTGCATTACCGAAATTAAAATGAAACCAAACACCGTATGGGTTGCAACAATGCAGCCCATACTTTTTTATTTCAGTAGTAATCTCTGGGAAATTTCATTTGTCAAAATCCTTTCATCCGAATTATTTCTATATATTTCAAAAAAAAATACTGTTTGAAAGCCCTAACGAAGACCTTTATACTTAAATTATAAAAATTAACATCTAAAAGAACTACGAGATTGTGCCATCAAGCAATACAACGCTGAATTTCACGAACAATATCTCACAAAAATTTTGATATTGCAGATTGCGACGAGTGATTCATGAACCGCAGTCGTACTTTCTGTCTCCTAAACAATTTAAATCAAAGAGACAAATACAACAGAGTTAAGAGTTTCATTTATTAAACATACTTATGTTACGGTTACCAAGTAAATTTAGTCTATCGAAATTTTAAGTATCAGATATGTCTATTGGTTTCCACTAACGGGGAATAGCCACGATTTACTCCTGATACTTAGCTTATTGCTAACAAATAAGAGTGGAATAACTTTTAGGTAACTTACTATTTGAAAAAAAGATGGATTAGGGGGACAATTCAATGTTTCATGTCATGCTAGTTATACTGCCTTTTATTTTGATTTTTTTACTGGTTGCCATTTTTTCTATCCTGTTTTTTGGGCTGACAACCTTGATTACGAGCCTGGTTGGAGGAACTGCCGCTGCGCTGTTTATAAAAAATAAACAGATTAAGCATCTAGTCTGGCTGGGCTTTAGTATACTAGCGGCTTTTAGCGTTCTCTTACTTCTGTTACCATTGTTATTCTTCTCTTATATAACTGTTAGTTTGTTCCTAAACCTCGTTTACTTTTTGCTATTTCTGTTACTTGGTTTCAGCTTACTGGGCTGCAAATTCACTGTCCCCATCAGCAACCAAACTGTCCGCAAGTTGTTATTTCTCTTATTTGGTTTGATTGCCTTTTTAGCTAGTGGAATTCTACTTTGGCTAGTATTCAGTTAATCAATCACCCCGTTTCTAGAGAAAAATAAAAAAAAGGAAGGAGCCAACTGACTATTTTAAAAATCAGTTGGCTCTTTCCTGTTAAATTCACTGTAAAAATTGGCAGCTTTGAAATCGTAAAACTGGCTGTTGTTGTTCTCAGAGCGTAAGAAAGCGCCCAAAACCTTCTTTAATCCTCAAAATACCATTTCTGTCCATTAGTCAGCAGAATTTTTTCGGCATCAGCGGCGGAAAATTGCCCTTGAATCAACTCCAAGTCGCTAAGGCTAAATCTTTCTCTAGCCCTCGTGCCCGGCAGGTCGCTACCGAATAATAAACCGGCAGGATTTTCGGCGAATAATTTCGGTAATAAGGCCGCCACTTCTTCCCGTGAATAATCCACTCGACCAAAGCCGGTCACCTTGACTGCAACACCGGCTGCTAAAAATTTAGCGATTCTATCCGGATTAGCTTTGCCCATGCCTAAATGATCCACCGAGGCTTTTGGCAATGACAAAATAGTCGCTTCTAACTCAGCAGACACCGTATTCATATTCAAATAAAATTCAGTTCGCCATTTGACTAAGTCGTGGACCCGTTTGGAAAAGGTTTCGATTACGGATAGGTCCGCCGCTGTGCCACGATATAAATTAAAACGAATCCCTTTGACACCAGCAGCATCCAAACGGAGAATTTCTGCATCGGAGGTTTCTGGCGGCAATTGGGTAATGCCGACAAATTTGGGACCGAATTTTTTCAAAACCGCTTCTAAATAAGTTTGATCAAAACCTTGAAAAGAACCGGCGACCACTGCTCCGCCAACCGCTTCTAAGCCGCTAGCTGCCAATTCACCTTGATAATCCTCAACCGTGTAAAACTCCGGTAAAAAGCCGTTATTTTCAATCAGTGGAAATCCCGGTTCAATAATATGAAAATGACTGTCAAAAAGCTTCATGTGTAGCTCCTCCTTTAGATATTGGATAAAATTTTTTTTCAAAAATGGAGTTATCCCACAAGTTAAACAGAGAAACATAGCCGCAGCATTTAATGCCTGTGCTATTGAACCTACCTAAAACGAATACTCATCGCTTCAGGTCGGCCTCTGTAAACTTGTAGGATAACCCCGCTAACTATCTTATCCGTCAAATTTTGACGGTGGTAACCTTTTAGTTCTCTGCAACTTTGTCCTGCAACACCTTGTTTAAAATGCCGCCTAACTGATAATAGGCTAATTCAGCATCGGTATCATAACGCAAAGTCGTCATAAAAGTAACAGTTGTCCCGTCAGGTTTGGTTGCAGTTACTTTGACATCTTGTTTTGGTACAAAGTCTGCCGGCAAATCAATTTCAATGACTTCTTCACCGGTTAAACCGTGGGTCGCTGCACTTTCTCCTGATTTGAATTGCAACGGCACTAAGCCCATCATCACCAGATTTGAGCGATGAATTCGTTCAAATGACTCAGCAATAACTGCCTTAACCCCTAACAATTTAACACCTTTTGCAGCCCAGTCGCGGGAAGAACCCATGCCGTAATCTTTGCCGGCTAAAATAACGAGTTCAGTATCCCCTTGAGTATACTGCTGGCTAGCATCGAAAATCGGTAGAATCTCATCAGTCGGGAAGAACTTGGTAAAGCCGCCGATTTTGCCATCGGCTAAAGCATTATTTAGACGTGTATTAGCTAGCGTTCCCCGGGTCATTACATGATGGTTGCCTCGACGGGAGCCGTAGGAGTTGAAGTCCTTCGGTGCAACTTGATGCTCTTCTAAATAATGAGCGGCTGGTGTACCCAAAGCAATTGAACCCGCTGGCGAAATATGGTCAGTGGTCACGGAATCACCTAATTTAGCTAAAATCCGCATGTTCTGCAAGCTTGGGGTTTTCGTTGTGCCCGCTACTTGTTCATCAAAATACGGCGGATTGGCGATATAAGTCGAGTCTTGCTTCCAATTGAAATTGGTTGAATCCGTCACTGCCAATTTATTCCACTCTTCAGTTCCTGAGAAAATTTCTTCGTAGGCTTCCCGATAGACATCAGAAGTCACATATTTTTTCGTCAGCTCATTGATTTCTGCTGTCGTCGGCCAAATATCCTTTAAGAAAACCTCGGCGCCGGCCTCGTTTATGCCAATCGCTTCTTGATTTAAATTGACCCGCAGATTGCCAGCTAAAGCGTAGGCGATGACCAGCATCGGTGAAGCCAAATAATTGGCCTTAATCAGCGGATGAATCCGGCTTTCAAAGTTACGATTGCCGCTTAGAACAGCGCCGGCAATTATCTCAGAATCAACTAAAGCTTTTTCAATAGCAGGCTTTAGTGGACCAGAATTTCCAATACAAGTCGTACAACCATAGGCGATAATATTGAAGCCTAATTGGTTCAAATAAGGCATCAAGCCGGCTTCTTCTAGATACCGAGTCACCGCCTGAGAACCTGGAGCAAAGGATGTTTTAACCTTGGGCGAAATCGTCAAGCCTTGTTCGACGGCCTTTTTAGCAATCAGGCCGGCACCAATCAAGACTTCCGGATTTGAAGTATTAGTGCAGCTGGTGATAGCGGCAATCAACACATCACCGGTTTTTAAAGATTCTGCCTTTTCTAATTCAAAAGCAAATTCCTTGTCTAAATCAGCCGGCGTCCCGCCAAAACCATGATTGCCAAGAGGCGCTGAAACAGCTTTTTCAAAGGCTTCATTTAAATCTTCCAACAAGACTAAATCCTGCGGGCGTTTTGGTCCGGAAAGACTAGGCGAAATCGTCGCCAAGTCTAATTCAATCACTTTTGTATAATCAATTTCCGCCGCTGTTGCTGCCGTATAAAACAGAGCATTAGCTTTGGCGTAAGCCTCAATTGCGGCAATTTTAGTTGCCTCCCGATTGGTTAACTCTAAATAGCTTAAGGTCTGTTCATCAATCGGGAAATAACCACAGGTGGAACCGTATTCCGGCGACATGTTGGCAATTGTTGAACGGTCAGCCAGGCTCAAGGCTTGGTAGCCTTCGCCAAAGTATTCCACAAATTTGCCGACAACATTATTTTCTCTTAATAAAGAGGTAATCCGCAGCGCCACATCAGTTGCGACAACGCCAGAAGGCAATTGACCAACCAGTTTAACACCAATCACTTCTGGGATACCAAAAATCGAAGGCTCACCCAGCATGCAGGCTTCCGCTTCAATCCCGCCGACGCCCCAGCCAAGTACGCCGAGGGAGTTGACCATCGTCGTGTGGGAATCAGTTCCAAAAACACTGTCAGGGTATAAAACCTGCTCTTTTGATTCTTGAATCACCGGCGACAAGTATTCCACGTTAATTTGGTGGATGATGCCGGTATCCGGTGGAATCGCTCGGAAATTATCAAAGGACTTTTGGGCCCATTTCAATAGTTCATAGCGTTCGTGATTGCGCTCAAATTCCTTTTTAATATTGTAGGCCATCGCTGCCGGTGAGCCTGCTTGATCGACCTGAACGGAATGGTCGATTACCAAATCAACAGGAATTTCTGGATTGATATCCAAAGGGTCTAAGCCCAGCGCTTTTGCGGCATCCCGCATCGAAGCAATATCCACCACACAAGGAACTCCTGTATAATCCTGTAATAAAATCCGTGCCGGGTAAAAGGCAATGTCTTCACCGGTGTTTTGCTTCCAGTTGCGAAGCTTCGCAATATTTTTTTCCAAATCCGCCGCAGATGATTTCCGCAACACATTCTCTAATAAAATCCGAATTGCATAAGGTAACGTCTTGATATCCAAATCATTTTCAGCTGCTGCTGCTTGAATATCAAAGTAGTCGCCATAATTTTCCAGCTGTTTTAAATAGTTAGTCTGACTCATAGTCTCTCTCCTTCGTTAAACCTAAACGGATAATGGCATCAAGCCGAAAATAATTCCTACCACCACATAGATGATAAAAATTCCGATGGCGTAAAGGGCGCTTTTCTTTTGCCATTGCCCCATGTCAACGTCTGTCATTCTCAGTAATACGTAAATAAATGGTACCAATGGACTCAATAAGTGGAAGGCTTGACCCATCAAGGAAGCAAAACCTAATTGCAATGGTGTGAAGCCGTATTGGGCACCAGATTCAGCCAAGACGGGTAAAACACCATAATAAAAGGCATCATTTGATAAGAAGAAGGTTCCTGGTGCGGATAAAATAGCAACAATCAAGCCCCAGTAGCTGCCCATGCTGCTTGGAATAACCGCAGTTAAACTGTTGGCAATGGCATCGTTCATGCCTGTGCCTGATAAAACTCCCATAAAAATTCCGGCAGCAATGACCACCATCGATACTTGACCGGCATCCGGCAAGTTGGCTTCGATGCGGGCCCTTTGATCTTTTAAGTTTGGATAGTTGATAATCAAGCCTAAAGCCATCCCGACAATAAATAAAATCGCAGAAGGAATCGTCCCCATAATCAACAGAATGATAACCGCTGCGGTTAAAATAAAGTTGACCCACAATAATTTTGGACGACGAATGGCTTGCAATTCAGGATCGGTAATCGTAGTCATTTCTAAAAGCATCTCATCGGTAAAGTCCATGATGCCTAGACGTTTCCGTTCTTTTTTACCCATGAAGTAAGCTACTACTACCATGTAGATGGTCGCTGCAATCATCATCGGCACCAAACCACGTAAAACTTCTGACTCATTTAAATTCAAGACGGTAATCACCCGGGCAGTTGGTCCGCCCCACGGCAGTAAATTCAACACGGAGTGGGAAAGAATCGTTAGAACCGCCAAGTCCAGCATACTCATCTTCAGCTTCTTATAGATGGGAACAAAGGCCGAACAGACGATAATCATCGTCGTGGTACCGTCACCATTTAAAGAAACTCCGGCAGACAAGATAACGGTTGCCATCATCACCTTCAAAGGGTCCCCTTTAGCAAAGCGAATCATCGCATTGGACAAAGGATCAAACAAACCGGCATCAATCATTAATGTAAAGAATAAAACAGCGAATAATAGCATAATTGCTGTAGTACTGGTTGTTTTCAGCCCTTCCAAGGCCGCTTCCCCTAAATTAACATCCCAGAGACCGAACAATTGCCCCGCAATCCCAAAAAGTAGCGGAACAGATGCCAAGGCTGCAAAGGGACTTAATTTTTTGGTCATAATCAGCACTAAGAAAGTCGCCACCAGTGCATACGCCATAAATGTAACCATATAAAAACTCCTCACCATTTTTTATGTAGTTGCTTAAGCATCTTTAATATAGCACCATTCATTTTTTCAATGAAAGCGATTTCTGTCCAAAAACTGTACCGCCTGTTTTTTTTCTGTTTTTTTCTGTCTGACGCTTAAAAATAGAAAAAGAAGTTTCAGCAGGCACAGATGAAGCTCTGATGAGTTTTCCCGGTAGGTCTCTTGAAAAAGAATATTAAAGTGTTTATTATAAAGGAACTAATGCCCTTACTGTAAATGGAGGTCAAAAATGAATAAGTATGGATACGAAGAAAAACTGCTGGAGAAAATTGATTTCACTCAGCGCAAGCCCCTTGCCGAAGTTGTCTATCTAGGGTTGAAAGAAGCCATTCTAGACGGCACCTTTCCTTTGGGGGAAAGGATTAATGAAAACAGTCTGGCGGTACAATTGTCAATTTCCCGCACACCGATTAGAAAAGCCCTGAATCGTTTGATTGAAGAAGATTTAGTCGACCACGTCTATGACTACGGCACCTTTGTCAAAAGCGTTAACTTAGATAAAATTCGCGAGATTTACAAAATCCGCAAATCTTTAGAGGTCCTACTCTACGATGAAGTTGCCCGCAAAGCCAATGCAGCCGATTTAGTCTTTTTGAAAAAATCCGTTCAAAAAATGCTCGAATTGGAGGACCAAAACCAGACGGATGCCCTGAATTTAGAACTCAACGACTTCAATCAACGCATCAATGAGATTGCCCAGATGACTACCTTGACGAGCATTTTGTCAGACTTACATACCTACTTCCGCAACTTCCGCAGCTTTTCCTTTGATACGCGGGAGCGCCGCAAAATTGCCACCAAGGAACATCAGATTCTCGTCCAACTCATTGAAGCTAAAGAGGCCGATTATTTAAAACGGGCCGTTGAACAACATATCAGCCACGCCGAAATGGCCGCTATCCAATTTTTTGATTCCCGAGAATTAAAGGCTGAAATGCTAAAAGGTAATTTTTATCAACCAAAAAAATCCGCCTACTGTGCACCTGACTGCCCCATCTTAACCGAAGAAGCTGCTGAGCAGGGCGGTCTTGCCGCAACCTAGCCCAGCTTAACCAAACCCAGTAGAGAGTTGTCCGTCTAAGCGACAATCCTCTGCTGGGTTTATTTTGGTGTGCTGTGTTTTACGTTAGAGAAAAATTTTTTTAAAATCTTGCTGCTTCGCTACAAACCGCTCCTCATCACGCTTCATTCATATTCCATTAAAAATTTTTAATTTTACGGGAATTTTTTTCACGTAATAAAAAAACATTGAGGTAGTAATCCTCATCAAAAAACGTTGCACTATCAATGAAACCGAGTTTTAAAAAATAACCACACTTTTATATTTTTTCACAAAAAAATTCTCTTTTTAACTTTTAAATGTAATAAAATTTCATATTTGTTAAAATTTTAATCATTTTTATCGAAATATGTTATACTTTTTATATATAATGTTAAGTTTTCCAGTTTAAAACTTCACATGCAAACGCTATCATAGCAAGCGGAACCATACATAGAAAATGGTCTACATCCAGATAGAGGCCCAGAGTTTTATTTGGAGAGAAAGTTATTAAATTGGTCTACGAATGAACCTGTTTTTATTTACATGAAAGGAGAACTGCGAAATGAGATTTCCAGCTAACCGGCTCCCTCATAAAATTTTCTGGTACCAAGATTCGCTACCTTTTTCTTTTGGCCCATAAGCAAAACATTAAGCTGGTGCTAAAATGAGCCTGCCAAAGCGTAGAGTGGCTGGACTATCAGAAAGTCGCTTCAAAAGCTGATGGATTAGGCTGGCTTTAAGCAACCTACCAGCTGCTTGACCCAATCCAGAACTAGTTATCAAAGAACTGTCCTCAACAAATTTATTATGGTAGCGTTCTCGAAGTTTTTTAGACATACGGCTCTCAGCCTACTAGGTATGCCAAAAGGAAAAAGCGTTATTAGGAAATTAGGTAGGATATTGTTAATTTTTTAAAAGGAGTGAATAGGAGATGAAAAGGAATAAATATTTTCGGTTTTTATTGTACTCAAGTACCGTTTTAATGGGGTTGACGACACCAGTCAATGTCCTTGCTATCACCACTTCCCAAGCGGAACAAAAGGAACAAAAAAATCAAGCTGCTGAAGCCCAAGCGGCAACTGAACTGCCAGCCGCCTATACCGAATACAAAGAGGCTTACGACAAATACGCAGAAGCAAAAGCAGCTTTTGAAGACTATAAATTAGGGGAAAACACTTTATATACGAAAGCCGTTGCAGCGAAAGATGACTATGATAAAGAGCTGCTAAATCTTGAAGCTGCCGAAGCTGAATATCTGGGATTAAAAAAAACTTATGAAGATGCTCAAAAAGCATATAATACCATTCTTGAAGAAGAATTCAATCCATTGAATTTACAGTATATGCAAGCTTTGCCGGCCTACAAAACCGCTAAAGAAAATTACGAAAAGCTGATAGAACCTTATAACCAGGCTGAAATAGCTTTTAAACAACAAGAAGGCGTCTATCTGAAAGCATTAGCTGATTACAATGCGCTTAAAGATTCCTTGGCAGCTGATAGCCAACTGCAAACTGACTTTTTAGCAGCGAAAGTCGAATATGATGCAAAGTTAACCGAGTATAAAAAAGCTAAAGCCGCTTACGAACAAGATCAAAAGGACTATCAAGTTTTAGTCACAAATTACACAACCTTGCTGACGACTTACGAAGAAAAGCAGCAAACCTACAATGAGAACTTAACAGGCTATAATCAAAAGAAAGAGCAATATGAGGAAGTTTTAGCTAATTACAACACGGCCGTAGCTGAGCTGACGAATCTAAATAGTGAAGTGGACCGTTTAACGCTGGAATATCAAACGAACTTAGCCCTTTACGAACCGCTTCAAGAGAAATATGAGGCCCAATATGCAGAATTGGCAGCACTGAAATCCAAATATTTTGAACAGTTACGTGCTTATGAAGGTGAATTGGCAACTTTAGAAGGCCAAATTACTACCCACAATCTCAAGGTTGAAGAGTACAATCAGTTGCGGGAGACTTATCTAGCTACCAAAGAAGCTTATGAAACGACGGTGACGACTTACAAAGAAACCACCACTAAGCTGAATGAGCTTTTACCAACCTACGAAGCCAAAGCCGCAGAATATCAAGCAGCGGTCCTCGTTTATCAACAGGAAACTGAAGCCTATAATTTAGCAAAAAGCACCTACGATGAAAATAAACGTAGCTACGAAAGCCAGTTGACTGCACTTGAAGGCGAACTAGCCACCTATGCGGCTAACCGAGATAGTGCCCAAAAAGTGATGGACCAATATGCTGAAGGCAGCGTCGAATACGCAACAGCTTACCAAACCTATAGTGAAAATGTTGCCTTATACAATCAGACGATGGAAAAGTACCAGCCGGTTAAAACCGCTTATGACCAATTACTAACTGAGTTTGAGACGACCCAAAGTAATTATGACACAGCAAAAACCGCCTTCAGCACTTTAGAAAGTAATTATCAAAGTCTGAAAACGGAATATGATGAGTTGAATGAGCAAAAGCTTTATGCTGAGTCCACTTATGAAACACTAGAAACAAATTATCAAGTAGCTGCCGACCAATATACCGCTGTCCAAACCGAGCACGAACGCTTGTTAGAACAAATCGCTGAGCTGACTGCGGAAAAAGATCGCGTTTCTGGTTTGTATGATGATCTGCTGGTGGCCTATGAGGAAGTAGCCAGTCAAATTCCTGAGGGGGATGCAAACTATCAGGAAGTGACAGCAGCCTATCAAAAAACCAAGGCGGCTTATGAAGCAGCGATGACAGCCTACACTACTGCCAAAGAAAATGCTGACAGTTTAAATGTCACAAAAACTGCTTTAGAAATTGACTTGGCTAGCTTGAATGCGACATACGACCAAGTAACCATTGAATTAGGCGAATTGAATGCTCAATTAGCGACGGTCATCAGCCAAAAAACAACGCTGGAAACACAATTAAAAATCCATTCAGAGACTTATGCGACGGTTTCTGCACAATTTGAGGAGGTTAAACAGCTCTTAGAAGTTGCCCAAACAGCTCGCCAAGCTGTGATTGACCAAGTAGCCGTGGCGGGTGCCGATTTAACAAGAGTTCAAGGCTTGTATACCGCTTTGCAAACTCAGCACGGCACGCTGAAAACTCATTTTGATCAAGTGATGGCTGAATATAAGAAAGCGGCAGATCTTTATGGTCCTCTTGCTACACAAAAGGCTTCATTGGATATTCTGTTGACAAATTTAGAAAGCCGCTTGAATGATGCCGGAGGTCTAAAAGATCAGTTCGAAGCGGCGGATAACTATTTTAAGAACGACTTGCAACAAACGCTTTCTAGCGCGCAAATGCTTTATCAAGCAGCTGTAGATGCAATTGATGACTATAAAGGAGACCCAGATGCAACAGCAATAAAACAAGCATTTACTGATGCAAAAGAAAAATACGATAAGATGCTCGGACTCTATCCAGCTGCTGAAACAGCGGTCAATGACTTTAACGACCCAGATAAAAATTCTGCTTATCAAGAGGTTCTGACGGCTTATAATGCAGCGCAAGCAGCTGTAGCGACAATCCAAGACGAAGCTTTTAAACCTTTAACAGACTTACTAGCTAGTTACCCAATCCAGTCCGAGCAAGCAATTGCTAACCTTATAACTTCTAATACAAAAACTGATGATCAGGAGAAATTAGTTGCTGATATAAAAGCTTGGCGGCAAGAATACCAAGAACAACAGGAAAGCAGCGCTAAGATCTTTGCAGAAAATAAAACAGCTATTACAGACTATCAAGCAAGCTATGCAGAATATGCCGCTAGCGGCCTCGTGACAATACCACCGGGTTCTGAGGAGTTTGATCCAACTGCCTTTATCACGGATGCGGAAGCCGTATTTGCAATTGACACTACGGAAGACCGCAATGTGACGAACTTAAATGCCTATATTCAATTAGTAGACCGTTTTATGGACGTGTTAGTTGAATATGACAAATTTAGGGCAGATTCTGTAGTGAACAAGGATGACGAGGACGGCCCTAGTTATGAAAAGAATTTTGCAGATTGGGCGGAATACCTTCAAAGTCCAAAACTTGTAGGTCAAGGTCTTGGTGCCACAATTGATTTTAGCTTTATAGACGAGAAATATGCGACAATCGATTCCAATGAGGAATGGGAAGAGATGCGGCAGGCTTATCTAGCTAAAGGAGAGGTGTATTCCAAAGAGATACCTGCCTGGAGGGAATATATAAATAAGGTAACGAATGCTTGGCTAGATGCAAAGAAGGCTTTCAATGCGGATGCCGAAGCAATCATGGATGGTACCGACGTTTCAGTTCGAAGCCTGCTAAGCCTAATCGATAATGGCTCTCTTTACACTATGGCAAATAAGTTAGAAGATGATTTTGCCAGAATTCCTCCATTAAATTACGAGGAAATGGAAAGAGCTCTGACATATGGGCTATACCGAGTATATCAATACAATAGAGACGACGATGGTGACCCTTTCCAATTTTATTTAGATTACGGAAAAGATTACGCTTCATTGGATTATTTTATGGCCTACGGTAATTTCAATCCTGTACAGGCGCAGATATTAACGGAAATGCCATTAACTCCTAGCTTGAGACTTGATCCAGAGTTGATATTAAAACCTTTTGCAATCGAGACACCGACTGTTGCTATTCCAGTGCCTGAAGAACCCGATAAGCTGACGTTACCGCTATTAGGTCCGGTTTCCATGACAGATTTGGATATCACGCTGAGGGAACCAAGTATTACGGCAACAGGTGTGAAAGAAACCACTTTGCCAGGCTTGGAAAACTTGCCAGAGGTCAGCCCGCTTGAGTTTATTACGATGACCACAGAGGTGGCGACACCAATTACCGTAGTGCTGCCGGATTTGGAAACTACCACCGGTGTCACGGAAACTACATTGAATGTCAGTGATCCAACGCCAAATGCCGAACCAGAAAAAGCAGATAGCGTCATTGTTGACGTGCCGGAACCAGTCAAGCCGACTCCCGAATTCACGGAGTCGCCAGCCTTTGAAGGCGTCGAAAAACCGGAATTTGACCCGACGCCGATTGAAACACCTGAGGACCCTGGCGATGGCGTGATTAAAGAGGAAGAAGAAGAAATTATTATCACTGAACCACTGGAACCAGAGGAAATCGAAACCGTCGAACCGGTCGAGCCAGAACCAATACCAGAAGTTGACCCACCGGTATTGGAACCAGAGGATCCGACCGATCCGACTGATCCAACCGATCCGACTGACCCGACCGATCCAACTGATCCGACTGACCCGACTGACCCGACCGATCCAACTGATCCAACCGATCCGACTGATCCAGAAAACCCTGGCAATCCGACAAATCCAGGTAATCCAACCGATCCAAATTCAGGTGTCGGTGGTACCAACACCAATCGGACACCGGGAACAGGCGGCACGATTACCATTAACTTCAGTGGCAATCGGACGGCCAATAGGCTTGCCAACACATCAGGGCTGCCAAATACCGGCAGCAGCAACAATCAGCTTTTACCGCAGACTTCAGAAGTTAATCCAGCTTGGTACCAACGCCTTGGTGCCGGCATGCTAGGTCTGTTGGGCGTGGTGGGCATTGGCCGCCGCAAACGCAGAAAAGCTGAAGAAAATAAAGAATCTAAATAGATGATTTATCAGCCAAGCAGCGCCGCTGCTTGGCTGTTTTTGTGCAGGTCAAAAAAACTTGTCCGGCAGGTCCGTAGTTAGAATTATTTTTGCGCTCTACTTGGCTAAGCCGCTCCCCGCGCCAAATACGCCTCTTGATGAGAGGCGGCCCTGTGATTTGCAGCCGGCAGAAGCAGGCAACACTGCTCCCACAACAGACTCAGCGGCTTTTTGAAAAACAGCCGGAGAAAGCTGGCTTTTACTGTAGTCGCAAATTCAGCTGCTTGCTGCTGGCTTGATTTGACAGCTAATTGATTTTCGCCACAGCTGTTTTCTGCCCTTTTCTTTAGACTTAATTCTGGCTTTCTCTCTGCCAACAGCTCAGCCCTCAACTCTGGTTCCAACTTTGCTTCCAACGACGGGCTAATTTCCTTAGCTGACAATGGCTGTGGCGACTTTTGGAAAGGTCGCTGGCGCATTTGTCGTTTGGCAGCCTGGCGGGGATTAAAGTCATCAAATAGCGGTGTAATCCGCTTTTCAACGTATTTCGCCCCGATAATTTCCGTGTACAGCTGCACGCCGTTACGGACAAAGAGCTTTAAGGCGATGATTTCACTCATCGCCCAGCGGACAATGGCTGGACTTAGATTTTGATGGCAGCAGTGAATAATCAGCGTTTTGCGGCTGCCGTCTGCATTTCTAAAGATTAAATGTAATTTTCGCATGGTATCTCCCCCTTTTTTCCCTTCATAATATAAACAACCTGAGCCGGCCAAAAATCAACACCTAAAGAAAAAAATTTTTCCCGTCAAGTTCGAAATCTACTTGCTTATTGTCAAAAATGGGGAAGCAAATTTTTTTGACTTTAACTTTTTAAAAAAAGATGCCATCAAGAAAAATATTTTTTCAGGTTCCATCTGAGGGGATGTTCAAAAAATTAACAGCGGGCGGAAAACCTGAGAATTCAGAGTTAGCCGTCAAACATCCGATAAAAGACTTATCATTTCGCAATTGTGTAGCCTTGCTCAAAGCTGTCAAACCTGAAAAAAATAAATTTTTCAGCTCGCCGTAATTAAATCCGTATACAATGAAGGTGATTTCTTAACGGTTCTATTTACCATGAAACGGAGGGAGAAAAATGAAAAAAGGTCAGCCCTTGTATAAGTCCCGCTTGCTTTTAAGCTCATTTTTGCTGGTGCCCGTCTTAACGGCTGCACTATGGAGCGGTCAAATCGCCCAAGCCGCCGATGCCGACGCCACCTTTGACCAGAGCGGGCCGAATACTGCACCCGTCACACCAGAAGTAAGCCCGCCCCCTGAACAAACACCCGAACAGCCGCCGGAAACACCTGTAACTGAACCGCAACCGGAACCGACACCGTCCCCCTCGCCTGAGTCGCCAGCTGAAACACCAAATGAGAATCCCAGTGAAACGCCTAGCGAAACCCCAGCGGAAGGTCCCGCCGAAAGTCCGCCGCCCACTGCTGCTCCCGCTCCGCCCGCAGAATCCGCTGCCCCGTCGGAAACCGCCAACTCACAAGCACCTGCCGAAAAGTCCCAGACACCAGCACCGCCGCTAACTATCAACTTGACGACAGATGTTACCACCGCCCAGCAAGCACTGCGGGAGGTTGCCTTGGCTCAAGTTGGCAAGCCCTATGTTTTAGGCGCATATGGTCCCGATAGTTTTGACTGCGGCGGCTTGGTGAAATACAGCTACCAGCAGGCTTTGAACATTGACTTACCGATGGGCACCACCAATCAAGAACGCTACGGGGAAGAAGTTAGTTTTGAGACTTTACAAGTCGGCGATTTATTATTTTACGGAGAACGAGGCGCTGCTTATCATGTCGCCATGTATCTTGGCGACCAGCAGATGATTTACGCACCGCAGCCGGGAGAAACCGTCAAAGTTACGCCGGTCAACTATTATCCACCTAGCTTTGCCAAACGAATTTTACCCACCACTTCATCCATTCAAACAGAATTAGCACTTATTGGGGATTGGCAGGGCACAGGTGTCGATCGTCTTGGCGTCAAAAAAGCGACCAGCTACTTTCTCAACTATTCACTGACCGCTGACCAAATCGATTGGCAATTTGACTACGGTCTGCCAGAAGATCAAGTGCTGGTTGGCGATTGGAATGGTGATGGTCAAGATACGCTAGCTTTGAAACGGGAAAATCGTTTTTATTTTGACAATGATTTGACTGATGACTTGATTAACCATGAACTGGCCTATGGCAACTTGGAGGACACAGCGATTGCTGGTGATTGGGATGGTGACGGCATTGATACAATTGCTGTTAGGCGGGGAAATATCTTCTATTTTACCAATAATTTTGAAGCCACGACAGCGGAATTCACCTTTGCTTTTGGCCACGATGATGACGAAATTTTAGTCGGTGACTGGGATGGTGATGGTAAAGACAGTGTGGCGGTTAAACGGGGCAATGTTTATTATTTTACTAATTCTCTTGAGACAGAGGAACAAACTTTTTCTGTAACCTTTGGTGCCGCTGAAGACGTTGGTTTAGCCGGCGATTGGGATGGCGACGGCCAAGACAGCATTGCCGTCAAGCAAGGTAGCAACTACTATTTCTGCAATGATCTCTCCAACCCAATCGCAGAATTTTCATTGCATTTTAATCCGTAGAAGAGCTAGATAAAAAAATTTCAACTTCACCCTATTTAAACTATCAAAAATTTCAAGCTAGCATTTTAGCTTTGCAACTCTGACTTTGAACAAAAAACTAAAACAAGGCCCAGCAAAAGTTCACTCTTGCTGGGCCTTGCTAGTTATCCTTAGCTATCTTCTTTTTCGTTTCTTGAATATCA
The DNA here is from genome assembly GCF_056924355.1 of Enterococcus sp. LJL90. Classification (NCBI taxonomy): domain Bacteria; kingdom Bacillati; phylum Bacillota; class Bacilli; order Lactobacillales; family Enterococcaceae; genus Enterococcus; species Enterococcus sp. LJL90. The sequence goes on along the minus strand of NZ_JBXPBQ010000005.1, from coordinate 255,618 downwards.
GCCCGACTAAAAAAGTCAGCACAATCGCGGTTGCCGCCCCCACTGAATCCAGCATCACATCTTGGAATAATGGCGTGCGGCCGCCGGTCAACATCTGATGAAATTCATCTGTCGCCGCATAGCCGGTGGCCGACAGCCAAGCCAAAATCATCGGCAAAGCGGTCAGCTTGGTTTTGTTGCGGGTGCCTAAAAACAAGCCCCAGCCCATTACAAAATATGTGCCGAAATGGGCGCCTTTGCGAATAAAAAATTCGACAAATTTAAAATAGCCAGAGGCGGCAATGCTGACCTCTGAACCGCCGTAGACAAAGGAAATGCCGCTGAGTTGGTCTTTGAAGGGTTCATTTTTCAAGAGGCTTTGCAAGAGGCCGATTTGTGATTGCTGCTCATAGGTTTGCGATGAGCTGATAAATAAGATAAGCATGGTAAGAGCGGCCACGGCTAAATAAAAATTGCCGTTTTTCATGGATTTACTGATTGTTTTCTTCAAAAATTTCGCTACTTTCTATTAAAAAATATCTCTGCCTTCTATCTTACCATGCCAAATTTGAATGCCAAGCCTTACAGCAGAAAAAAACTTTGCTATACTTAGGAAAGTATGAAGAAAGGTTGGTACATGCATGAGATATTCAATGAAATGGGATTTAGACAGTATTTTCACCGGCGGCAGCAGCTCGCAAGGCTTACAGGAGCGGATGACCTTATTAAAACAGCAGGCCAAAGATTTCTATTCCTTAGTTGACCGCTATCAAGGGAGTGATGCTCCAGAAAAGCTCGTCGAGGTTGTGACGACTTTAGGCATCGTCACCAATGGCTTTAGCCAATGCAATAGCTTTATCACCGCTTTAAACTCAGCGGACGTCACTGATGCCAAAGCCAAGGTTTTAGCCGGCGATTTATTTGCCCTTTTACCGACAATCCGCTTGGCTGAAACGTTATTTTCAAAAAAATTAGCGGAAATTTCCGATGCCGCTTGGCAGGAATTAGCTGACGACAGCCAAATTGCTCCATTGGCTTTTCGCTTAGGTGAAATCCGCCGCGACGGCCAACGCCTCTTGAGCAGCGAAGCCGAAAACATTATCCAAGTGCTTGCTTTAGACGGCTTAAATGCTTGGAGCTCGCATTATGATACGATTGTTGCCACAATTCAAATTCCTTTTACCGAGGATGGCAGCGAAAAAATGTTGTCAGCCGGTCAAGCCTTCAACACGATGATGGGGGACGCCGATGCCGCTGTGCGCCAAGAATTATTTACAAAATGGGAAGCAGCTTGGCGGGAAAAAGGCAGCATTTTAGCCGATACCTTAAACCATTTGGACGGCTTCCGACTCTCCACTTATAAGCTCCACGGGGAAGACGATTTTTTACAGGAGCCGTTGGAGTATAACCGGCTCAAAAAAGAAACCTTGGATGTGATGTGGTCGACCATCGCCAAAAACAAACAAGGCGTGATGGACTTTTTGACCCGCAAAGCCCAATTGTTCGGCAAAGAAAAACTTGATTGGCAGGATCAAGATGCACCGATTATCTTAGGGGATTTAACGGAAAAAACCTATTCCTTTGATGCGGCAGCCGACTTTATTTTAGAACATTTCCAAAGCTTTAGCCCGAAAATGGCGACCTTTGCCCAATCGGCCTTTGAAAAATCTTGGATTGAAGCGGAAAACCGCCCCGGCAAACGTCCTGGCGGCTACTGTGAAGGCTTCCCAGAATCAGAAGAATCACGGATTTTCATGACCTATGGCGAATCAGTCAATGAAGTGGCCACCCTGGCCCATGAATTAGGCCACGCCTTCCACAGCAGTTTATTGTGGGATTTACCGGTTATCAATCAGGAATATGCTATGAACGTGGCGGAAACCGCCAGCACCTTTGCGGAATTAATTGTTGCTGATGCGACCTTGAAGGAAGCCCAAACCACCGAAGAAAAAATTAATTTATTAGATACTAAATTGCAAAATGCTGTGGCGATGTTTATGAACATCCACGCCCGCTTTATTTTTGAAACCAATTTCTACGAAGCCCGCCAAAAAGGCTTAGTTTCAGAGGCAGAAATTGCTGACATGATGCTGGCGGCACAAAAGGAAAGCTATCTCGATCAATTGGGCAGCTATCATCCTTATTTCTGGGCAGCAAAATTGCATTTCTTTATTGATGATGTTCCTTTTTACAATTTCCCATATACCTTTGGTTATCTTTTCAGCATGGGAATTTACGCCTACGCCAACCAGCATCAAGGAAATTTTGAGGACCAATATATTGCATTACTGCGGGACACTGCCGTGATGACCTCAGAAGATTTAGCCCAAAAACATTTGCAGGTTGACCTGACTAAACCTGACTTCTGGCAGGCCGGCATTGATATGGTGATGAAGGATATCCAGCAGTTTATGGACCTGACAGAAAGCTATGTGAAATAAAAAACCTGCTGCTCGCTCCAAAAAAGCTGAGTCCAGCTGCAGCCTAGATGATTAAGGGGAGAACTTTGATGAATCAAGAAGAAATTTTCGCCAAATTACAAGAATTAATCGGCCAAGGAAACCTTGAGGCCGCCCAAAATTTCTTTGACGAACACAAGGAAAACCTGGGGGATCTAGCCAGTCAAGCCGGCAATCTTTTAGAAAATGCCGGCGGAGTTTCCGGCATCATGGATAAAGCCCAAGAGTTTATTAGCAATCAAGAGGGCCTTAGCAGTCTGGCGGATAAATTCAAAAACTTTTTCGGAAATTAAAATGTTTACCTTATCTTAAACAACAGCAAGAAGAAGCAAACAGACCTGAATCCGCCGTTTTTTCGCAAAAAGATGTAAATCTTTTGAAAAAGCCAAAGGATTCTTAAGGTGCTGTTTGCTTTTTTTTGCAGCTAGGCCTTTAGGCGAGCTTCCGGCAGGCGAGCCGCCCTTGAAACTTGAAAACTTTCTGTTATTATATAAAAGAATTATCTGAAAATTCCCACGATATTTTCGGATAAATTATTTTATATAAGAAGGAAGAGTTTCATGGAGAAAAATTTACAAAAACGGATGACCTCCCGCCATATCACAATGCTAGCTTTAGGTGGAGCAATTGGCGCTGGCCTGTTTAAAGGCAGCGGTGAAGCAATCGGTCTGGCTGGGCCGGCTCTTATCTTAGCTTTTCTAATTGGCGGACTGTTATTATTTGTCGTGATGAACGGCCTCGGCAAAATGGTGGTGGATCAAGAAAATCCCCACGGCTTATCAGGAATTATCCAGCCTTATTTAGGCGATCATGCGGCGGATTTTATCGACTGGCTCTATTGGTCCTTGTGGATGATTAATATCATCGCTGAAGCGGTCGCCGCCGCCAGCTTTTTACAATTATGGTTTCCCCAGGTGCCAACCTGGGCCTTTGTTCTGATTTTAGCTTTGTTGACTACCATCATCAATTTATATTCCGTTCGACTATTCGCCGAAACCGAGTATTGGCTGGCCTTTGCCAAAATTGTTATCATTCTATTACTAATTTTATTCGGCCTTTATCTGGTCGCTCAACAAATTTTTGCAGGCGGCTGGCTAACAACCTTCAGCCAGCTCACCAGTCATGGCGGCTTTGCTCCTAAAGGTCTTTCCGGTTTGGTCAGCTCCCTGCTGATTGTGATTTATTCCTATGGCGGCTCAGAGCTAATCGCCATCACCGTTTCAGTAACGGAGGACCCGAAAACAGCCATTCCCAAGGCAATCAAAGGCGTAATGGGCCGCATTGTGTCTTTTTACATTGTACCGATGATTTTACTTCTGACGATTTATTCTTGGCAGACTCTAGCGGCAACTTCTGTTAGCCCTTTTGTGATGGTCTTTGAAAAAATGCAAATCCCATACGCAGCCGATATCGTTAATTTCGTCATTATTCTGGCCCTCTTTTCGTCGATTAATTCCGGCGTCTACGCCTCTTCTCGGACATTATTTTTCCGGCTGAAGGATCAGACCGGCATCGGCAAGCAGCTGGCTCGTCTAAACAAACATCAAGTTCCACAGCGGGCGGTGCTATTTTGCACCGGCACCTTGTATGTCGGCGTTATCCTAGCTTATTTTTTAGGCGATAACCTTTTTAATTATCTTGTCGGCAGCCTCTCCTACTCGGTTTTAGCGACTTGGATGCTAATCAGCTGTGGCGCCTTCGTTCTCGCCCTTAGAAAAGGCCGCCTCTTTGAAAAAATACTCAGCGGCGGGGCAATTGTCAGCCTCAGCTTGATTTTAATTGGCATTATCGCCTCAAACACTTGGGGCGTGACGCTATTCACTGCCCTTTTATATACGGTGATTTTCTTTAGTTATCGGGGGCGAGGGACGGTGCCGGCTTTGGAAAAATAAGCATAAAAAAGCTAATGGAGTGAGCTCGTACACATTCACCCCATTAGCTTTCGTTTTAAATTGTTTCATTACATGAGTATGCTTTTAAATATAACAAGTAATTTCGCATTAGCGTATCAATACAAAGATTTAACGGCAGATAGGAATGGATTTGGGTCCCTTTTAATGGATTAGCAATCGGCGTGGAGTAATAGAACAAATTATAATTAGCCAGACGCACAAGCTTATTATTTGAAAAAGAAGTAATACTAATAATTTTAGCCTCTCTTAACTTTAAAAGCTTTATTACTTTAATTAAATCTACTGACTCACCACTATGGGAAGCAATGAAAAAGCAATCGCGCTTCGTTATCAAAGGAATCACCGATTCTAACTCACTCATGCCAGATAGATAGATGACTCTTTTATTCCCGATACCCATTAAATTTCTTGAAAGCTCACGAATATAATTTTGATTCGTGTGTCCTGTTCCAAAGCAGTAAATAAATTCAAGCTGTTCAAAGTCATCAAAAATTGCTGTAAAGTTTATCTGTCTCAACAAACGTTTTGTTTCAGCAAGATCTTTAGTCTGTAGTTCAAGCACATCTGCATTTTTTTCAGATATCTGAGCATCAGCTTCGATTTTTAACTGAACCCGAAATTCAGCAAAGCTAGAGTATCCTAATTTTTTGATTACTTTAGAGATATATGATTTAGACATATGCACTGCACTAGCAATTTCATCAATTGTCAAAGTTTCAATCAATTTACGATTTTCATATAGCCAAGTAACGACCGTGTTTTCATTGAAATTTAATATTGAGGTTTTGTCTATGATTTTACTTTCAAAACTCATTTAAATAACCCCCTTCAGGTATATATTAATGAGTTTTAAATGAAATAGCAATTTAAAATGAATCAGTTCATATCCTCTAAATAGTATTCTTTGAAACGCTGGATAAAGTCTTCTGATAGACCCATGACTTTTCTAAAATAGTCAATTACTGTACCCCCAACTTTTTTTATTTCAATAATTGTATCGTAAATTACATCTTCCCTTGTGGCCATGGCGCTTTCTAAATAATTTAATACATTTTTATTATCAGTATATTGCCGATATTCTGCCATTCTTTCATCGTTTCTCGTCTGATTATATTTCCCCGTGGCCATATAATCTTCAATAATAGTTTCTTCCTCCACTCCTAAAAGCAGCAAAACTAAAGCAACTCCATAACCCGTACGGTCTTTGCCGCCGCGACAATGTTGCAGAGAAATAATATTTGGTCCTCGGCCCAATATTGTCAGCATTTCTTTATAAATCCCTTGTGAATGTTTATCTTTTACATAGGAAAGCATGCTTTCTTTTAGCATATCTGACGATAAATTTAGTTGATTGCTTACATCAAGCTGAATCAAACTATTAACTTTTTCAAAATCTGTTTTCAAATCGCTACTTGCCAAAGCTGCAATTTTACTATCAGGTGATAATACATAGGTTTTAGCGCCAGCGATCTCTTGATTAGGCCTCTTAGAGCGTTCAGATTGATTTCGATAATCAATAATTGTGTTTATACCATACTTTTCTAGAATCTCAATATCAGAATTTGTTAGTAAAAATAAATCATCTGATCTGAACAGCTTCCCTTTTTTTATACGACGACCGCCCTCTGTTTGATATCCTCCAAAATCTCTTGTATTAAATGTTCCGTTTAATCGAATGAAATGTTCATCATTAATATTCAAAATAATCTCCTTATTAGTTAATAGTCAGTAACTCATTCTCTAGATTCTTCTTATCCAAATACTTAATGAACGGATAATACAAGAGCATTACAACAACTACTTGTACAAGCTGTAAGACCCCAGTCCTCCAATCACCAATAACTAAACCGCTAAAGAATGGAATATTCCATGGAAATGTCACACCATTTGCTCTTGGAATAATGTTAAAGAGCGTAGCGACATAAGCCATCGCAATTGAAATAACTGGAGCAAGACTCATAGGGATAAATAAAACTGGGTTTAAAACCATCGGTATACCAAATTTCATCGGCTCACTAATTCCAAAAAAGCCAGGAACAATTGCGATTTTCCCCACCGCTTTCAGTTGCTTACTATGACAAAAGGCTAATAACAATAATGCTAAAGCAAAATGACGTGGACCTTTGAGGGTATTGATAAAAGTCATAGTTAAAATATTCGGCAGAGGCTCCCCACTCGAAAATGCAGCTAGGTTTTGAATTTCTAAAGGCTGATATAATGTATATAAAATGGCTGAAGTTGCTAAACTACCGTGTATCCCAAAAAACCACAGTACTTCAGAAAAAAACATCAAAAAAAGAAGAGCCCATATTGAACCTCCTAAATATTGTAAAGGTTCTTGAAGCAAAGTGTAGATTAAGTCGTGAATGTTTCCAAAACTAGTAAATGAAAGAACTCCTGAGAGCACTAACATAAATGCAGCGATAATGACTGCAGGGATTAGTGCTGTAAAGGAATTTGCCACATTTTGGGGGACACTTTCAGGCATTTTGATAGTAATTTTTTTCTTGGTCAAAAAATGGTAACACCAGGTTGTTGACAAAGCGACTAACATTGCTACAAACATTCCTTTTGAGCCAAGGTATGAAATATCAAAACCACTGATTGTACTATCATTTACCTCAAAGTTACCTAACGGAGTCGCAATAAAAAAACTCATGATGGATATTAAAATTGAAGAGATAACGTCACTATTTAAGGTTCGCGCCATTTCATATGCAAGGGCAATCAAAACATATATTGAAATTAAATTTGTAGTCATCGTCGTACCGACTTTGATTAAGCCAGTTAATCCAACATTGTCAATGAAGTTTTGATAGACGGGGATACTAAGATTAGACAAAATGGCACAAATTGATCCCACCATTGTAACTGGTAATATTTTGATCATTCCATTGGCGATTGACATAATAACAATATTTGTTGAGAATTTCCCCATCACTGTTTGAAATTTATCTGTTAATAAATGCATTTTATTTCCCAAGATAAGCACCTCATATACTTAAATTATTAAGATTCAAATATACTTCCCTTTCTTATAAAAAAATTTTTTTAAGCGATTTCATTTTCTAGAAGATGATGTGCACACTCTTAGAATACTCGAATAAAATGTAAAAACAATAACTCATCTCGAATTGTGTCTCATTTTCCGAAGATAACAATAGTTTCCATATTAAGAACTAGTTTCCACAAGGACTTTACTCAATAAACTAATGATATTTTTCGAGTATTTTTAAATAAAAAACTCTAAACCCGTTTAAATCACGAGTTTAGAGTAAAGGTGTCTTATTTACACACTGATTCTCCCTTTTGCCTCCTCAACAACTGCTACCACTTCAGCATAGCGCCTTGGCTCGCTGCCGAAACGGCCAACTAATACTCCGTCAATCGCATCATCAGCAACAATCAGCCGGGCATTTTCCGGACTGACAGAGCCGCCGTAAATTACTCGAATGGCAGCCACCGTTTCTGCGGGATAAAATTCCGCCAAAATCTCACGGATGACCTGTCCTACTTGGTGAATATGAGGAGCATTTGAAGCCCGGGTTTTGCCGACTGCCCAATGGGGTGTATATGCCACCACTAGTCGCCGGACGTCCGCTTCTTTAGCGTCTTGCAAGTCGTTGAATAGCTGACGTTTTAAAATGCTATACAGTTTATTGGGATCTTCAATTTTTTCATCCTCACCAATACAGAGAACTGGTGTTAAGCCAGCTTCTAGGGTTAGCAGTAATTTTTTATTAATCAACTCGTCAGTATCGCCGAACATACTGCGGCGCTCCCAATGTCCCAATTCAACATACTGCCCGTCAACATCAACTAAAGATTCAATAGAATATTCACCTGAGTATTCACCAGCTGCAAAAGAGGCAATATTTTGTGATCCTAGCCCTATCCGACTATCTTTTAAAACTGTCGCAACAGCGGTGATAGTCCCCATTGATGGAAAAACAATTTGTTCAATTTCCTGATTCTCATTTAGTAAGTCAACGAGTTGCTTGGCAAAATCAACCGCATCTTGATTGCGATTTTGCCGCATAGCCCAACTCATCCCGACGATTGGTTTTCTAGTTGTCATCTAATCGACCTCCTGCTTTGACTAATTCTAAAATTGCTTGATAATTTTGCGGCTGATGCCCGAAGCGTCCAATAAATACACCATCGACATCGGCGCCCTTGATAATGGCTCCGGTATTTTCTTTTGAGACTGAACCGCCATAAATAATTCGGCTGGCCACGGCCACTTCCTGATTATAAAGTGTTGCTAAAATAGTACGGATTTCCCGATGAGCTTGATGGACAAAGGCAGTCGGAGCCGCCTCTGCTTTGCCAATCGCCCAGCCGGGTTCGTAGGCGAAAATAATTCGACTGATGTCTGCCGGCGCAATTTTATGAAGATAGGCTTGCAGTTGCTGTGTTAAAACAGCGGTAAAGTCTGCCATTGAAAGCTGCTGATTGCCCTCGCCAATACACAATACTGGCGTACAGTTATTTTCTAAAGTCAAACGAGTCTTTTGATTAATCAGCTCCGGAGTCTCATGGAATATTTGAATCCGTTCGTTATGCCCCAATTCCACATAACTGCCGCCTAATTCCAGCATACTTTCAATTGAATATTCACCGGTATAAGCACCATTTTGCCCTGGTGCAATATTCTGGGCACCGTAGCTGATATTACTTTGATGCTGCAACTCCGCCTGTGCTGCGGGAATTGCCCCCAGACTCGGAAACAAAAACTGCTCCACCGCCGTTTCATTACCGGTAAGTTGGCGGATATTCCGGCAAAACTCAGCCGTTTTCACGTTGGTATTCATATAATTTTTTAAACTCATGCCGACAATCGCCTTACGCTTCATAATATTCACCTAATTCATCTTAAATGGATTGATTTTCCTACTAGGAAATTTGTTCGACTTTCAAGCGGATAACAAATATTCCGCTATAGTTTTTGACTGATGTTGGTTGTGAAGAATGACAATAACCGATTAATCAGTAATCCTAATTACATCACCAGCTTGTAAACTAGGTAAAGGCTTCGCTTCAACATAGATGGTACCAGGCAGCTCTGCAGCTTGGCTCCCATCAGCTTTGATGGTAGCATGGCCAATGTCCGCCAGATTATCCTGTGCGATATTGCCAACTGCGGTGATGGTAAAGCTTTCTGAGCCCAGCACCAGATTTTGGCCAACCTTTATATCACCTGCTAAGCTAATATTACCGATTGTAATACTATAATTTTTAATTTGAGTCATGACACTTTCAGCGGAAAACAGTAGCAAAATCCCTTCATCTAAAAAACGGGAAGCTTCCGGCCCGATTGTCACTACTTGACTTTGAAAAATCATCTTTTTCCCTCACCTTCTCTAAGCGGTTTTCGGCTCTGGTTCCACAAATTCTTCCATATTTGGCTGTGGATTGAGCTTGTCTTGACTGTAACGTTTTTTCAACCATTTATCAAAATAAGCTACTAAGAAAGGTGCTACCAGCAACGTAATGATACTGGCAGTAGCGCATTGTGCTGTCGCCATATCAGCATATTGTGCTAAAGATGGATCAGCTGCAACTACAATCCCTGGAGTCAAGGCAGAGTTTGCCGCCACTGTTCCTAAAACGGCCCCCAACGGAGTTTTCTTCTTCAAGAACAAGTTGTAAATAAAGAAGTAACCAACACCAATCACTAATGCCAAGACACCTAATAGCACACCTGACAGGCCTGCTTGTAAAATTGTTGAGACGCTAGTATTTGCTCCAATCGCAAAGGACATAAAAATAATGATTAAGGGTTGGGCTTGACTACATAAATCTCTAAAGTTCTTATCAAAGTTGCCCCAAACTGCTCCCACCAATAAAGGAATAATCATCGCGACAATCTGCTGCCAAGGAATATTGGCTAAACCAGACATCCCCATTGCTACCATCGTGATGAAGGGCCCATCTTTAATACAAAAAACTGAAATGGCACCGGTATCGCTAGAATTGCCATATTCAGATGAAAGTGCGATGTAAAGAGAGCTGTTGGAACTGGTTAAAGCCGCAATCAAAGCCAATGGAGTCAAGCCAAGAATACCGGCAAAGCCAAAGAAATGACCGACTAGAAGGCCAATGCCTGCACCGACAATGAATTTTAGACCTAAAAGAACAGTTCCCTTATACAATGGTTCACCAGCCTGCTTAAAATTGATGGAGGAACCACAAACAATTAAAAAAAGTCCCATCATTGCTTGATTACCTTCTTTAAATAATGCTGTTGCTGGACCGCCAATCGTTAAAACATCTGGAAAAACTGTGTTGATTAAAATAGCTAATAACAATGGGACAATAATAAAACCACCTGGTACTTTTTTTAGTAGATTCACGCTGCTTCCCCCTTTAAATACTCACCTTTTTATCTGCTTCTTGGAAAATCCGCTTAACCGCTACGATTGCCGTATCCTCTTTCCCGGTTAAACCACCTTTACCAATTGTGACAACACCATCATAGGGTCCACCGATAATTCGACCTAAATCTGTTTGCGGTATCACATAATCAACCAGGGCAATGCCAGATGCACCTAATGTTTTCAGCGTTGAAACCATCGTATCGCCACCAGTCATATATATCCCTTTGATTGGCTGTTGCGTTTGTTCCAGAGCTGTTTTTACAATTTCCGACAATGCTGCATTTATATTGCGGGCTGCTTGACCTTTAGCCATACCTTGATTGGACTCAACATCTGCTAAGTCCAAACGGGGACCTGAGACAGCTGTCTCCAAAACAATGACATTGCTCTGATTATCTGACAATGCATGTCCAACAGCTTCAATAGCTTCTAGTTTAGCAGCTTCCCCTTCTGCATTATCAAGGGCAATTGCCAGCGGCGCTACCGAGACCTTCGAAACGCTTTCATTTTCACACAAAAGATTTATCTGCTGTTTGGTGACAGCTGTGGCACTTCCGGCGACCACAATTACTTTGCCATCCATAATCGCTGCGACAGCTTCACTTGATTCTGGTTCAGCCTCTGAGCCAAAGCCCCGCTGAATTGCTAGCTTTTGTGTGAAGGGTCCAGGATCAATGGCTAAAACAGACCATGCTAACTCATGGACGCACTCAGCAATCAGCTCAATTTCATCCAGACTGATTGCATCACAGATAATTATTTTTGCGCCTAATGATTTTTGGTGACTCAAAGCTGCTTTAACAGCCTCTTTGCCTGCCAATAAGGAGGAGAGGCCTAATTGCCCGGTCCGATGCTGTGTTTGCTTATCAATCATCGTCGGGACGTGGGTCTCTTTAATTGGTGTCAAAACATCCTGAGCAACATCCGTTTTTTGTAACGCAGTACCATCAATGACTGAATACCCGCCAACTAAAATCCGGTTGGACTGGGGCATTGCTGGCACCATGATTCCCACGGTATCTTCTGGTAAATGAGCTAGCATCTCATCAATTTCATAGCCGATGCCACCTCGTAAAGTTGTATCAATCCTTTTGGAAAAATAAGTAGCCCCCTCAATTTTCAAGGCCTCAATCGCTTCGGCAATTGCAGCCTGAGCATCAGCCGGTTTCATATGCCGGCTGTTACTGCTGAGGACAATAGCTTCTTGATCAGCAGTATCCACCATTTCAGTTGGTGAAAAATAGGCTGCTGTTGTAATTCCAGAACGTGCTAGGAGCACACCAACAGTTGTTGCTCCAGTTAAATCATCTGCGATAATGCCGATTTTCCCCATGGAATGTCCTCCTTAATTTGCTACCTTCGCCTTATTGTCTGCCTGCATTTTCCAATAGTCAGAAGCGACCATCACAGATTCCATCAGACTGATATAATTTGCCATATTTTTTCCAGCGATATCAAACGCTGTCCCGTGATCGACTGAGCAGCGCATAAATGGTAATCCCCAAGTAATCGTGACTGCCCGTTCAAAATCAAGTGTCTTACAAGCAATATGTCCTTGATCGTGATACAAAGATAAAATAGCATCATAATGACCTTGACGCATCAAGTGGAAAACTGAGTCTGCCGGTACCGGTCCAACAACGTTTAACCCCCGGGCTTGAGCCTCTTTAACAGCGGGAATTAATTCGCGGGCTTCTTCATCACCGAATAAGCCATTATCTGACCCGTGGGGATTCAAAGCAGCTAAGGCAATTTTAGGATTGGTGTAGCCAAGCGTACCAAACACTTCATCAATATGTTCGAGATTTTCCACACAGCGCTCTTTAGTAGCATAATCACAAGCATTTTTTAATGACATGTGACGACTGACGAAAAAGACACGCAAATTCTGTACATGAAACATGGTTAATGCATAATCAGATACTGTATTATTATCAAAAATCTCTGTATGTCCTTCTTCTTTAACGCCAACCAATTTGATTGCTTCTTTGTGGATGGGTGCAGTTCCCACCACGTCCACTTTGCCAGCATTACCTAATTCAATAGCCTTCATTACAAAATCATAGGACATTTGGCCTGCTAACTTTTGAACTTTACCATATTCGATCGCATCACAGTCATACTCCCCCGTAGTCAACAAGTCGATAGTGCCGTATTGATAAACGCCTTCACTAGGATCGCTAATAATATTTAAGTTAAAATCACAATCCTTTAACTTCATTGCTTTACGGATGGTGCCTTCAGCTCCGATTAAAAAAGGTTTCATTTGTTCATAAACTTCCTTTTGCTGCAAGGTTTCAACACTGGTTTCTGGCCCAATGCCAGCTGGATCGCCGATGGTAATACAAACTGTTGGTTTAGTCATAACTTATTCCTCCAAGTCGCCTTTTTATTTTTTCATCTCTGCTTGATAAGCCTGCCAATCCGCTTCAAACTGGGCAATTCCATTAGTTGTTAAAGGATGGCTCCACAACTTAGGAAACAGACTACCCGGAATCGTAGCAATATGTGAGCCCGCTAAGGCTACGCTCTCAGCATGACCAATATTGCGAACACTAGCAGCAATAATCTCAGCTTGATAGTCATAAATATCAAAAATTTTCCGCAGGTCTGACACTAATTTTAACCCATCAGCAGCAATATCGTCCAATCGGCCTAAAAACGGACTGACATAGGTAGCACCGGCTTTAGCAGCCATTAATCCTTGGGCTGCAGAAAATATCAGAGTGACATTAGTTTTAATACCTTCTCGTGAAATTACATGAACAGCCTTTAAACCCTCTTCGGTCATCGGAATTTTAACTACGATATTATCTGCCCACTGTGCGATGACCCGAGCTTCTTTAATCATCCCCTCACTATCTAGAGAAGTTACTTCTGCACTGACCGGCCCTGTAACCGTTTGACAGATTTCTTTTATAACCGTTTCAAAATCCTTACCTTCCTTAGCAATAATCGTTGGATTTGTTGTTACGCCATCAACTAAACCTAATGCATTGATTCGTTTGATTTCAGCAAGATTTGCTGTATCTAAAAAGAATTTCATTTTTGGCCTCCTGTTTTTTTAGACTAGCTAATTTTTTCCATTTCCATAATCTCATCAATCTTGCGGGCAGAGTTTTTACCGCTGCCGCTCATCGTGAAGGCGTTGCTTAAATATTCTCTGGCAATTGTCTTGGCAGTTTCATGACCAATTACTTTTGCTCCCATTGTAATAATTTGTGCGTTATTACTTAATTGTGCCCGCTCTGCTGAGTAAACATCGTGGGTTTGTGCTGCACGAATGCCCTTAACCTTGTTGGCAGCGATCGCCATACCGATACCAGTTCCACAAAATAAAATTCCTCGCTCCACTTCGCCAGCTTTAATCGCATGGGCAACTGTCGCCGCAATTTGCGGATAATCCGTATCATTTTTTTCATAAACTCCGTAATCAACTACTTCATAACCTAACATTGCCAAATACTCTTTTACATCTTCTTTCATATCAAAAGCGTTTACGTCTGCACCTAAACCTACTTTCATATTCTTTCACCACCTGTATTTTATGGTTTCATATTACTTCGATAAAGTTCGTTTGTCAACTATTTTTTTCGCTTATTTTTATTTAACGATAAAACGAAAGTAAATGAAACTAAAAAGCTTGCGTTTTTCTAAAAACCTTCGTATAATAAGAAATAAGTTGAAAGGAGTTGTCACCCATGTATGCAACTGAAAGAAAACAGGCGATTTTACAACTGATTGAGCGGGATAATTCTGTCTCCGTCGAAGATTTGGCCCAAGAATTCCAAGTCTCTCCAGTCACCATCCGCTCTGACTTAAAGGATTTGCAAGAGCAAAATTTATTAGTCCGCACCCACGGAGGAGCGACTAAATTAACTGATAATCAACAAAATATGAAAGTTGACACTGAATACGAAACTCGTAAGAAGAAAAATATTACCGAAAAGCAAAATATCGCAAAAAAAGCCCTCGCTCAAATTAACGAGGGAGATTGCATTATTTTAGATGCCAGCTCTACCTGTTACGAGCTAGCAAAGTTATTGTTGAATCAACCGCTACGAATCACAATTTTGACCAGTGGCTTGCGGACTGCCAATCTTTTGAAGGAATCCAATTATTTTACGGTGGTGATTATCGGCGGGATTGTCAAAGCCAATTCGAATGCAATTGAAAGTACCATTGGCATTCAGATTTTGGATAATTTCAGTGTCGATGCCTTTTTTACCTCCAGCTACGCTATTTCGACTGTCGATGGCCTATCTGATTTCAGTTTGTATGAAGCGGAACTGAAAAAAGAGTTTGTTCAAAGTGCCGAAAAAACCATTGCCCTAGTTGACCACAGCAAGTTCGACAAAAAAGCAATTGTCCGTTTCTGCCCTTTGGATAAAATCAGCCTACTGATTAGTGATGATGCGCTGCCGGAAAATCTCAAACAAAGTTATCGGCAATCAGTAAAGGTTCTTTGATAAAAAAGCATTTGCTCTACATTTTAAATAAAAGCGCCACAGTCTCCCCACTAGCAAACAAGTGGAAATCTGTGACGCTTTTTAGCCTTTCAAATTATCAGACTATCCGTGTCGTTGCTTCAACACAAACAAAATCCCCAGCAAAATTCCAAAGCTCAAATCTTTTCCTGAAGTGTGGCCGACTTTCATAATTGCGGCCACGTCCTGCGCCAAAATGTCAGCCGAACTTGCTTGAAGCAGATCTTGATAGAGCTGATAAAAAGGTGAGCTGACGTAGCCCTTCATTAGGGCCTCTAAATAATTTTTACTGATATCTGTCGTTGGTAATTTGGATGCCACCAACGCCTGTTGCAAAGCAGCTACATCCGGTAGACCCGCAATCTTCAATAAAAATAGATAGCCCGTCAATACATCATCCCCGCTCGGAGTCAAGCCTTTTCCACGACCAATCAGCCATTCGATGATTGGCTGCCAATTTGTCAATGACAGCTCGCCAGTTAATTGGGGCAGCAAGTCAACAGGAATTGTCTGATAGTCCAGCCCCAACAGTTGACTCAGCTGTTTCTCCTCTAAAATAGTTTTCAACGCCAGCAAGGTTTCTTGCTGCAAATTGGCTTGACTAATTTGCAAGGAAACCAATTGATAATCTGCCAAAACAATTTTGGCCACACCTTGACGACTATAAATCGCAAAGCCATCTTCCTGTAAACGCACTACATCCCCCTGCTGATAATTTTTCAACTGTTTTTCAAATAAATCATCTGGCAGAAAAATGCCATAACAGGAAAGGTACTCATGATAGTTGGCAACATTGATTAATTGGCCACCGACTTCAATATTGAAGGAATGCTCAAAGCGGCTGTGGATTTTCCCCACCTTGCCAAATTTATCTAAAGGAAAAACATAATCGCTGATTAAAATAGATTGAATCATGGTGCTTACCTCCGTTGTGGGAAATAGGGCCTTAGACGTAAACTTTTATCACAAATACAGTTATCTGAATTGTCCCGTATCTCTGTGATTTAGCAGTCTCATGAGACAGAGCAGTAAGGCTACGACAATACTCCAGTAATCCCTAATCTCAAGCCCAGAATCTTTAGTGAATTTGTTGAATGATTTTTGAAAAAATCATTCCTATCTTAGTATCGCAAAAATTACTGGACTATTTTCTACCCTCTATCATACCCTATTTGTTAAAATGGATTCAACGCAAGGATAAACATGAAGTCTTGAGCTGAGAAATTATTGTATTTTTTTAAGCATCAGGCTCTCAATTATAGTCTGCGAAAAGAATTCACAGTGGGAAAAAAATTTTTTTATTAGCTTACATGACTATTTATTGATTGTAAACTTCGATAACTTAATTGGAACTATCACCTTGAATTCTTTTTTCCGAAACTCTGTTAAACTTAAAATTCAACCTAAAGAAAAGAAGGGCTCAACTTGAATAATACATGGCACCTAACGAATGGAGCTAACGTTTCCGTTACTCAAACCACTAATTATCCCAGCAAATATCTGATTTATTTCCACGGTGGCGGCCTCGTTTATGGAACGAAGGCTGACATGCCGCAGGCTTTGCAAAAAATTTTTCTTAATCAGGGCTATGCTGTGTTGGCCGTTGACTATCTGTTAGCTCCTAATAGCTCGTTGGCAGCAATCCTCGCTGATTTAGAAAAAACTTTTGCTGAGATTCACAAGAAAATCGCTGACGCAGATTTTGTCTTTTGCGGCCGTTCTGCCGGCGCTTATTTGATGTTTTTATTGACAGAAAAACTGATTGCAAAAAAACAGAAACTGCCTAAGCAACTGGTCAGTTTCTACGGCTATACTGATTTGAAATTCGTTGAAACGCCGCGGGCTATTTTCCCAACAAAAATTCCTGAGGAAAGTTTGCGGGCAATCGAGACGGTCAAACCAGTCTACGATGACCCAAATTTGCGACGGGTACTGTTATATATTTATGGGATTCAGCACAATTTACTGTTGGACTATTACCAAGCCAGCACGAATGATTTTCAGCTGGCAGCGGCGACTTTTTCACAGCTGCCATCGGTCTTTGCTAGCGCTAGCACGACTGATTTAGAAGTGCCTTTTCGCTACAGCAAGCAATTGGCTAAGCAAGTTTCTGCCAGTCAGTTTGTTCCTGTTTATGACTTGGAGCATGATTTTTTAAAGGATGCTGATAATTCACAGGTTCAAAAAGTTTTTCAGCAACTGACTGACTGGTTATTTTAAAATAAGCGAGGTGCATTATGACAACAAGATGGCTTTACAACGTAAAAATTGAAACAGACTACCTGCAAACAGCGGGCATTACCTCTGGCACAGCAACTAAAAATGTGGATATTAAACTGGTGGATGGCTTAATTGCGGAAATCCGGCCAGCGCAAAATTTTGAGCCAGCTAAAGATGATTTTAATGGCCGCGGATTATTAGTGCTGCCGGCGATTCGTGAGATGCATTGTCATTTTGATAAAAGCAAACTCGGTCTGCCTTGGGCACCAATCAAACCGGCCGCCTCAATTGTTGAGCGCTTTACTCAGGAAATCAGCGACTTAACAGCGGTCAATGCCTCATTTGAAGACCGAATGAGCCGTTTGATTGAGCTAGAATTAGCTAATGGCACCACTTTTTTCCGTTCCCACATTGATGTCCATCCGAAAATTGGTCAAAAATTTTTAGAACAAGCTCAGGCTGTCTTGGCCAAATATCAGGGGAAATTTGGTTACGAGCTGGTCGCCTTTCCGCAGCATGGTTTGTTATTATCTGAAGCCTACGACGAGATGAAACACGCCTTGGCAAATGGCGCCACCCTCGTCGGCGGTGTCGATCCTTTCTCTTTGGATGGCAATCTGGAAAAATCATTGCAGCAAACCTTTGATTTGGCAACGCAGTTTAACGTGCCCATTGATATTCACCTCCACGAGCGGGGCGACGCTGCTCGGCAGACCTATCAAAAAATGATGGCGCTAACGGTAGACGCCGGTTGGCAAAACCGCGTTACCATCAGCCACGGCTATGGCTTACAGGATTTTTCGCCGCAGGAAAGCCAAGAAATTTTCCACGGTCTGGCTGAGCAAGGTATCTCGCTGATTTCCAGCGTACCGCTGGACAGGGTTAGACCACCGTTAGAAGAAATTCGTCAAGCTGGTGTACAGCTTGCTTTAGGCTGTGATAATATTGATGATTCTTGGTCGCCTTTTGGAGATGGCAGCGTCTTAGAAAAGCTGAACCGTTACACAGAAATTTACCAACTCACCACTCAGGAAGCCTTGACTGAAGCCTTAAGCCTTATCACCGGACAAACCACAATGGGACCCGAAAATTTTTTAACCAACGGCAAGCCAGCTAATTTTATTTTAACTGATAGCAGCTGTTCTGCTGAGTTTGTGGCCCGTAAAACGCCGGTAGAAACGAGTTTTTATCGAGGGAAAATTTGTTTTCAAAAATAAGCAAAAACGAATCAGTTACTTGGCATTTGCTAGTAACTGATTCGTTTTTTTATGAATTCATAAAACTCTGACTATGATTTTATCTGAAATCAGCATTTAAACAGTTTGATAAGAACAATTCGCTTATCATATAGCTGTGCCAAGTTTTTACAGATGAATTATTTGAAGCATATTATTCATAAAGAGGTTCACCGTAACGTATCAGCTGGCACCCCCTAAAGCTGGCTGCCCTTTCTACATAAAACTCTCTCTGTGGCTTTTAACTCTCATTACTCTCTTTAGGGATTACAATCCGGATTCTGGTAAAATCGGCTGCTATTTCTTCAAAATAGATATGTCCTCTTTCACCATAGGCTAATTCTAAGCGCCGTCGAAGATTATATAAGCCATATCCATTGCCCTTGTGTTCCAAGGCCCTTGCCAACTTTTCACGGTCAAAGGTTGCTCCGTTGTTTTCAATTTCAATTATCAGCTGGTCTTCAGACAAATAAATTCGGATATTTAAAATAGACGCTAGCCCCTTCATATCATTCATTGCAAAGCCATGCTGAATACCATTCTCAATCAAGGGCTGCAACAGAAAATTAGGCATGCGGCAGGCTAATGTCTCTTCCTCAACAGATTCATTGACCGTGAATTTTTGCTCATGCATAACTTGTTGAAGGTCAATATAAGCATGGACGTTCTCTAACTCATTTTCAACTGTGGTGAAGAAATGGCCGCTGTTGAGACTAGTTCGATAAAAAGTTGCCAGCCAAGAAAGCCCTTGGGCTATCTCTGTCTCATCATGATAAATCGCCTTCCACTTCATACTGGACAAAGTATTGTAGAGAAAATGAGGATGAATCATTGACTGCAATGATTTTTTCTCGACATCACTACGCTCAATTTCAGATGTCACCAGCTTTTCGGTCAATTCATGCTGCGATTGCTGCATCTTGGCAATACTATTGGTCACAATACCAATTTCATCTTGATCTTCAGTAAACTCTATACTATTTAAAGCACCATTGGCAACTGAATCTGAATCTGCACTCAATTGATACAAACGGGACGTAATTTGTTTTGACAAATAGGAAATTAAAATGATGGAAAACATTAAGCAGATAATTAATACCAAGATTGTTTGTTGAATAATTGGCCATAAAATCCCGGTAACTTCCTGCTTGCTTACTAAGTAAGCGAGCTGCCAATCTGTATTTTCAACCGCAATTTTTTTAACGAAATAGCCCTCCTGCACCACCTCTTGACTTTTACCGAACTGAACATCCTCTATAATGGATTCTGCAATAGACTCGGTGCTCTGCTGATAAACTAAATTTCCAGCAGCATCTGTTAAAACTAAGCTGCCCATCTCGATATTATCATTTGCTAAAGCGTAGCTAAAGCGTAGCTAAAAAAAGACGGAAATAGATTAAAACGGATGTGGCCGATTACCCGGGTGCTTGAAGTGGCATCGAGAATTTTCCGATCAATGTAAAGCTGTTGCTCAACTGTATCCCAAACGACCTTTGCATTACTTTCAATAGCCGACTCATTTAAATCTTCCATTGGAACAAAATAGTTTCCGATGGCCCTACTAAAATATGGTGAAGAGACGACAATCTCTTTAATATTTTGATCACTAGCCAAATAGTAAGAAAAGGTTGGTTCAATTTTTTGAGTTAAAATTCTTGCCAGCTCTATGGGATTATCTTGGTATTCAACAATATCATCGCGAAATTCTTTATTGTATGCCAAAAAATTCACATTTTTCATTTCCCCCTCTAGCTGACTGGCAAGTTCATTGCTCATAATTTTGATGTTGTTGCTCATATTACTGACAATCTGCTTTTCCGCTGCCTGATAAGAAAGGTAAAATGAGAAAAAGCCAATTAAAACTATCGGCAGGCACACCAAAAAACTATAACTCAAGACCAATTTTGTTCTTAAACCTGCATTATGAAAAAACCACTTTTTAAATTTCATCGGCCTGCTCCCCAGTATAGTTACTTCATTTTACGATAATGATTCGGCGTAACACCATATTGCTTTTTAAACACCCTGTCAAAATAGGAATGGTTTTTGTAGCCAACCTTTTCCGCAATTTGAATCACTTTTAAATTTGTTGTGTCTAGTAGCTGCTTCGCTTTTTTTAACCGAAAATTCGCTAAATCTCCCATGATGGTCCGGCCGGTTTCCTGTTTATAAAGCACACTAAGGTGACTGCTAGAGAAGTTTAAGTCATTGGCAATGTCTTCTAAACTAATATCATGCAGATAGTTACGTTCGATATAGTTTAAAATTTGCCGTGAAATATCAATCTGACCTTGCTGAGCCAAGCCTTGGTAAAATTCAGTGACCTTCATCAAAGAGTGAGAAAAATCTGCTATCGATTGCCATCCGGTATTATAGCTTTTGGGCAATTGTTTAAAATAGGTTTTTTCTAGAGTAGAGCTGAGCTCAAAAAAAATTTGCTGAGCTAGACTAGTAGTCAAAATAACTTGTCTATCAATCAACTTTGCAAGCTGTGAGAAAGCTGCTGCCAGCTCATGATTTTCTTTTCTTCCTATCGCATTTAAGCAAGCTTCTAAGTGAATATCAAAAGGGCGCCGATCCTCTTTATACTCTTCAATCTCGGTTTCTGGATAAAGCTGGTTCTGGGCTAGTAGAAATTCTCGATGATATTTCTCAAGCTTCGTTAATTTCCGTAAAAAAAGCGGCAGTTGATCAACCTCCTCCATGACAATTATCCGTGGGTAAATTTTCTGTGTCTGTTTCAAATGGATAATACTTCTTGAAGCAAAATCTCTCACTCGTTCCTTGACAAATTTTTTTGTACTGACTAACAGAATAAAGAGAGTCTTATTATCAATTTTGACATAAAATTTAGATGCTTCTTTGAATTGATCGAACTGTTTGATTACCATGCTTCGCTCTGGTTCAGTTAGCTCTGTCGGGAAGTCCAATTCTAGTAGTTGCAATTGTTTCCCTTGTAAATATTCGTCTAAAATACTGGAAATTTGAAGAGGCCAATTCCCAATTTTTGAATTCATAAATAATCGACTTAGACTGCGGGTCAGCTCTTCTTGACTTTGATTTTTTTCTTTAAGCTCTCGAGTTGCCAGCTCCTTTAAAGCCTCATTAATTACTTTAGCAAATTCCTCTATCTCGATTGGTTTTAAAAGATAATATCTGACATTGGCCTCCATGGCTCCTTTGGCATAATCAAACTCCCCATAGGAACTGAAAATGATTCTGATGACCTGTGGAAAATCTTGATTGACTTGTGAAACAAGAGCAATACCATCCATCAATGGCATTTTGACATCCGTAAGCAGGATATCTATTTTTTGACTTTGTAATATTTCCAATGCCTCTAAACCATTGGCAGCCTCATAGGTTTTGATTGGGAAATTAAATTTTTCAATCAAATACTTGATGCCGTTTCTCTCTTCCCTCTGGTCATCAACTAGCAACATATTGCGCATAATTCAGCCCCCTTAAAACTTCGCTCCCTTTCAATCCTCCATGCTCCAAAAAGATTTTAGAGTAATTTTCGTTCCACTCTTTAGTTTGCGCTTTCATTTCTACTAAAAATAACTTTCCAAGTAACCTATGATATTAGTCTTATTAACAGATGAAATCCCAAACTATATGATTCTTGCTCCAGCGGTTCAGTAGCTCCTCATCGCAAATTGACAATATCTAGTGTTTGTCACTAGATATCGTTCGTAAAAGTTCGGCTTTGTTCTAACTAATATCACAAACTCATCTATATACAATTTAATTATATAACAATTCCCTTACCTTTCCAGCTACAAAAAAGGTTTTTGTACTCTAGGGTGGTTGATGATTATTTCAACAGTCTTCAAGCAGAGATTAATTGAGCAGGAAAAACCGCAAAGCTATCTTTCACTTTTGAAAAATAGCCCTGTGGTTTCCGGTATTTAAATTGTCTCATTTATATCTGCATAATTTCCAGACACCTGTTTAAGCCCAACTATTCTTACCTTATAGCCTAGTTTGTTCTTGCAAAAAACTGAGAAAGGTCGGTACACCGCCGCCCAGCACTTGAACTCCTTTAGGCCGTTGTCCCACAGCATCAGAGACATCAAAGAAATCCCCTGCTGCAGCCTTTGTTGTCTGCATATAGCTATCACTACCAAATAAGCCGTCAGCATATTCAACAAACTCATCGCCCCAAAAGCTGCAATCTGCAGCGGTTATTGCTTTTTCATTTAATCGCTGCAGAATACTATCGACATTATCACTTTTATCAGAGAGGCCAACTTCTAAGTATTTTGCATCACTAGTGATTTTCAATGGCAAGCCCTGCTTAACAGAAATTTGCTGACAATAAGCTAATAAATCAGCTAACGAACCCGCAAATTGATGCTTTTCCAACAGAGCTAATACTTTTTGCAAGTCTTCTCCTTGAAAGAAAAGTTGCTCTCCACGGTCTTGATTCACCAAAATATCAATTTTACAATAATTAGGTCTTGAAAACACAATGTCACTGGCAATCCCATAATCCCGCAATAATGATTGATGAATCTCAAAACAAATTTGATGAATCAACAACAATTCACTTTGATCTTTCGGTAAATTATCTGAAAAAGTTTGCCGTTTACCTTGCTCAAACTGATAATTGTAGGCTCCTCGTCCTAGACCTAAATAAAGATTAGCCAGTTCATCTGACGAAAAATACTCATGTAACTTGCCACCTGCAATATTCTCATACGTGGTTCCACTTACAATCACTAATCTGATTTCTTTCTCAAGCAATTGCTTCATGGCGGCGATTATCTCATCAACGGAAGCATTTCTGGATAAGACGGCAGTCCCATCCCAATCGAAAAAAATTGCTTTATATTTTTTGAACATAGCTTTCTCCTTGTTTTAATGAGATTCTTACACCATTAAAAGTCAGCTCTTGCAGTTGATTACTGTGAATTAACGTCACTTTTGCCTGTTCTTTAGTCCGCTCAATCTCAAATACACCTTTTTGGTATTGAAGTTTGAAGCGATATCCTTGCCACTGTTCTGGTAAAACCGGTGCAATTGTTAGCTTGCCAGCGTTGAGCCTCACCCCACCAAAACCATTGACGACAAACTGCCAGGTGCCAGCCATATTTGCAGCATGAATACCAGCATAAAAATTATGATGGTAATCATCCAAATCCATTCGAGCGGAATCCATAAAATAGGCATAGCTCTCAGCTAGTTTACCAATTTGACTGGCTATAATCCCAAAAATTGCCGTGGAGAGTGACGAATGATGCAGAGTGACTTTCTGATAAAAGTCATAGTTTTGCACCAATTCATCTGAAGTGAATTTATCGCCATGTAGGTATAGTCCTAAAACAGCATCGGCCTGTTTACTCATCCGTTGACGCCAAACAAAAAGCGGATGGTAATTTTCATATAGTAGATGTCTTTTTTCTTCCGGAATAGTCGCTTCACTCAACGGCTTTCTCAGCATATAATTATCATCTTGCAGGTAGATTCCCTTTTCTTTGTCCATTGGAAAATACATATTATCCGCAATCAATTTCCAATTTGCCAGCTCTTCCTCAGTGAGCCCCAGCTTCTCAATCAACTGCTGATACGCTTCTGATCGATTTACTGCCATCAGCTTCAATGCCTCTAAAGCATCATAAAGATTTTGCTGAGCCATCAAGTTTGTGTAGAAATTATTATCAACGATTGCGTTGTACTCATCTGGCCCGGTTACCGCACAAATACAATATTGATTGTTACGGTATTCAGAAAAACTCCCGACGTCTGCCCATACTCGAGCTGTTTCAGCTAATACTTCACAGCCTTCTGCAAATAAGAAATCACTGTCTCCGGTGATTCGATAATAGTGCATAAAAGCATAGGCAATATCTGCATTAATATGATACTGAGCAGTTCCTAAAGGAAAATAGGTCGAAGCCTCTTGTCCATTAATCGTTCGCCAAGGATATAATGCCCCCTTTTGATGACCGAGAATCCGAGCCCGATCACGAGCTTCTGGCAGTGTATGGTACCGATAACTCAATAATTTTTGAGCGATTTCAGGATTCGTATAAGTGAATAATGGAAGCATGTATATTTCTGTGTCCCAAAAATAATGTCCTTCGTATCCTTCACCGCTTAAGCCTTTTGCCGGCATCCCCCGTAGACCGTCTCTTCCAGCATGCTGAAAAACGTGGAACATGTTAAATCTCAGGCCTTGCTCTGTCTCTTCATCTCCAAAAATTTCAATTGCCGCATAATCCCAAAATTTTTGAAAATGCTCAGCTTGTTTCTCAGCGTAAAATGAATAGTCTAACTCTGTTGCTTCAGCTAAAGTCTCTTGAATAAAATTCTTAAAATCAGTTTTTTCCAAGTCTTGGTTAGTAACATACGCCAGTGCTTTGGTAAGTCTTATGGTCTGCTGCTCTTTACCTTGTATGGTATACGTTGCCTCACAGGATTCTTCAATTACATTTGCTTCACCAAGAGTAGGTTGGTTAAACATAATACTGCAACCACAGCCAAGGGATAACTGGCTATGTTTTGTTGTCCCTTGATAATACATTAAATTATCTGAAAAACTCACCTGTTTATGTTGCAGCCGCTGCCCAAAGGGACCATAGTCAACTAAGGGATTTGTCTTGCGGGTATGATTTTGAATTTTGCCATCAAGTTTCAGATGGAAATTGATTTCGCCGGAAAAATTCAAAGGGGTTACTTCATAAAGCTGGAACATCAAATGTTTATTTTCCAGCGAAACCAATTCTTCAGAATGGATTTGGAGTTCTCTTTGACTAGGAGAACGCCATACAATATCCCGTGAGACAATGCCGCGTTTCATGTCAAGCTTACGTTCATAGCTGATAATGTCTCCAGTAAATAAATCAAATAACTCATCTTCAATACTCACGCCAATTTTTTTCATATTCGGAACATTTAGAAGACTCTGACTCCATTCAGGAAAACCATAATTCCATTCTCCGTAACGGACTTGGTCGCTATCGTAAAAACCATTGATAAAATTACCTTCTAATCCCTCATCAATTGTAAAAGGGTAGCTTTCCGCTAAAGTACCACGAGTGCCAATATAGCCATTCGATAATGAAAAGGTTGTCTCATTGCGATAATTATTTTTCGGATCAAAGCCAATCTCTCTAACTATCCATGGCTCAACTGGATAAATACGTTGTTGTTTTTTCACTATTTAACCCCCACTTCCCAAAATATTTCCTCATTTTTAACAAAGGCAGACAGATACGCTGCATCATCAGGTTTCATTGCTGTTACATGACTGGCTAATGCTTGTGCCTTTAAATTTCCAGCAGGTTCAGCTAACATCTCTGGTAGCATCGGAAATACCTTGCGCTCACTCCATATGAAGTCAGTTTCTGCTAGAGTTTTTGGTTCAGAAAAAGCTAATTCATGATGATTCCTTAAAGGCCAGTTGTCATCTCCATCGAAAGAATGAACAATTCCAGCATAGACAGTTGGTGAATAATCAGGAATTTCTGCTAAGGCGTCCTGTAAAAACCAAAACAATCCAACATGATCACCATGCAAATCATATTCTGAAGTAGTAAAAATAGCATCTGCTTGCTCGTTCATAAGAATTTGTTTTAAATCTTCTTTGAAGGTTGTTCTCGTATACATGCCAGCTTCACCTGTCCAAAGCTCATGAAAAGAATCATTTCCAATAGGTCCATATGTAGAGCGGCCCGCTTTTCCATCATGAATAGCATAGGCGTCTTGTTCTAAAAATAAATTGTATAAAAAGCTATTACCATAGGACATCCCAGTGTCTGGGTAACCCATAAAAATTAGTTTATTCTCAGAAAGTCCCAACAACTTACAAGCCGCTATACTTTCTAACATTCGCTTTTTCCCGATTTCTCGATGCGGGGCGTCATAGTCCCCGGTTGTTGCTAGAACAACTTTTACTTGCTTGTTAAGCTGCAGCCCTTGAAAAATTATGCCACCACTCAACAGCACCTCATCATCAGGGTGAGGCATTAAAATTAAGATTTTTTTGAACTGTTCAAGTGTCATCATTAGCCCTTCACTGCTCCTGCTGAAACACCGGCAATAATATATTTTTGCATGAACAAATAAAAGACTATTAATGGTGCAACCCCTAGCATCATCATTGGGAATAGTGCTGTCCAGTCGGTTGAAAACTGCCCAATATTACGGGACACTTCCTGCAAAATAACACCTTTATCTCTTGTTTGTAAAAATAATAATGGTGTCATAAATTCATTCCATACATTTAAAGTGGTGATAATTGCCACAGTTGAAATAACAGGCGTCAATAACGGAAATACTATTTGGAAAAAGCGTCGTAACACGCCGGCGCCATCCACTTCAGCGGCTTCTTCCAACTCAATTGGAATAGTCGATTCGATAAATTCTTTAAAAAGAAAAATCGCCTGTGGTAAATTAATGGCGATATTTACAAAAATGACTGCCGCAAGTGAATTCATCAAACCTAGCATTTTAACGACTTTATACAAGCTCACGATGTTCATTTGGAAGGGAACTACCAATCCAGCAATGAAAAATAAGAAAATGCCATTAGAAATTTTGGTTTTACTACGGGCTAAGGCATACCCCACCATACTAGATAAAATAATCAATATTACTACTGAGCAGACTGTAATGATTAGAGTATTGCCAAACGCCCGCGGAAATTCCATCTTTTCCCATGCGGAAGTATAGTTAGAAAATAACCATTCATGAGGCAAACTTAAAGGATTATCAGTTGCATCCTTGGCAGATTTAAAGGTAGTGACGAGCAGATAGTAAATTGGAATGAACCAAATTACCGCCAGAACTATCATGGATATTTCCAGACCAAACAATTTCTTTTTTGATTTACTTTCTAGTCCTGAGTTCATCGTATTGCGTCACTCCATTTCTTCATAAGTTTATTTACTATAAAACTGATAATCATAACAATCACAAAGAAGACAACCCCAAAGGCAGCCCCTGTGCTATAAAAGCCCTCAGAGATCCCTCTTTTCATCATAACTGTCATCACAGTCTGAGTAGCATCACCTGGACCGCCGCTAGTCATCGAATAAATGATATCAAAGACCTTCAAACCGCCGACTAATCCGGTAATGACAACAATTTTCACTGATGGCGCCATTAAAGGCAGTGTGACTCTGAAAAATTTTTGTAAGGCTGAGGCTCCGTCAATTTCAGCAGCTTCATACAAGTCATAGGGAATACTTTGCAAATTGGCTAAGAAAATCACCATACCCCACCCGGTCCATTGCCAAATTTGTGTAAAAAGAACTGAGTACAAGGCATTATCTGCGGAAAAGAAATTGATTGGTTGCATCCCTAAACTGGTTATTAAGTTGTTGATTAAACCATAATTGGAACTGGACATTAAGTAACTCCACAAGTAGCCGATAATCAGTGGACTAAATACCGCTGGGAAAAAAAATATTGCTCTCAATGCGTTACGTGTTCTTAGTTTTTGATTCAATAAGACAGCTAAGGGCAACCCTAATACTGTCTGCATGCCTGTCATGATGATGGCGTAGATGATTGAATTTTTAATCCCGGTCATCATCAAGGGCGTTTGAAAAACTTTTATATAATTTTTCAACCCAACAAAGCTTAAGTCTGTCGGATTTAAATCTGTATAATTAGTAAAGCTGTAATAAAAAGTTGCCAAAAAAGGAATAATACTAAAGATGGCATAGATAGCTAGTGCTGGCACTAAGAAAGCATACAAATAGAAGCCTAGTGTTCCGTAGGCTGGTTTCCTTATTTTGTTTAGCAAGATGGACGCCTCCAATCTAAAATTTGAAAAGCGGCTGTCTCACAAGCAACCGAGAAATTGAATCCTTAAGTAGTGCTCAATCTCAGCTATTTAGTAAATAATTGGAAATTTACCATCGACTTCCTATGCTACAACCGCTTTTCCACTTGCTCTGTTTTATTTAATTACCAGATTTTTCTAATAGCTCCTGTGCCACTTTATCAACATTCGTCAACATATCAGCAATTGATTCTTCATCTAATAAATATTTTTGCATTTCTGTACCGTAATCTTTATGAATATCACCGATGCTGCCCCATTCTTCCCAAGGGCAAGCGACCCGACCGGCATTAATCGTTTCTTTTACGCCATCATATTCTGCAGGTAACGGGAAGTCTGCATCCTTCAAATAAGAAGAGCCACCTTCATTGTTTTGCCATAACGCTTCTTGGCCTTCTTTAGATGCGATTGCCTCTACTACTTTCATGGCAATGTCTTTGTTCTTAGAGTTTTTATTGACAGCAAAACCAGCACCCGGTCCACCCACTAACCAACCTTCATTGCTAGTAGTACCATACCAAGGCATCATATCAAATTGTAAATCAGGGTTTTGCGACTTGATTGCTTCCACATCCCATGCTCCTGATGCAAACATCGCCGCTTCACCAGTTGCAAATTCTTTTAACGATTGGTCATGGTCAATTCCTGTTTGCTCCTGAGTATAAATTCCTGCCTCAATCATTTGTGACCATTGTTCGATGTAAGGATCCCAATTACCTTCTAAAGTTGTTTCACCTTCTCGGTACTCTTCATTAAAGTTTTCTCCAGCTGGTTTAGATAAGTATTCAGCCTGTACAAAAGCCATTGAGCTCTTTAAAAGAGGTTCCCAAGATTTTAGCCCCGCTGCTAATGGTAGAATATCCTTGTCTTGCAGTGTTTGGCAAACGGCGATAAATTCATCAAAGGAAGTCGGAATTTCAATGCCGTTCGTTTCAAAAATTTCTTTATTATAAAAAAGTCCTTCAAACCAGCTGATGCCTGGTACTGCATAGGCCGTTCCTTCATAAGTAAATGGTAGAATACCGTTTTCAGTATAATCTCCGGTTAAACTAGTTACATCTTCAATATAATCTAACCGAGCATGCTTCAAAGCAGACGCTGGTGTTTCACTGATAATGTCTGGCCCCTCGCCAGCTGCCAATTGAGTATCAATAATTGTACTGTAATTGGTATTGTCAACGAATTGAAACTCAATTTTTGCTTCTGGAACTTCTTCCTCCAAATAAGCCAATAATTCCTTAACTGTGTCTTCACTATTCCAATAAGTTAACCGAATTGTTTGCTGCTCACCAGAGCCTTCTGAGCTAGAACTGCCACTACCACTATCTGAAGTACCACAAGCTGTCAATGTTCCAAGCAATAAACTTCCAGCAAATATACCCGTCATTAACTTTTTAAACTTCATCTTCTTTTCCCCCTAATTTTTATTCCTTACAATGTTATTGTAAGCGGATACATCTTTTTTGTAATTAATACTTTTCTTTGAAAAATTGA
Organism: Enterococcus sp. LJL90; assembly: GCF_056924355.1. Classification (NCBI taxonomy): domain Bacteria; kingdom Bacillati; phylum Bacillota; class Bacilli; order Lactobacillales; family Enterococcaceae; genus Enterococcus; species Enterococcus sp. LJL90. Next base: position 225,655 of record NZ_JBXPBQ010000005.1, on the reverse strand, counting down.
CTTTTCTTTCGAAGTAATATAAAACTTAAAAAAATCCACTAACTTCTCTTTTCTGATTGATTAAAAAGAAGTAGAAAACTGAATACATCCAATTTTCTACTTTTCACTACTTTATATTTCTTTTGGTTCAAACTAGCTATAGAATCTCTTGGTTTTTGTCAACTAATAGAAATTGGAATCAATTTGCTTCTTCTATCTCTTTTTATGAATTCATAAAGCTCTGACTAAACAGCTCTGTCCCCAAAATCTGCGTGTCCAACACTTGGTCTGACTCCACGATTTCCCGATAGCGTTCGGTGGTTGCCGACAAATAAATGCCGGTTATTTTTACATCATTTTCTTCAATATAATCTAAGGCCTGTTGCAAATATTCAGCAGACAATGGCGCTGCCTGATTTTGCTTTTCTAATAAGTCATGATTGTCTAAAAGATATCGCAAGCAGGATGTAAAATGTTCTTTAAAGTCCTGCCGTAGATTAACGTCTGTCGCCCCAGCCTCAGTGCTCGGCAACAGATGAGGATATTTTCCATTTAAATCTGTGAGATAAGAACTGCTCGTGCCAATATAATTGGCAGCATAATCAAAGGTCGCAAACCAGTTGAAGCCCAGTGGCAGACCATCACTATCGCCGATGTCCACACTAAACCAGTTCACACGATAATCGGTGTCACTGAAAAAACTTTCTGTACCAAAAATCTCCTGGACTTCCCCAAGGCTCAGTGGTGTAGCAAAAGTCAGGCCGCCGGCGATTTCGCTAGTCGCCGGTAACGCTGTAAGTTTTTCGAGGGTTTGTTCTTTGTTGGCGAGAAATAATTGCCGACTCTCTTCACTCAGATTTCCAGTAACGCCAAGCAGACCGCTGGCAGCAGGCAAACTGCTGCTGGTTTCCCCCACTTTTCCCCGCACAATTTCATAAGTTTCTTGATTGTTTGACAGGGGGACTGCTGGCAGATTGGTCTGATATGTTTTGGTGACAGCATATTTTCCAATGCCATTATGCTGATAATCAACCGCTGCTAGATGATACAAAGGACTCGTCACCTCCGTCTGAATCGCAGCCACAATGTTATAGGGAATGACATCTTCTTGAGTTATTTTTTCTGTTGGATTGAAATAGAAAAAATTGGCCAATGGAAAAATCAGCCACTGCAAAATTGCGAAAACAACGAGTAAAATTCCAGCTACACCTATCCCTAATCGTAAAAATTTACGATTGACTTGGCGTTTCAATTTTTTTGAATCGACTGTTTCTGCCTCAGTCAAATTCGGCAGTTCAAAGGCTTCGCTAGCTTCTTGCTCCAATAAAACCTCCTGCAGGGCAGCAAATTCTTTTAAACGTTCCTCCACATAGTTTTTCTCAGTCGCAGTAGCTTCCCCCCGCTGATATTTTTCCAATAAATCAGTTAATTTTTCCGTCATCTGTTAACACTCCCTTCAATTTGCGGCGGCTGCGGTGAAGCAGTACCCGCACCTGCCCTGGTTTTAAGCCCAAGTATTGGGCAATATCGGCTGTTGACCAATGTAAAAAATAAAAGAGCAAAATAATTTCACTTTGAGGTGGTTTCAAATCGTTGATCGCCTGATAGAGCTGCTGATAGTTTTCCTTTTGAAGCAACTGCTCTTCTGCTGACTGAAATAGTGGCGACTTGGTTTCTGTCGCCTTTTCTAACGGCAGCAGCTGCCAGCGGCGATTTTTCCGCTTCAAATCAATAAAGCGATGCTTAACCACTGAAAAGAGCCAGAATTTCATATTTTCAGGCAACACTTCTTGCATAGCCAACTGAAAAAAAGCATCACTGACTAGCTCTTCAGCCCCATAACTATCTTTGGTAAAGGAGCGGGCATATAAAAATAGTTCCTTAGCATACAACTGATACAACAATTCCAATTGCGAACTTTCCATCCCCACTCCCCCTTCACTTTATATACGTTTGATGTTGGAAAATGTTACAGCTTTATAAAAATTTTTTTATTTTTATTATAGCAAGAGTAGCTTTCACATTTTCACTTCCACAAAAAAATTTTTAAAACAGTATATACAAAATAGTATATACTAGTTATAATGAACTTGAAAAAAACAACGGGAGATCAGTGCTATGCCAAAAGCTAATTTTTCAAAAATGGGAATTGCTTTATTGTATGCGGTGCTATCATCGATTGCCTTAAACTTTTTTTGGTTGTCTGGCAACATTTATGCAAACGGTATCACAGGCTTATCGCAGTTATTGTCCGTCAGTTTAAATCACTTTGCCGATGTGCAGCTGTCGATTCCCTTGCTCGTTTTAGTTTTTAATCTGCCGCTATTGATTGTCGCGTGGTTTAAAATCGATAAAGAATTTACCTGCTATACAATTTTTGCGGTTGTCATCACCTCCTTTGTGATGAAACTTATTCCGCCGCTTGTGATTACTACCGATCCTTTTATCTGCGCATTATTTGGCGGCGTGCTCCACGGAATTTCGGTGGGCATTACGTTAAACAGTGACTTTTCAACTGGTGGGTTAGACATTATCGGCATCATCGCCCGCAAATATACCAAACAAAGCATCGGTTCAGTTTTTATTGTTTTTAATGTCTTGATTGAATTTGCGGCGGGCTTTTTATTTGGTTGGCAGTATGCTTTTTACAGCGCCTTTTCGGTTTTTATCAGCGGTAGGGTGGTTGATTATGTCAACGCTAAGCAGCAAAAGGTTCAGCTATTAGTTGTTACCCAAAAAGCGCCACAGCTAGTGCCGAATATCCAAGAAAAAATTTCTCGGGGCATGACGATTGTCAATGATGTTGAAGGGGCCTTTGACCACGAGTCCCGCAAAATGCTGATTGTCGTAGTTTCAAAAAGAGAGCTAGCGGCCGTTAAAGCAATTATTACGCAAACCGACCAGCAGGCATTTATCAGCATTGCTTCCGGCGTTGCTACCAATACTAGTTTTTTTGAATGGTAAAAAAAAGGATGGATTAGGATGGAAAAATTACCGAGTTATCAACTCGTTGCGAAAGAAATTGAAGAAAAAATCAAGACAGGCGTCTACGTCAGCTCGCAAAAGCTGCCTTCAGAATACGATTTGGCCACTGAATTTGCTGTCAGCCGGCTGACGGTGCGCAAAGCGATTGATTTTTTGATTCAGCAAAATCTGCTTTTCAAAATGAAGGGCAAAGGCACCTACGTGATGCAGCCGAGCGAAAAATATCAAAGCGGCAAATCGGGTCTAGTCGGCTTTACCGAGTCCGCAAAGGCCTTTGGTAAATCTTCTAATACAAAGGTTTTAGTTTATGACCAAACGCCGCAAGCGCCGCAAACTATTTTAAATGCTATGCAATTGACCAAACAAGGTGATTTGGTTTATATCGAGCGGCTACGCTCTTTTGATGAAGAGCCGATGACAATTGAGCATTTATACGTGAAAAGCAGCACTGTCAAAGATGTTACCAAGGAACAGTTAGCGAATTCGCTTTTTGAACTAATTGAAAAAACTGTCGAGATTGCCTATTCCCATCAAGAGGTGGAGGCCATGCTAGCTGACCAAGAGTTGGCGAAGCTTTTGCAAATCAAAAAAAATGATCCTGTACTAAAAGTTAATTCGATTGCCTATTCTGCCACGGCAATTCCGATAATTTACGATACTTCCTATTACCGTGCTGACAAATATACCTTCAAGAACACCTTAATTCGTAATCATTAAAGGAGACGTCACAATGAATGAACTGAATTATCAGCAGCTGATTCAAGACCATGCTGCGGAATTTTTAGCAGATTTAAAAAGTGTCCTGCAGATTCCTAGCGTTAAAGGACCAGCCGCTACTGGCGAGCCCTTTGGTTCAGGGCCGCGGGCAGCTTTAGAACAAACGCTGAAATTGGCAGAGGGCTACGGATTTAAAACAAAGACCATCGGTGATGCCGTTGGCTATGCCGCTTTTGGTGAGAGCCGCGGGTATATCGGAGTCGTTGGGCATTTGGACGTCGTGGCAGCCGGTAGCGGTTGGGATTATCCGCCCTTTGATTTAAGCGAAGATGCCGAAAATTTTTATGGACGGGGCATTTTAGATAATAAAGGTCCAATCCTCGCCTGTCTGTTTGCTTTGAAGCTTTTGAAGGACGCCGGCTTTCAGCCGAAACGGCAGATTCGCATTATTTTCGGAACGGACGAAGAAAGTGGTTCGGCTGATTTACCACTGTATTTAGCGGAGGAACAGCCGCCGATATTTGGTTTCACGCCGGACGGCAAATATTCAGTTGTTTACGGAGAACGGGGAGTTGTAAATTATCAATTGAGGACTGCTTTTTCTGAGAGCGCTCTTTCTGACCTTGGTGCTTTTAACGGCGACCAAGCTCGCGACCACGTCCCCGATGAACTCTCTGTCACCTATCAAGGAAAAACTTTTTCTGCAGTTGGTAAACGAGCCCCTTCAAACGCCCCTGATTTAGGCTTAAATGCCATAACACTTTTGGCGGAAAAATTACTAGATGAAGCGGCTTTGCCAACAGAAGTTGCAACTTATTTTTCTTGGCTCTACACAAGTTTCCATCAAAAGCACACCGGCGAAGGTTTGAACATTGCCTTTGAAGATGCCGATTCTGGTAAATTGATGATTACGCCTTATCAGCTGCAAAAAGATGGGAAGCAGCTGGTCTTAGATTTTGCCGTTCGTTATCCAGTAACTTTTTCTGAAGAAGATGTCACAGCTAGACTTTTGCAAGTGATTCCAGAAGACAGTCAGCTAAACGTCACTCGCCGTATCAAAAGTCATATGATTTCTAAAGAAGCTGCCGGCATTCAAATTTTATCACGAGTCTATGAAGAAACTAGCGGTTTAGATGGGACGCCGGTGACAACGACAGGAGCCACTTATGCCCGCTCAATGCCAAATATTGTCGCCTTTGGTCCATCATTTCCCGGACAAAAAGGCATTGCCCACAATAAAAATGAGTATATGGCGAAAAAAGATTTATTTTTAAATATGGAAATTTATCTCAAGGCAATCTGCGCTTTAGCAGTTGCTGATTTATAAAATTGGAGGAATCAATATGAGTTGGGGAACCATAGCAACATGGCGGATGGCCGATGACGGCGTGCAAAAAGCCGCCGCATTATTAGCAAACCGAGGAACAGCCGGAGACGCAGTCGAGACGGCGATCAAAGCCGTCGAAGATTATCCTTATTACAAATCGGTCGGCTACGGCGGTCTGCCCAATGCCCACGGAATTTTAGAAATGGACGCGGCTTTTATGGATGGCGACTCCTTTAAAATTGGCGCTGTCGCAGGTATTGTCGATGTTAAAAATCCGATTTCAGTTGCCCGTAAATTGAGCGATGAAAAATTTAACAGCTTTCGGGTTGGTCAAGGAGCGACTGAGTATGCCATGTTGGCGGGCTTTGAGCGCTGCAACATGTTAACCCCCCGAGCTAAAAAAATCTGGGAACAACGGGTGGAGGAAATTTCCAAACATAATTTAGACCCTTATGACGGACATGATACCGTCGGCGTGGTCTCTCTGGATCAATTTGGCAAAATGTGTGCCGGTACCTCCAGCTCAGGCTTGTTTATGAAGCAAGCTGGTCGGGTTGGCGATTCGCCCTTATCCGGCAGCGGCTTTTATGTTGACAGTGAAGTCGGTGGTGCCGTTGCCACAGGCTTGGGAGAAGATTTGATGAAGGGCTGTCTCTCCTATGAAATTGTCCGCAAAATGTCTGAGGGCTTAGCTCCGCAACAGGCTTGCGACGAAGCGGTCTATCGCTTCCATCATAAGTTAAAAAAACGCTATGGCAAAGCCGGCGCCTTTTCGTTAGTCGCCATGAATCCCAAGGGTGAATGGGGCGTTGCCACCAATGTTGAATTTACTTTTTCCGTCGCTGCCAACGGTGAGGACAGCCAAATTTTCATCGCCAACATGGGAGCAGACGAGCAAACAATAATTGAGCCAATTACCCAAGAATGGCTCGCCGCATACGAAAAACGGATTAAGGCACCAATCGATTAATCGTTTAAATAAAATAAGAAAAGAGGATAAAAAATGTTTAGTAAGTTGGAAAATGTTTTGATGCCAGTTGCCGTTAAACTGGGCCAGAACAAAGCACTGATTGCCATTCGTGATGGCTTTTTAATCACGACCCCTTTGGTAATCGTCGGATCAATCTTTTTATTAATCGCCAATTTCCCGATCACCGGCTGGTCTGAATTTTGGGCGGGAATTTTTGGAACTGGTTGGGAATCTTGGATTACAAGAGTCTCCGGTTCTGTCTTTAATACCGTTGGCTTCTTCTCCTGTCTTGGCACGGCTTATGCCTATGCCCGGGAGAAAAAAAGCGACCCGATTCAAGCAGCCGCTGTGGCAGCGATTGGCTTTTTGATTTTAACACCCAACAAAATTTTTATTGAAGGTGTTGCAGATCCGGTAAGCGGTTTGTCCTTTGACCATCTGGGTACCAATGGGATTTTCGTTGGTTTAGTTGTCGCTTTTGTTTCAGTAATTATTTATTCCTATGCGACTAAAAAGGGTTGGACAATTAAAATGCCTGACGGTGTGCCGCCAGCAGTTACTAAATCCTTTGCCGCTTTAGTTCCAAGTGCGCTAGTTATGATGACCTTCTTCTTAGTTAATATTTTATTTGGGATGACTTCCTTTGAAACCGCCCACAATTTTATTTTTGAAGTCCTGCAAACACCTTTGCGGGGGGCCGGTAATACTTTGACGGCGCAAATTATTTACAGCTTGGCTTGTACTATTTTCTGGTTCTTTGGCATTAATGGTCCGGCGGTAGCCAATTCCGTTTTTGCTCCAATCACCAAAATTTTAACAATGGAAAACTTGGATGCCTTCCAAGCCGGCACTACTTTACCAAATATCTTTACCGATCCGTTTTCTAATTTCTTTACCAATTTCGGCGGGGGCGGTTCGACCCTTTCATTAATTATCGTGATGATGCTCTTCTGTAAATCCCGGCGAATTAAAGAACTGGGAAAACTATCGATTGTTCCAGGAATTTTTGGTATCAATGAACCGATTATCTTCGGTTTACCAGTCGTCTTAAATCCAATTATCATCATTCCGTTTATTTTGACACCAACAGTTAACCTACTGCTGTCAACTTTTGTTACAAAAATTGGTCTGATTCCTTATACAACGGGTGTTTCGCTACCATGGACCACTCCGATTGGTTTTTCTGGTTACTTGAGTACCGGTAGTTTAGTGGCCGCTTTATGGCAGTTTGTTCTGCTGGCTCTTGGCTGTCTAATCTATTACCCATTCATTAAAACGTTAGACAAACAATATCTTCAAGACGAAGCCGATGCGGCAGCGGAAAAATTAGCCGAAGAAGAAATTTCCTTTGACGATATTTCAATCGAAGACTTATAGGAGGTGGCTGACATGAAAATTATTTTTATACTCGATCAAATTCAAGCCGGTTTAGGTGGCGCTGAAAAAGGCGACCAACCCTTGGGCGGCAAATATATGGCGATTGGCTCGGTCCAGATGTTTGAAAATTATCTTGGAGCGGTCAACGGCGAAGTCATGGCAACCTTGTATTGCGGCGATGATTATTTCGCCGCAGATGCTGAAACCAATGCCTTGAAATTAACTGCAATGGTTAAAAAATTAAATCCCGATGTCGTCATTTGCGGGCCTTGTTTTAATTATGATAAATACGGCTTGATGGCGGGCAAAGTGGCGGCGACGATTACTGATAAGCTCCACAAACCGGTGATTGCCGCCATGTCTCAGGAATGTGCCGAAGCGATTGAATTGTACAAAGACCAAGTCGACATTGTTAAAATGCCGAAAAAAGGCGGCACTGGCTTGACGGAATCAATGGAAACAATGCTGAAACTTTGCCAGCTGAAAGTCAATCAGGAAGACACCACGGCCTTTACTGCTGAATATTGCTATTAAGAGAATCGAGGAAAAAAAGTTGGACTTAGTTGAACAACTGCGGGCTCTGGCTACAACGCCGGGTATTGCAGGCAATGAAAAATATATTTCCCATTTTTTAAAGGAACAGTACACAGCTTACTGTGACGAAATTATTTATGACAATCTGGGCTCCATTTATGCGTTGAAAAAAGGTAACGGCGCTAGTCAGCTGCGGGTAATGGTCAACGCCCACATGGATGAATTAGGCTTTATTTTAAAAAAAATTAATGCAAATGGTACTTTAACAGCTTTGGCGCTGGGGCAATTTAACGACAAAGCTTTATTGGGAACCAAAGTTAAACTAATGACCCGCAGTCAAAAAACGTTCACCGGCGTCATCCTAGGGCAAGACCAAGCTGGCACTGCTTTAGGCAAAACCGGCGATGTACTCTTGGATTTTGGCTTTATTTCAGAAGCCGAAGCGGCGACTAAGGAAATCATGGTCGGCGATATGATTACTTTAGCGGCTGATTTTTTCACTTCAGAAAATCAGGAAACTTGGTATGCTGCAAATTGGAATGGTCGCTTGGCCGTCAGTCAAACAATTGACATCCTGCGGGCATTAGCTGATGTGACTCTGCCTTTTGATTTATATGTCGGCTGTACAGTGCAGGAACAAGTCGGTACCCGCGGCGCCCAAACCGCCGCCAATTTAGTTCAACCTGACTTAGCGCTGATGCTGGATACGCAGCAGGCGTGGGATTATCAAACAGATGCGACTGACCAACAAGGGATTTTAGGTGAGGGCTTATTGCTCACCTACTACGACCCCTCCGTTTTACCAAATCGTTTGCTTTTAAGTGTGCTCCGTCAGTTGTGTGATACAGAAAAAATTGCTTATCAAAATTATTATTCCTTGACTGGCTCCGATGCCGGCTGGATCAATAAATTGCGGACCGGCTGCCCGACTTTATTAATCGGGCAAGCTCTGCGCAATTTAGATGCTGGTTTACAAGTCGCAAGGCAAACAGATTATCAAGCAATCGCCGCTGCCTTAGCTGCCTTCTTGAAAGCCTTGACCCCTGAAAAAATCATAGCTTATCAAGAAGAAAATCGTTAGGAGGCCTCACTATGACAATTCAAGCAATTGACCTTGAGCTCCTGAAAAATTTAAGTGAAGCCGATGGTATCGGCGGTTGTGAACGGGAAGTCTCCCGTGTCGTCAAAAACTACGGCGCACCGTTAGTCGATGAGTATTTTTATGATAATCTGGGTTCTTTGATTTTGCACAAAAAAGGTCCCGGTCCGAAAATTATGCTCTCCGCCCACATGGATGAAGTCGGCTTTATGGTGCGAAAAATTACACCTGACGGCTATCTTTATCTTTTACCTGTTGGTGGTTGGTGGGGCCATGTAATGCCCGCCCAAGAAATGAAAATCACCACCGCCACTGGTCAAAAATATATTGGGGTTATTGGCAGTCGGGCGCCCCACGGAATGCCCGCTGAAGAAAAAAATAAAGTCTTTGCACCGATGGATTTCTATTTAGACATGGGGGTTAGCAGCGCTGCAAAAATTAACGAGCTGGGAATTGCCGTGGGCGATATGATTACGCCAAATACACAATTTCGGCAAATGAATGACCCTGAATATTTAATGGGCAAAGCCTGGGACGACAGAATTTGTCTAGGCACAAGCTTAGAAGTGCTACGTAATATAGCGCAATCTGAAATTGCGGCAAATGTTTATTTTGCGGCAACCGTCCAAGAAGAAGTCGGCATTCGCGGCGCGCGTACGGCCGTTCATAGCATCAAGCCTGATATTGCGATTGCTTTAGATGTCACCACAGCAAAAGACACCCCCTTTGATAAAGACGGGCTGCGATTAGGTGATGGCTGTATTTTAGCAGTGTTAGATTCCTTGACGATTGCCAATCGTGGTTTACTAGAGCGCATGGAAACAATTATTAAAGAACAGAATTTAAATGTTCGCTATGACTTTATGACTGTCGGCGGCACCGATGCGTGTAATATTCACAAGGCGATGGAGGGCGTTGTCACCATGACTATTTCTCTGCCCACCCGTTACATGCACTCTTCCCGTTTATTGATTCACCAAGAGGATTATCGGCAAACCATTCAGCTGTTGGTAGCCTTTATCCGTTCATTGAGCGTGAAGGATGTAGCGGCCTTTAAAGAAACACTACGTTAACCATAAAAAAGCAAGCCGCCTCTTTGAAACTTTTCTCTAGATTGCTGTTCTAGCCTTTTGGAAAAATTTTTCAAAAAGCGGCTTTGATTTTCTGCTTAGATTAGATTATGATAAGAAGGTATCAAAAATATAGGGAGTGATAACAATGGCTAAAAAAACAATTATGCTAGTTTGTTCAGCCGGCATGAGTACGAGTTTACTGGTAACAAAAATGCAAAAAGCGGCGGACGAACGCGGCCTGGATGCAGATATTTTTGCAGTGTCAGCTTCTGAAGCGGACAATAATATCGAAAGCAAAAATATTGATGTCTTACTTTTAGGCCCGCAAGTGCGCTTTATGAAAAATCAGTTCGCTGATAAATTAGCACCATTGGGCATTCCTTTGGACGTTATCAACATGTCTGATTACGGCATGATGAATGGCGAAAAAGTGCTAGACCAAGCTGAAAGTTTAATGAAATAACAAAATTTGGAGGGAACAACGATGGAAGATCAACAAAATTTAGAAGCAATCATGGGCTTAATTATGTACGGAGGCAATGCTAAAAGCGATGCAATGGAAGCCATTCAAGCAGCCAAAGAAGGCAACTTTGAATTAGCTGACCAAAAAATCGTCGATGCTGAACAATCTTTAGTGCAAGCTCACCATTCTCAAACCAATATGTTAACTGAAGAAGCCCAAGGCAATCACATGGAAGTGACATTGCTAACTGTTCACTCACAAGACCATTTAATGACAGCGATTGCTTTTACTGACTTAGCTAAAGAAATCATCGACTTGTACCGCAAAATCGATGTGGAATAAGCACCACAAAAAATGACAATTTGCCAACTTTGATTGGCAGCTGAAATAAAAAAACAAGCAGTCAGACTTGCTTTGTCTGCCTCAAAACAAAATGCGACCTCTTTAAGCTAGATTCTTTAGCCTAAAGAGGTCGTATTTTATTATACTAAAACTTCTGTTTGAATTGCCGCTTGGTGCTGCGCTTTAATTTGCGCCAATAGCTCTGGTTGCAAAATCAAATCCAGTGCTGTGAGAGCTAATAATTCTGCTCCGATGCCGATGGAGGCTAGCCCTTTTTCACTGCGGGCCGCCGCTTTAAATTCAATGCTGTGACCGGCGATGTAGTCGTCCGAAATGGAGACTAGAGGTTGAATTGTTGGAATGACTTGGCTGACATTTCCCACATCTGATGAGCCTAAAGCATCTGGTTTCTTGGTGGCAATTTCCTCCTCAGAAATGCCTAAGTCCCGCAGGTGTTTTAAAAAGACTGCATCAAAAGCTGGCGTCACGACGATATCATCGACAGAATTTTGGAATAAGCCAAATTCATAAGTTGTTCCGGTGGCTAAGGCAGCACCCTTCACGATATTTTCAACCTTTTGATACACTTCATTTAAAGTATTGCGTTTTAAAGCCCGCAGATAAAAACGAGCTGAGGCGAATTCCGGCACAACATTTGCTGCGACACCGCCGTCGGTGATAATACCGTGAATCCGCACATCGCTTGGCAAATGTTCCCGCAAGGCGTTGATGCTGTTATAGACTTGAATCACCGCATCCAAAGCGTTAATCCCTTTTTCCGGAGCGGCCGCTGCATGGGAGGCCCGCCCGTAAAATTTAATGTCCACCGGGTCATTAGCTAAGCCGGGACTTGTCAAACTATAGCGATGGCCCGGATGGCAGCAAACCGCCGCATCGACATCCTCAAAGAAACCTTCCCGCACAAAGCTGCCTTTCGCCGAACCATTTTCGCCACCTTCTTCGCCGGGTGTTCCGTAAACGCGGATTTCGCCGCCAATTTTATTAATAATTTGTTTGAGCGCACTGGCTGCTAAAATCGAAGTAGTGCCAAATAAATTGTGACCACAGGCATGGCCAATGCCTGGCAAGGCGTCGTATTCGGCTAAAAAGGCAATCGTCGGACCAGGCTTACTGGATTGATAGCGGGCATCAAAGCCCGTTCGGTGACCGGCAACATCTTTTTCGACGGCAAAGCCTTCTTTTTTCAGACGGTCAATTAAAACGTCTGAGGAATAAAATTCGTAATTGCTGACTTCTGGATGGTCATGGATGTCTAAGGCCAAGGCTTGATATTCTGGTAAGCGTTCTGCGATAAATGTTTCAAATTGTTCTTTATAAGTCATGGAAATTCCTCCAGTAAATTTTTTATTTGGTTAAATTATTTGGCAAGCCAGCTGCTTCACTCCTGTACTGTAAAACAGCCAGCTTTTTCAATGATTATTATTCTATAATTCAAAATCATTCCAAGCGGCAATTGATGAGCCTTTAGACGTGTCATCAATCACTTTTTCGGTTTCCTCAGTTTGGTAAGCTGCGACAATTTTTTGATAGGTTTCATTGTCGACATCTTCACTGCGGGCCACAATTACATTGACATAAGGTCGAGCAGTTTCGCTGACTGGCTCTAGGAAGATTGCATCTTCACTCGGTGTAAAGCCAGCGTCCACAGCCATGCCGCTATTGATAACTGATGCATCGACATCTTGCAAGGAACGAGCGGTTTGGGAAGCATCAACTTCTTCGATATTTAAATTCAATGGATTGTCTGTGATGTCAGAAGGTGTCGGCGTTGAACCGGCGGCATCATCCACTTCAATTAAGCCGGCTGTTTCCAACAATAATAATGCTCTGCCGCCGTTCGTCGTATCATTCGGGATGGCGATGGTCGCCCCTTCTGTTAAATCCTTTACATCTGTCACCTTATCTGAATAAATTCCTAGTGGCGCAATCACCGTCAAGCCGATGGGCGTCAAATCATCGCCGGATTCTTCATTATAGGCATCTAGGAAAATTTCTGTCTGGAAGGAGTTCAAATCAATTGAACCATCACTTAAGGCGACGTTGGGTTGTGCATAATCAGTAAATTTCACATATTCAATATTGATACCTTCATCGGCCAAGCGTTCACTAACGCTGTCCCAGACATCCGTATTGTCCCCGACGACACCTAATTTTACGGTCACTGCCTCATCGCCAGAGCTTTCTGATGGTGAGGCGGAGCTAGTGGAGCACGCCGCCAAGGTAAGTCCTGCTAATCCGATAAATAAACCTGCAACTAATTTTTTCATAAATAATTTCCTCCAAATGGTTGTTTGCTATTTTTTTTAATGAGTTACTCTTTTAATAATTAAGTTACTGATAAATTGGCTGATAAAAACTAAGATTAAAATCAATAAAGTGGCGACAAGCGTGACATCTGTTTGAAAACGATTATAGCCCCGGGTGATGGCCAGATTACCCAAGCCACCGGCACCAACCGCTCCTGCCATCGCCGTTAACCCAATCACATTGATAATCGTCAAAGCCGAGGCCCGGACAATTCCCGGTAGCCCCTCCACCAGATAGACGCGTAAAATAATACCGATATTACTCGTGCCCATCGCTTGAGCCGCTTCAATCACGCCGTGGTCAACTTCCAAGAGGGCATTTTCAACTTGGCGGGCGAAAAAGGGAATCACGCCGATAATCAGCGGCACTAAAGCTGCCTGTGCGCCAATCGTCGTCCCCACGATAAAACGAGTTACGACTGCTAATAAAGTCAATAAAATAATAAAGGGAATCGAGCGCACCACGTTGATGACTTTATCAAAGAGCTGATAAACGTAGCGGTTTTCCAAAATCCCCCCCGGGCGAATTACCACTAGAAAGACGCCCACGATAATACCTAATATACCGGCAATTAAAGCCGTCCAAAAGACCATGTATAAGGTCTGCCAAGTCGCTTCAATAAAATCTGCGGGATAGGCCACCACATTCGGCAGCCATTTTTCTAAAAGTTCTGATAGGTTCATCGTTGTTTACTCCCTTCTAACACATAGACATTCGTTGCGGCGGCATTTTCTTTTTTCAAGACTTGCGTCCGCACGCCCTGCTCAGCTAAATAATTTAAGGCCTGCTGTCGTTGCTGTAAGCCACCTTGTAACGTGACAATCAAGCTACCCAGCGGCGTTTCTTGAATAATTTCAACATTGCCATAAAGAATATTGGTGGAAACTTGGTAGCGGCTATACAGCGAAGCAATCAGCGGTTCGTTAGTTTCATCGCCGACATAAGCCAGCTCCACCAGCCATTCATTAGGCTGCAAAGCGGAAAATTTCGGATGTTCCAAAATCGTCGCCAACGCTTGATCGACATGGGTTGCCGTCCGAATAAAATCCTTCGTCAAGGGTTCCTGTGGTGCACTGAACACGTCAATCGCACTGCCCTTTTCGATGATTAACCCCGCCTCCATCACCGCCACTTTATTGCAAATTTCTTTGACGACTTGCATCTCATGGGTAATTAAGACAATCGTCAGTCCCAGCTCTTTATTTAATTTTTTTAACAGCTCTAAGATTTGCAATGTTGTTTTGGGGTCTAAAGCGCTAGTGGCTTCATCGCATAAAAGAATTTCCGGATCACTGGCCAACGCTCTGGCAATCGCCACCCGCTGCTTTTGCCCGCCGGATAATTGACTGGGATAAGCTTGAGCTTTGTCAGCAATCCCGACTAGCTCTAATAGCTCTGTGACTTTTGCTTGGCGTTCCTGTTTATTCAATTTTGAATAGCGCAAAGAAAAATCCACGTTGTCAAAAATCGTGCGGGCCTGCATCAAATTAAAGTGCTGGAAAATCATACCGATTTTCTTGCGAGCCTGCCGTAATTCCTTTTGGTTCAGCTTGGTCAGATTGACCTGATTAATCAAAACTTCGCCATTGGTGGGTCGCTGCAGCAGATTAATTACACGAACTAAGGTGCTTTTGCCAGCACCGGAATAGCCGACAATTCCGTAAACATCGCCGTCTTCAATCGTCAGGTTGACTTCCCTGACTGCGGCAATTTCCTGTTTTTTCTCTTTAAACGTCACGTCAATATTTTTCAGTTCAATCATTTTTCCCTCTCCTTTGCCAAATAAAAAAGTCCCCATACAGCCGTCAAAAAATTGACAGCTGTATGAGGACGCGATTGCGTGTTACCACCTCAGTTTAATTTATGCTCTGACATAAACCCTCTTCAAGTACTTCCATACTCTAGCAATATAACGGTTGCTCCCGTCGCCACCTCACAGCATTTGCTAAAACAATTTGCTGCTTGAGACGAATTGCTCCTTGACCATTTTCATAAAGTTTCTCTCTGCCTTTTTTCAGCTACCAAGGCTCTCTGTCAAAAGAGTTGCTCTATTACTTATCAATTCACTGCAATTTTAGCTATAAAAAAAGTCCCTTTACCAGATTAACTCTAGTAAAAGGACGACGATGCGTGTTACCACCTTTTGTTCGGAATAAAATTCCCTCAGATCCATCGTTATAAGTTTGCTTATAAGAATGGTGCTAGTGGTATCGGACTAGCGGACCGTGACTGCCTACCTATCGACAGTCCTCCTCAAAGGCCATTTTTCCTTTTGTTTCACTGATGCTTTTCACCAACCAGCATCTCTCTAAAAGTTTCCCAAAAGTACTTTCCTCTTCAACGGAGCAAGTAATTATTAACTTGGGATTAGAATACAGGACAAATAAAGAGAAGTCAACACTTTTTGCCAAAGTTTTTTTCATTTAATTTTAATCTTGCTTAAAATTTCAATCTGTCGTTCCTTTTCTTTCTATAATATATTTTGAAAAAAAGGTGCTGTTTTAGCCTGTAAAATTTTTTCCCTTTACTGTTTGTTTTTGGCTATTTTTTTTAGACACTGTTCAGTTTAAAAGAAATTATTTTGTGGATGATCCGCTTTCCTTCAAGGAGCGGATTTTTCCAGAAAATTATGAACCCTCGTTTTCTTTTAATAATGAAAAAGCTCTTAAACCCTTGAATAAATAGCGTTTAGATGAATTTCCATTTGTGCCGACTGCTCCTGACAAGCCTGCGTGAAATCTCTTTGAAATAATTGCCAACCTTTCTTAACAATCGTTAAAAACCACTGATATAACAACCTTTATTTAATTATATCTCAAATTTCTAACAGTGAAAGCTAACAATCCTTGTAAACTTGTCGGCTGGCTTTATTTATTGATAAAAAAACAGTTGGCTTGTTAGAGTAAGGCTGTTACTAAAATTTATTGGGAGGTACATTTGTTATGAATAGAGGATTTAAATCCTACTTAGGCGCAGGCGAAAGAGAGGCCGGCTACAATATTTCTTGGGGAGCGATTTTTGCAGGTGTTGTAACATTCTTTGCTTTATTTTTCACCTTATCCTTAATCAGCTCTGCTATCGGGTTTGGTATGACTGACCCAACGGCCGCAAATCCCCTTGACGGCGTAGGAACCGGCGTATTAATTTGGACGGCAATTACTTTAATCTTATCTTTCTTTGGCGGCGGTTTTGTTGCTGGGATGGCAGAACGGCGGGTCGGCCTGCTCCATGGATTTTTATCTTGGGCAGCCAGCGCTTTTGTTTTAGTTTTAATGCTTTCTTACCTGACAGTCGGTGTTTTTTCAGCAGTTGGCTCGTTATTTGGAAACATTACCGGTGCGGTAACTGAGGGCGTCGGCAACGTCGCTTCAACAGCCGGCGATTTAATCTCTGATGGCTTTGATGAAGTCGCAAATAATATCGATTCAGTTGACGTGGATGCCTTGCAAACAGATGTCGAAGCGGTTTTAACCGATACAGATATTCCTGAATTGCAACCAGATTATTTACGGAATGAATTGGCAGAAGCAACTACTCAAATTACGGATGCCGGGCGTGAATTGTTAACCAATCCAAATAATTCGGATCAAATTATTGATGACTTGTCAGCCGATTTAGAAGAGCGGGCCATGACCATTGGCGACGCTATTGATGAAGATGCCATTGCTAATGCGGTCTCTGCTAACACTTCTTTAACACAGCAGGAAGCTCAAGAAGCAACCACAAACATTGTGACTGCTTTGAACACTGCCAGTGAAGAAGCGCAAACCCAAATTGAAAATGCCCGTGATGGTCTAGCGCAAGCTCGTGATGATTTAGACGAAGCGATTCAAGAAGTCCGGGAAACAGCTGACGATGCCACTGATGCAACGGCTAGTGCTTCAATCTGGGCCTTTGTTGCTATGGTTGTTGGCTTAGTCTTAACTTCTGTTGCCGGCATGTTAGGAGCTAATTTTGTCAAAGCCACTCCGATGGAAGACGAAATGTAAAATAAAAAATTGAATAAAGTTTTACCCTTTTAGGTTGTAAACAGCTGAGGGCAGGTCGACTTCCAATAAGAACGCAGCAATTGCGATTCTTACTGCCAGCCAGCTTGTACCTCAGCTGTTTTCAGATAAAAATTAAGAAAAGAGGCGAAGAAAATGGGAATCATTGAAAAAATGCGTTTAGACGGAAAAGTAGCTTATGTCACAGGGGGAGCCGGTGGCATAGGTAAAAGTATCGCCACCGCTCTAGCAGAAGCCGGCGCAAAAGTTGCCATCGTTGATTTAGAGGGCGGCAAAGCACAAGAGGTCGCCGATGAAATTGCCCAAGCAACCGGCAGTCAAACTTTAGCAGTCCAAACAGATGTCACCGATGCAGATTCAGTCAATCAAATGATTGAAACAATTGTTCAGGCCTTTGGCAGATTAGATATTGCCTTCAACAATGCCGGTATCACCATGAACATTCCCGCTGAGGAGATGAGCCCGGAAGACTGGCACAAAGTAATTGATTTAGATTTGAATGGTGTCTTTTTAACCTCTCAAGCAGCAGGAAAAGTCATGTTAAAACAAGGCAGCGGCTCGATTATTAATACCGCTTCAATGTCCGGCAGCATCGTCAATGTGCCGCAACCGCAAGCTTCCTACAATGCAGCCAAAGCTGGCGTCAAACATTTAAGCAAATCACTCGCAGTCGAATGGGCCGACCGAGGCGTGCGGGTCAACACCATTAGTCCTGGTTACATCGGCACAGATTTAATTTTCGAAGCCGAAGAACTGCAACCGCTTTTAGAAAAATGGGAAGAAATCACCCCGCAACGCCGCTTAGGAAAGCCGGAGGAATTACAGGGCATCGCGCTTTATTTAGCCAGTGATGTCAGCTCTTTTGCTACTGGTGCCGACTTTATCATCGACGGCGGCTACACAGCAATTTAAGCTGGAGGATATGCAAAAAATTTACTCCCTCGAAAGTTAAGTTATCTTAGCTTTTGGGGGAATTTATTTTGCTAAAAAAGTTATCTACTTCTAAAATGTTTATAACTCTTTGAAGACAAACAGACCGCCAACTATTAGTTTTTGAGCTAACAGTTAGCGGTCCTATTATTCTAGCTAAAAATTTACATCAAACCATTTAAATATTGCAGTAATGCTGGTGCCGTATTTTTTGCTGAGGTACTGTCTTGGCTATTTTCCATCATTGAAATTGCCAAATAATTTTTCTTTTCAGGAATAAAGGCCAAGAGAAAACTATTTTCCTGACCGGATTCATCCTGTGTCTCTTTAATTTCGGCCGTGCCGGTTTTAGCCGCAATCGGAATCCCCAGACTGTTTAAAGAGTGGGCCGTCCCATTAGCATCGGTGACAACCGCCTGCATGTCGGCAACAATTGTTGCCACGGCATCAGCCGATACGACAGCGTCCTTAGTTTTTATTTCGGCATCCTTGATTAGTCTAGGATAAACTAAAGTCCCCTCATTGGCGAACACTGAATAAATCGTTGCCTGTTGAATCGGATTAATCAATAATTCGCCTTGACCGTAGCCGGTATCTGCCAGCAGAATTTCTGAGTTAAAACTATCTTCATTAGAAATTTGCGCTGGATTCATGGCAATTGGCAGATCGAGGGTTTCCCCAAAAATAAATTTGTTCAGGCCCTCCCGGAAGGCCGTTTCCCCCATCTTCAAAGTTTCCTGCGCCATGTAAATATTATCAGAATACACGAGGGCACTCCGTAAATTAACCGGGTTAACATCTGAAACCCGGGTCACTTGATAATCCCCCCACGAAGCATCTTGTTGCCATTTCAAGCCCTCAATGCTGACTTCCTCGTCAGCTGTGATGGTGCCATTATCCAAACCAATTGCTGAAGTAATCACTTTAAACGTTGAACCCGGTGCGTAGCCCGTCGCAAACCGACTGATAAAGGGCAGCTCAGGATTATTGGCATAGGCATCGTAATCAGTTTGAGAAATTCCTTGGGTCATCTTATTTGGATCAAAGCTTGGCGAACTCGTCGCAACAATTAAATCACCGGTCATCGGCTGCGTTACCACAGTAGAACCCGCTTGGCCACCCAAAGCATCATAGGCAATTTGCTGCGCTTGGCTATCAATCGTCACATGAATCGTTTGGCCATCGGTTTTTTCAGCCTCAACCAAAGTGGATTTCAAGTTGCCTTCTTCATCGGTAATCGTGATACTGCCGCCATTTTTGCCCCGCAGCTCCCCATCAAAGGTCGCTTCTAAACCAGCCCGGCCAATTTCACCGTTGGTCGGCAAGGTAGGATCATTTTCTAAATCCTCAGCCGTGACTTGTCCAACATAACCGATTAAATGAGCCGCCGCTTCCCCTAAAGGATAAGTTCTCGCTGCCACCGGTCGAATATCAGCACCCGTCGGCAATTCCTCAGTTGCCGTAACCGCCCCCTCAGGCACATCTCCAGAATCACTGTCCACCACTTTCAGCGGCACAAAGTAATCTGGCTGAACCCATTCCTGCTCTAAGGCGGCTTCAATCGTCGCAACTTCTAACGAAAACCGTTCAGCAATCGCCGCAATATTTTCCGTCCGGGCATCCCCTTCGCCTAAATTGCCGGGCACAACCCCCAGCTGATATATCTGACCATTGGCCGCCAACTGTCGCTGATTGCGATCCAGAATTTCACCCCGCACCGCTTCATCGACAGCGACACTGACCTTATCTTGTCCGCTCATCTCAGGAAAAACTAAACTTGGCGCCCAATTTAACTTGGCAGCCCCTTCCTCTAAAACAACCGTGCCGGAATATTGCAAATCCGGCAACTCCCCAACAGAAGTTGTCATGCTTAAATCATAAGTAAAATCGTAGCCCTCATCGCTGGCAGTTACCGAAATATTTTCTACAGAAATATTTTCGGCACCAACACCACCATAAACCGCTTGGTATTTTTCGACAATTTCTTGATCACTGTAATCACTCTTTTGGCTCTCATCTGAAACCAATAAGTCCGGCAACGCCTCATAATCAGCGGCCGTCAAACTATCTGTAAAATCAGCGACAACCTTTTTTGCGGCCTGCAAATTTTGACTGCTGCTATAAGCTCGATAACCGAAAAAGCCCCCGACACCTAGCACAATCACAACGCCACCAATAATCAGCGGCCATTTTTTCCCGCCTTTTTTCTGCGGCCCATTACTTCTTTTATTTTCTGACACTCAGATTTCTCCCCTCGTCCTAACAATCATCTTTTCTAGCATGGTAGCAAACTTTGGCTGACCTGTCTTTAGATGAATACTGATATTAATTATTTTTTAGGAAGAACAAGCTGGACAGAAGACTAGCTGAAAAATTATCTCAAAAAAAAGTAGGATATGTTCTTAAATTTTGTGCCGACCCCAAATGCTAGCTTTTTGGTCTAACCTTTGGGGATCGATACATTTAAGTCTACGTTATCCTACTAATTTTAAGCTAGCCTTTTTTACGAAGATCCAGTTATTCTGCAAATACCTCGCTGATTACCCGATCAAAATCAATTTGTACATAGGGTAAGTCCGCAACTATACGGTCTTTAAACCATTGCAAATACCACTGTTGTTCTGCCTGATCATCATTTTGCCCAAAGGTCTGGGCAGCGACATACTCATCCACCATTTGATATTTCATAAACAAATCAATCTGCTTAAGCTCTCTTGGTGTGAGCTGATTCTTTTTTAAATAGCCTTTTAAGTAGGCAATCAAATATTTTTCGGCAAAATTTTGCCGCTGTTCCTCAGACAGCCCTTTTAACGGTCCCGCCACTGCTTGAACCATAAAAAATAACGTACTGGCAATATCTGCTGCATACCAATTAAACTGGCAGGCATCAAAATCAATCAGCGTTAGCTGTTGCTGATCAACCAAAAAATTTTCAAGATGAATATCAAAATGAACAATGCCATAGGTGCGATTATCTTTTGGCAACGCAGCTAACTCTTGAATCAGCTCTACTTCCCGCCGGCTGACCGCCTCATCCAAAATCGCAATCTGCTTGCGCCAAGTCAGCGGACCATTCCAGGCAAAGCGAAGATTCTCCTGATTTTTCGGATACTCCTGGGTCAAATGATGCATCTCCCCCATCACAGCGCCAAGCTTTTTGAATAATTGAATATTAAACTCAGCAGGATTACTACTATCAATCAATTTCCCCGCAGCTTTCTCTTACAGAAATAGCAAGTATTGCTGCCCATCATTTGTTTTTATAACTTCAAGTAACCTCTGATGTTTGCTGCGCAACGGTTTGGCAACGCCAGTCATCTTTTGGGCCAAATAATCTACCCACTCGACTTCAAATTTAAGATGAGCGGCTTTGTCTTCACTGTATTCAGCGATTTTTAAAATCGCTGGTGAACTCGCCTGCGCTTCAAAGACCCAGCTACCGGAAAGGCCCGTTTTGATTTCTTGGAGGATTTTTAGATTGTAGAGGACTTCAGCTTGTTGGAGGAGTTGCGTTAGATTGGGGGGGGGTGGTGTGTGTTCGATTGGTTGTTGATTTCAGTCATGGTTGGTACCTCGCTTAGTGTGGGATTGTAAGGATTCAATCTTTTTAAAAGGCTTTTTATTTGTGATCTGCAGATGACTAGTAGGTACATAAAACCTCTCATCATAACAATTAACCCTTTTTGAAGAATTATAGCCAACCTTTAGCGCCATGTCTTTCATCCAAAACGGATATGATCAATCCCCTAGAAAAGAAATTAGCTGTAACTACTAGTAAAATTATCCCTGTTCTAAAGTATTTGAAACACTCAAAATCAGCTAGAAAAATTGTTAAGATAAGTAATCATCTAGGGTTATCAGTTCTTTACTTATTTCTTTTCAAGTCACAACAAGTTTGCAAATTCTTCCAAAGAATCACTAAATGACAAGTATAAATTTCTTCTAAAAATTTCCTAATCCCTTATAAAATCACAGACTTACTTTCTTATTGTGCTATGCTTTTTTAAAAAGGAATTCCCTCTATGTCTGATGCAGTTCAATACCTTCTCGTTTTTTCTCTAGTAATGATGTTTTTTGTCATATCAAGCTCTTTTGCCAAAAAAGGCAAACAGCTTAATAAAAGGGCTGCCCACTTTTTTTGGAGGGCAATCTCAATACTATCCTTGGTTTTACTGATTTTATTAATTGCGTATTTAGTTTACTTTTTTTTCATATGGCAGCCCGCAGTGATCGACTTAAAATAATTACTCAGGCACACTTCCACTAGCTCTCGAAATGGTAGTGAATCTCATTGTAAACAACAGCAAGAAAACTTCCTCCTTCATAAGTAAACACCCGCCAATCATCGCATTAGCGGGTCAATTTTTATTTAGACTTAATCTTCTTTCAGCTCACCATTTATCACTTCCACAATGATTTCTTTCACCGCTTCTTTATTATCTGCATATTTTGGGAGCGTGTGAACAATATTATCTCCTAATCTAATGCTGCTTTCGATGATAGTTGCTGGATAAGCCGAGGATAGCTCTTTAAGATTAGTTTTCTCAGTTTTTTCCATTAAATCCTTCGAATATATATTTTCTTCTGTTAACACAAGTCCATAAACCCCAGCTAAAGTCGAATCAGTTACCGCAAAACGAATCGCCTCATTATCAGGTATCCCGAATTTTTTATGGACTTTTTTAAAATGTTTTTGATGCTTTACATCTTCGCCTAACTTGACACACGAATCATTCATTAATCCTAAATCAATAATCCTCCCCGCAAGAGTAGCTGATTTCTGAACACTTACATGTTCAACATTAAAATCCTTTTTCAAAGTCAATATATCTACAATGGATTCCCAAATGAAGTTACTTAATACTTCTTTCCCATTTTCAGGTAAAATCGGTCCTAAAAAATCCCAGTCAAAAGCATCGATGGCTTTATTTACTGTTTGATTTGCTTCATTTATCATGGAACTATAAGCATACTTTTGAGGAAGAGTATCCGAAAAAACGCTCGGCTCCATGACATAGATAGTATAATCAGTTATAAAAAAACCAACCGCTTGATTTTTTCTAGTGATTTTATTCTGAGATCTTCCCCCTACAAACATAATTGGTAGTTCCCCATCTAAAAAAGTGATTTGCTCCACAACTTTTTTATATACCAGATGTGCATCTTCCCACACAGCCGGAGCAAAAAATGCAGTAAAAATAAATTGGGCAATTTCTTCTGGGTAGTCCTCAAAGTGAGTGGCTATTTTTTTACAATACATTTGTTGATATTTTATAAGCTCCTTATTTAACAAATCATTTTGTTCTGATTTAACCATTTCGTACCTCCTACATTTTTTTAGTATTCTGAATACCATTTGTGTTGCAAAGACTTACACTTTCTAACCCACCAAACTCTCGGTGCAAGTTAGACCAACGCAAAAAAAATTTGCACCAGCAGATGACTTCTTAATTATTTAGAGAAATATGAGTATTAAATTATTCTGCTGCTTTCGTTACATTAGCTTAGAAGTAGGTTTCAAAAATTTTATGTCAGCTAGATTCTTAAATCTTTAGGCGTAACATTAGTTCTTTGACTTAATTAATCAAGATTTAAGATAAGAGTGGATAAGTTTTGTACCTAGTGAAAAAATGATAGCCAAGCCTGCCAGATTTGTAGCATAAATCTCATATGGTGCCACTAAACGGCCACCGGTGTTGGCTTCACTAGTTCCCACCACTGTTGGCAGGTTCAAATTGAAAAATAGCAACCAGAGTAAGCAGCATAGAATGCAAGCAGCACCTATCGAATACAGGTTTTCTCCCCTTAAAAATGGGCAAGCAACTGAAATAAACGGCAGTATAAAAATAATCAAAATTGCGCCAAAGGTAAATAAGATGAGCCAGGGCAATGGTCCACTAAAAAAACTCTGTACCGGTAAGAGCATAAACCGATACGAACAGCCAAAAAGAAATAAACTAAATAAGATATTTAACCCCACCTTCTTCATATTTCCCACCCTTTTCTTAAAAAAGAATTTGATCAAGATTTATGGCATGTAGTTACTACGTTTAGCAATAAACGCTTTTATTTTACCCAACTTTTAAAAACTAATAGAGCACTTTTTTATAGAGTTTCGAAAAACCGAATCTCTACCTTAAGGTCCCGTTTTCTTTTTTGCAACTGACTGACTTTTTTAAGCAAATTATAGATAGCGTAGCCTGAGCCAATACCGATACTGCCAAAAACAATGCGAGCAAAAATAGCTTTGACCGTATCCAGTCCTCCCTTTAGAATTTTTGATTCTTTTGGGTTGATTACTACCGAAGAAAATAAAAGCAAAATGATACCTAGTAGAAAGACAGGGATTAAAAATTTGAAATAAGTCTCTCCTAATTGCGAGCGAACTACTTTTAAACTTTCTTGATTCATCTGCAATTTTCTTGCTTTAGTAAACTGCAAATATTCCTGTCCCTGTAAATCTAATGGTACTTCACCATAGTCAGACAGACACTTATCATAACTTTCAATATCTTGCTTCACTTGATAAACATAGTAATTCAAATCAAATTCCATTATCTCAACAAGTAACTCAACCTGGTTATCCTTCATTATAAAATCTTCAGGATTACTCCGATCTTGACACAAAAATATCGATTTTAAACCATAAATTGAAACCTCACAACTGTATTCCTGCAAAATTTTATTTAGCCATGTTAAAAATTTCTGATAGCTTATCAAACCTGAATCTCCAATTCTCTGAAGATAAGCCTTGGTTTGTTGCTCCTGGTCTACTTGGTCCAGTTTAAAAGACAGGCCATCCTCTTTGTCAACGTACTCAAGTTCTGCAGCTAGAAAAAATAACTCCCAATAAAAGGGGATATAATTTTCAGAATAGATAGGCTCATGTTGCTGATTGTTTTTGCTCAAATAAATAATCAGGCCACTTTCAAAAGTTGTCTTCTTTTCAATCATCTTTAATCCTTTCATCAAATGACTAACTTGAATCCCTTTGACGTCAAGCTAGCAACAATCCCAACTGTAATACACCTTTGAAAAATTTTTCTTCAACAGGTCATCCCGAGAAATAAAGAAATTTGCTATCCCATTGTCCCCCCACATAAGCGACATGTCCGGACTCCAAAAACTGTCAATTTGTAATAAGATCGTATTGAAAGATACTGCATCTTGGGGATTCCGAGGTTCATCTTGAGTGAAAAACGGATAGCCTCCGAGTTTGCTGCATTCATTGTTGAAGACTGATAATCTGTTTACCAGCTCTTCAGCAATGATTTGATTTCCTTCTGTTAATTGATCAAAACAGTCAATCAACTCATTACCAAATTTTTCAGTGAACTCAAAACAGTCACTGGCTAAATACTCTGTTTGAATTTCTCCAAAAAGTTGATACTCTCCGCCTACGAGAGGGTAAAGCTCCTCTTCATACAAAGGCTTTACATGATTTTCAAGAGTTGCTCTTGATTGTGATACTGCGGAGTACTCTTCAAAATAGAAAAAGCGAAAACCAGTTTGGCATGTGTGATCAGAAAAATCCATACCATACATATCATCAAAAAAATCTACATAAACAGCTAGAAGGCCAGTGTGTGGAAAGTCTGCTAAATGTGGTAACTCATCAAAATTCAATTGTGCAAGTAGGGACAATGGCCGATTTGTTTTAGCATTGGTAGGATAATCCCAATCTATTGGCAAATAGCCTACCCCGCCTAACTTACTCGCTGTTAAAGAAAGTTCGCCATTATCTTGAAAAGTCAGTCTTAAAGATTTCCGAGGATACTTCATGATTTGCCTTTCGACCTCTAGCCATAATGTTTCAGTGACTAAATCATTTGTATCATCTTCACTTTTATCGGATATCGTGACTTTTCGCTTACCAAACAGTCTTTTTAACCAATCCATTTGCTCCATCCCCCTACTGTTCAAGATAAATTGTTTCAGGAACTTGATCCATTTCTTTATTACTATGAGCCTCATAGCAAAGATTTCGAAATGATTTCCCGGTTTTTTATCGTTATTCAAAAATATTATAAACCATTTTGAAATGCAATACTTCGTTTTGAAAATTTTTAGAACAAATTAGTATTTAAAAAAATACCGTCTCAGCCAATATAGTCACGACTCAACTAGCTTTGTTTCCTTTGACTCAGTTTCCCCACCCACTAATAAATCTAACCAAACAAAAAAACTACCTCCCTCGGAAAAATTCTTCCAAGAGAGGTAGTCTTTATTGTTTAAATCGTGCTTATTTTGCTAAAGCTGTTTTAGCTTGGTCAGCTAGCGCAGTGAATGCTGATGCATCGTTAACTGCTAAGTCTGCTAACATTTTGCGGTTGATATCAATCTCTGCCAATTTCAAACCGTGCATTAATTTAGAATAGCTCAAGCCGTTCATACGAGCTGCTGCGTTGATCCGAGCAATCCACAATTTGCGGAAGTCGCGTTTCTTTTGACGACGATCGCGGTATGCGTAGTTGTATGAATTCATTACTTGTTCTTTAGCTGTTTTAAATAAAGTGTGTTTTGATCCGTAATATCCTTTTGCTAACTTAAGGATTTTTTTACGGCGTTTACGAGTTACAGTTCCACCTTTAACACGTGCCATGGTTAATTCCTCCTAATTTTTAAAACCTTCACAACGACTGACAAGCAGCGGTGAAGCTAGATAAATTTTTGTTTTCTTGAAGCCAAGTAAGGCTCTTATTTTAATCTTGCTAATTGTTGACGAATACGACGGTAATCGCCACGAGATACCATACTTGCTTTGCGAAGTTGGCGACGTTGTTTCTTAGTTTTTCCGTGGAAACGGTGACTAGTAAACGCGCGGAATCTTTTCAAACCGCCATTACCAGTACGTTTAACACGTTTTGCTAATCCGCGGTGGGTTTTTTGTTTTGGCATGACTAATTTCCTCCTCAAAATCTTTCATCGGTGAATTTTTCACCGGTTATGCTTACTTTTCGTTTTTCGGTGCCAGCGTTAGAAACATGCTGCGTCCATCCATTTTCGCTTTTTGCTCCACTGTAGCAATGTCTGCAGTTTCTTCAGCTAAGCGATCAAGAACTTTTTGACCAATTTCTTTGTGGGTAATGGCACGGCCTTTGAAACGGATTGAAGCTTTCACTTTATCGCCTTTTTCTAAGAATTTCCGTGCATTACGAAGTTTTGTGTTGAAGTCATTGACATCAATTGTCGGACTTAAACGAACTTCTTTTACGCTGATCACTTTTTGTTTCTTACGAGCTTCACGATCTTTTTTCTGTTGTTCAAAGCGGAATTTCCCGTAATCCATAATTCGTGCAACTGGTGGTTTTGCGGTTGGAGCGACTAAAACTAAGTCCAAGTTGGCTGCTTCAGCAATTGATAAAGCTTCTGCTTTAGTTTTAACGCCTAACTGTTCGCCGTCTGCACCGATCAATCGTAATTCTCTAGCACGAATGCCGTCGTTAACCATCATATCCTTTGCTATGGTCATTCACCTCCGAATATATTGAG
Source organism: Enterococcus sp. LJL90 (assembly GCF_056924355.1). Taxonomy (NCBI): domain Bacteria; kingdom Bacillati; phylum Bacillota; class Bacilli; order Lactobacillales; family Enterococcaceae; genus Enterococcus; species Enterococcus sp. LJL90. The sequence continues at coordinate 198,032 of NZ_JBXPBQ010000005.1, read as the reverse complement.
AGAAACAAATCAAGACACAAAAAAACGCGTCCTTTTTCAGAACACGCCCGTACAAATTAAACTGAGTTACCTCAGGAAAATTTCTATCTAGCCCAGTGACACTGTCAACTAAGGCGAGAAGCGGGGCTTCTGCTTTTATTTCTCAACTTTTACAGTATACAGACTTTTAGAAAAAATGTCAAGAGGATTTTTCAGAAAAATTTGCGGCGTAAAAACGTATATGTAGATGAGCCTATTATCAAGAAAATGAGGATAAAACTATGACTACAAGCGAACTTGCAGATGTTTTCCATTTTAGAGAAACCATTTTTATTCACTGGCTGCTTATCCAACAATTCATCTGCATCAAACTCAAAGACTTAGAGCATGGACAGCGGCCATTACTTGGGCTCTATTTTGATTTGCCAGCTAACAAAAAGGACCCTTTAAAAATTATTATTTCAAGAAAAATAGCCGTCTTTTTGATTGGCTTCTTTTTACTGGATAAAAATATCACAGAAAACGACTATCAATTTCTCCAGCAAACGATGGCGGAGTCAGAATGCTAATGTGGCCTTTGCTAATTTTTGACCTGCATCAAGCAGATTCTAAAGTACCACCCATCAAAAAACTTTTCTCAGACCAAAGTCCCGTTGCCATTTTTAGTTTTCTAAGGGATACTAATAAAATAGAAAACAAAATAAGGAGTGTCTCTATGAGAATAAATGGTCTTGCTTTGGTTGGTTTACTATTTCTTGATGTGGTTTTATTCGGTTTTGCGGTTGGCCTGGCGGCGATTATCTTTTCGGTGTGGGTGGTTGTGGCTACATTTATCGCATCGCCACTGCTAGTTGTCTTAGCTGATGTCATGCACCTGCAAGCTTTTGCTTTGTGGCGGCTAATTTTAGCAGCGCTACTGGCGGCAGTCGGTTTTACAGCAGTTCGCCCCTTCGCCATCTTTATCACCCGTAAAGTCAAAGAAATCTTTGTCGGCTATTGGGTATTTCATCAACAAACTTTGTACCGCAAATTTTAAACGAGCAAAAAATTTATTGGAGCGAAACTAAATGAAGAAAAATAATCCGGCATTACCTGAGTTGCCCGCCCTCACAGAAGGTTTCTTTGATGTGGAGGAAGAAGCGCTGTTTGAAAACTTACAATTTAACAGTCAGGATATCAGCTATCAAACCGCCGATAATATTGCGGTCAGAAGTAGCCATTTGGACCATGTGATTTTCCACAAAACTCGTTTGGATCATCTGGATATCAGCAATACCATCTTTGACCACTGTGATTTTTCCAATGCCGAAATGTTTGGCGGCAGCTTTCATCGGGTCCTTTTTAAAAACTGCAAGCTGACCGGCACCAATTTTGCCGATAGTTATTTCCGCGATTGCCTCTTTGATGATTGTCTGGGAGATTTCAGCAGCTTCAGCAGTACCAATTTGAAAGTTGTCACCTTTGAAAATTGTCAGCTGCCGCAAAGTGAATTTTTCGAAAGCACTTGGCAGCATTTAAAATTAATTAACTGCAACCTTGACGACAGCAACTGGTTTCGAACAAAGCTTAGTGGTCTTGATTTCTCCAGCAATTCTTTTCAAAAAATTGCGTTATCTCAAGAACTTTTGAAAGGCTTGAAGGTCAATCAGGAACAAGCTATCGTCATTGCTGCTGGGTTAGGTTTGCTGATTGAGGACTAAAAAAGCAACTTTTCTAAAAGGGCATCAGCTTTAACAGGTTAACTTAAGCTACCTGTTGAACTGTCTGCCTACTTTAGAAAGGCTGCTTTTTAATTTGTTCGCTCTGATTAAACTTTATTTTAAGCCTCTATTTTATCCGCCGCCACAAAATAATCAGTAACCATAGGGATAGTCCTAAACTGATAACCACCACAATTCCCCAGCCAAAGGCTGAATTGGTAAACGGCAGGTCCATATTCATACCGAAAAAGCCAGTAACAATTGTCGGGATAGTCAGCAACAAAGACCAGACCGTTAATAATTTCATGGTGTCGTTCAAATTATTATTCAGTAAATTATTGTAAGTGCTGGAAAGCTGACGCAGGATGTCAGCCGCCATTTGCGCCATGCTGTCGGCCTGTTTGGCTTCGACTAGCGCATCATCCAGTTCTTCTTTTTCATTGGCCTTCATTTTGCGATAGACCTCCAACGTTTTGATGGATTCCAAGAGCATCGCATTTTGTTTTGTAGCTGTCACTAAATAGACCAGCCCCACAGAAAGATCTGACAAGGCAATCAAATTTTTATTGGTGGTATGGTTCCGCAGCCGATCATTTAATAAAATCCGCTGGGCCGTGATTTCCTCCAGTAGCGGAAAATAGCTTTCACTAATCGACAAGAGACTGTGAAACAGCAAGCTGTAGATGCTTTGATCGGGATGTTGATGCAAAATGCCTTCAATCATCGGTACGATAAACTCGTTTTCCTTCATTGTGAAGGTAAAAATATTTTCTTCTTTTAAAATAAAAGTGATTGGCTTTGTCATATAGTGATTGTCCGGTTGTTTTTTAAAGGGGACATTGAAGACCACCAGTAAAGTACCTTCATCGCCATCGTATTCTACTCGCCCTTGCTCGTGGCGGTCCAGCGCATATGCCAAAATTTCATCGGTGAGCTGGTATTTTTCCTTTAAATCGGTAATCGTATCTGAATTGTGACTGCTGATTTGAATCCAATTGCTTTTGCCTTGATTGAATTGACGGCGTTTTTCCACTTTTTTCACCTCGTATCCCCATTATATGATAGAAGTCGGGCTTTTCCAAAAAATTATGAGCAGGCTCTTAAAAAAGGAGCCGGCATCAAAACTGCCAGCTCCTTTTCAAAATAATTAAATCACAACATTCCCGCGAATCTCCGCCAGCTTTTCCTCCACCAAGCGCATCACAAATTCCTGCGCTTGAGGGTCCTCCACAAAATTATGGCGGTCGCCATCAATTTGAATTTTGGGACTTTCATTGTAGTTGTCGTACCATGAATCGTAGCGGCGATTTAATTCTTCATAATAATCATACAAGCTGGGATCAAATTCCAGCTGTTCGTATTCTCGGCCCCGCTTTTGAATTCGTTCCAGCATCGTCTTAAAGGAGACTTTGATGTGAACCAATAAATCCGGATGTTTCTTTTCTGCAGCAAAGGGCAGTTCTTCCATCATGTTGGCCAATAATTCGTCGTAGACCTTGACCTCAGTTTCCGTAGCCCGACCTAAATCGGCATTTAAATGAAACAGTAGCGAATCTTCATAGATTGAACGATCCAAAACATTATCATCATCCTTCATCGCCTGTTTGATACTATCAAAACGACGATTCAAAAAATAAATTTGTAGTAAAAAAGCATATTGTTCAGGGTTGGCATAAAATAATGGCAACACCTCATTATCATCAATGGATTCATAAAAGGCTTGACTGTTTAACCGTTTGGCCAACATCGCTGTCAAACTAGATTTTCCTGCCCCAATCGTTCCTGCTAATACTATCACGCTCATTAACCTCCAGCTCTCTTCTTAAAAAGTTTCCACACAACCAATTTACTATACGCTCTTCGAAAAAAATCGTCAATCGCAAATACTTTCAAGAAAGGCTTATTTTTTATTAAAAATTTTTGGGATTCCCTTAATGTTTGTAACTTTTACTTGTCAGAATCCAAAGACCTAGCATAAAATAGGAAAGCATGGTTTCTTACAAAATTGAAACATTACCAAAAACTTCCCTAAAATGGAAGCTAAATAAGGAGTCTTTCTTGCAATGGAAGCAGTAGGTCTTGGCAAAGCAACAGGAAAAATTATTTTAATGGGAGAACATTCTGTCGTTTACGGCGAACCGGCGATTGCGATGCCGTTTCTCGCGACCCACATTCAGACACAAATCACGGATGGACCAGAAAACTCTCTCGACTCTATTTATTTTTCCGGCAAGTTGGCCGATGTGCCCGCCCCTTTGAAAAATATTCAAGCATTAATCACGGCTTTGCAGGAAAAATTCCAGCAGCAAACGGGCATTCATTTAGAAATTACCAGTACCATTCCGGCTGAACGAGGCATGGGCTCCAGCGCAGCAACTGCCGTGGCGATTACTCGGGGCTATTTTGACTATCAAAAAACTGATTTGTCTGATCAAGAATTATTGGACTTTGTCAATTTATCAGAAAAAATTGCCCACGGAAATCCCAGCGGTATTGATGCGGCCGCAACCAGCGGACCAAATCCCCTTTACTTTATTAAAGGCCAGGAATTAAGTTCCTTTCCAATGAATGTCGATGCCTATTTAGTCGTCGCAGACACGGGCATTAAAGGAAAAACCCGAGGAGCCGTGGCCGATGTTGCCAAACAATATCAAGAAAATCCAGCGGTACCAGAGCTTATTCACATTTTGGGGCAATTGGCCAAAGATGCAAAACAAGCAATTATTTCAAATCAACCAACCTTATTAGGCAGCTTGATGACAAAAGCTCATCGCAATTTAAAAGCCTTAGGTGTCAGTAACGATGCCCTTGATTTATTGACGGACACGGCGATTGCCAACAACGCCCTCGGTGCAAAATTAACTGGTGGCGGCCGAGGTGGCTGTCTGATTGCCTTAGCAGAGGATTTAGCAACTGCCAACCAAATCGCCGCAGCCCAAGAAAAAGCCGGCGCCAAACAAACATGGATTCAAGGATTAGGAGTGTATCAAAAATGAGACAGGGAAAAGCCCGCGCCCATACCAATATTGCTTTAATAAAATATTGGGGCAAAGCTGATCAAGAATTGATTATTCCAATGAACAGCTCACTTTCGTTAACCCTTGATGCCTTTTACAGTGAAACGCAGGTCACTTTTTCAAAAGAGTTTACTGCCGATAGTTTCTATTTAAACGGCGCTGTCCAAAGCGCCGCTGAAAACAAAAAAATTATTCAATTTCTAAATCGCGCCCGCAAGCTCGGCAAGACGACTGACTTTGCCAAAGTCGAGAGCCAAAATTTTGTTCCGACAGCAGCCGGCCTCGCCTCTTCAGCCAGCGGATTAGCGGCTTTAGCCGGGGCCTGTAATGAAGCTCTAGATTTACAGATGACGCCGACTGAATTGTCCCGCTTTGCCCGAAAAGGTAGTGGTTCGGCCTGTCGCAGCATCTTCGGTGGCTTTGCAGAATGGCAAAAGGGCGATTCCGATGAAACGTCTTTTGCTGTGCCGATTGAAGCTGCTGGTTGGGAAAAAGAATTGGCAATGATTTTTATTTTAATCAATGACCAGCAAAAAGATGTCTCCAGTCGTGATGGCATGCAACGGACGGTAGAGACTTCGGTTTTTTACGACGGCTGGTTGAAGGCCGTCAATGAAGATATTGAAACTGCCAAAAAGGCAATCGCCCAAAAAGATTTCAAATTGTTAGGAGAAACCACAGAAGCTAATGGATTAAAGATGCACGCAACAACTTTGGGTGCGCAGCCGCCATTTACTTATTGGTCTCCAAACAGTCTGGTGGCGATGAATCGCGTGCGGGAGTTGCGGGCAACGGGCTTTGACTGCTACTTTACAATGGACGCTGGACCCAATGTTAAAATTTTAACCAAAAAAAACCAAGTTCCCGCTCTGATAGAGGAATTGAAACAAACTTTTTCTCCGGAACAAATTATCAGTGCTGCAGCTGGTCCCGGTTTAGAAATTTTATAAAAGATTAAACTATTAAGTATAGAATAGCCATGATGAGTTGATTGTCAGATGTTAGACTGCGACAACTGCCAAAATTTTTTTACAAAGGAAATGAGAAGATGATTGAAGTATCTGCCCCAGGAAAATTATATATTGCCGGTGAGTATGCGGTTGTCGAAGCAGGTCATCCAGCGATTATTGTTGCTGTCGACCAATTTGTCACAGTCTCAATGAATGAAGCCAAACGCAACGGCAGCATTCAATCTGGCCAGTACAGTGATTTGCCAGTGCGTTGGACCCGCAAAAAAGGCGAGCTTGTCTTAGATATCCGGGACAATCCCTTTCATTATATTTTGGCGGCGATTCGCCTAACTGAAAAATACGCTCTAGAGCACGAGACTACTTTGCGCTTTTTTGATTTAAAAGTCACCAGTGAACTGGACAGCTCCAACGGCCGCAAATACGGCTTAGGTTCTAGCGGTGCAGTGACTGTGGCGACGGTCAAAGCTTTAAATGAGTTCTATCAGCTAAACTTAGATCGGCTGACCATTTTTAAACTGGCAGCCCTGGCCCACCATGAAGTAGCCAGCAACGGTTCCTGCGGCGATATTGCCGCTAGCTGCTACGGCGGTTGGTTAGCCTTCTCAACCTTTGACCACGATTGGCTGGCAGAAGCTTATAGCCAGCATTCTGTTGCGGAATTAGTTGCGATGGACTGGCCGCAATTATCAATTCAGCCTCTGCAGGCGCCAAAAGATTTGCGCCTGTTAATCGGTTGGACCGGCAGCCCGGCCTCAACCTCCGATTTAGTGGATCAGGTTCATCATTCTAGAGAACAACAGCAGCAGCGCTATACGCAATTTTTAGCCGACAGCAAAGCCTGCGTGGAAAAAATGATTGAGGGCTTCCGCCAAAATAATATTAAACAAATCCAACAGATGATTCGTAAAAATCGTCATCTCTTGCAGGAATTAACTTCGATTACTGGCGTGGTGATTGAAACGCCCGCTTTAAAACAGCTCTGTGATTTAGCCGAAGAAAATGAAGGAGCTGCCAAATCTTCAGGCGCTGGTGGCGGTGATTGCGGCATTGTGATTACCAGCCAAAAATCTGGGATTTTACCTTTGATGAGCACTTGGGAAAATGCCGACATCACTCCTTTGCCACTACACGTCTATTTTTCAGAAAAACGAAAGGATTAACCGATGAATCGTAAAGACGAACACGTATCATTAGCAAAAGCTTTTCATAAAGAACATGCCAACGATTTTGATGCGGTCCGCTTCCTTCATCATTCCTTACAAGGAGCCGACGTGGACCAAGTCAATTTGGCAACCACGGTCGGTCCCTTTGCTTTGACTTGCCCTTTTTACATTAATGCCATGACCGGCGGCAGTGAAAAAACTGGTAAAATCAATCACGACCTAGGCTTGATTGCCAAAGAAACTGGCCTGATGATTGCTACCGGCTCCGTCAGCGCTGCTATTAAAGATGAAACGTTATGGCCGACATTTACTTCCTTGAGAGAAAGCAATCCTGAGGGAATCGTTTTGGCTAATGTCGGGGCCGATGCCGATTTAGAAAAAGCCAAAAAAGCCGTCGCTGGCTTAAAGGCGGACGGCCTGCAAATTCATTTAAATTTCCCACAGGAATTAGTGATGCCTGAAGGCGACCGCCATTTTGAACAATGGTCGGCTAGTTTACAGGAAATTGTGCATAACTTAGACGTGCCTGTTATCGTTAAAGAAGTCGGCTTCGGCATGTCCCGGGAAACGATTGCTCAGTTACTCGAATTAGGCATTAAAATCATTGACGTTGCCGGCCAAGGTGGCACCAGCTTCACACAAATTGAAAATGCCCGTCGTCCTAAAAGAGAGCTGGCTTACTTAAATAATTGGGGCCAATCGACCGTTATCTCTTTATTAGAAGCTAACGAAGTGGTTTTCCCAACAGATGCTACCCTGCTGGCCTCCGGTGGCGTCCGCAACGCCTATGACATTTTCAAGGCACTTGCCTTAGGTGCTCAAGCAGTCGGTGTTTCCGCAACGATTCTAAATTCGTTGCTCAAAGATGGCATCGACAAAACAGTTGAACTCTTAACCAGCTGGCAAGAGGAACTGCGGTTACTCTTCTCCCTTGTAGGTGCTAAAAATCTGCAAGAGCTGCAGCAAAAACAAGTCATTCTCTCCGGCCAACCCAAAGAATGGGCTGAAGCAAGAAATATCGATTTAAAAAAATATAGTATGCGCTAAAGCTGATGGTATTGCATCAGCTTTTTTCTATTCAAAATTTAGTCCTCCTTGGTTATCTGGAAAATCTTCCATTCAGATTAGTTGTTTTCTGCTTAGGACTATTTGTATAATGAATGAAAATAAATTCTTGAACAAAAGTAAAGGAGCTTCTCCATGGAAATTCAATTAATTAACGACAACCTTGAAGTCATTCATCCAGATGGTAATTGGATTTTAAAAAAAGACGTAGGCTATTCACCATTAGAAACCCTCGTGATTGCCATTGGCGGTTGCAGTGCCGCCGTTTACCGCCAAGTTTTGACCAACTCGCACATTGATTATCATATCGAAACCGTTCAGTTGGCTTATACTCGTCAAGAAGATGGTAAAGCCCGACCATTAGCATCCGTCACGGTTACCTTCTATTTAAAAAATGTCTCTCCTGAACAGCGAGCCAAGGCCACTCGAGCAATTCGCTTGATTGAGCGAAATTGTCCAGTCGTACAATCTTTAGACCCTAAGATTCAGGTGAATGAAGTTGTGGTGTTTGTTTAACCCGTGTTCTATCCTTAAAAAAGTTAAAACTAAAAAAATTCCTGAAGGATTGCTCCCTCAGGAATTTTTGTATTTCAGATTTAAACTTTACCCATTATAAGCATCCACAATAATTTGTTTCAGTTCGCTAATTAATGGTTCTTTTGGATTTGCTGTTGTACATTGGTCTTCATAAGCCAATTCAGCCATCCGGTCAACGGTTGTATCCAAAGTGACTTGAGTCACGCCTTGAGCTTTCAAGTTCATTTCGATACCGACAGATTGACCTAATTCGAAGACAGCAGTTGCTAAAGCGTCGACTAATTCTTGAGTGTTTTTACCTTTAAGGCCTAAGAATTTCGCAATATCTGCGTAGTCAGTGTCTGCTCTAAAGAAATCATATTTAGGGAACATTGCATGTTTTTGCGGATCTTTCGCATTGTAACGGATGATGTGTGGCAATAAGATTGCGTTTGTCCGTCCGTGAGGAATGCCGTACTCTCCACCAATTTTGTGGGCTACAGAGTGACAAATTCCTAAGAAGGCATTTGCAAAAGCCATACCAGCCATTGTTGATGCATTATGCATTTTTTCCCGTGATTCCATATCAGGCGTTTTCACAGATTTTTCTAAGTAATCAAAGACTAATTTGATTGCTTGTAAGCTTAAACCGCGAGTGTAATCAGATGCCATAACAGAAACATATGATTCAATTGCGTGTGTTAAAACGTCCATTCCTGTATCAGCCGTTACTGAAGCTGGTACTGACATGACAAATTGAGGGTCCACGATGGCAACATCTGGTGTCAAAGCGTAGTCAGCTAAAGGATATTTAACGTGTGTATCACTATCAGTGATTACCGCAAATGGTGTTACTTCAGAACCAGTACCAGAAGTTGTTGGGATACAAACAAATTGAGTTTTCACTGGTTTGTCAATTTTGTAGGTCCGTTTGCGAATATCTAAGAATTTTTGTTTTGCGCCGAAGAATGAAGTATCTGGGTGTTCATAAAACATCCACATGCCCTTCGCAGCATCCATTGCAGAACCGCCACCTAGTGCAATAATCGTATCAGGTTTGAAATCAACCATCATTTTAGTTCCAGCATAAACTGTATCTGTTGAAGGATTTGGTTCAACATCAGAGAAAACTTCAACTTTAACATCATTCGAGCGACGAGCTAACACTTCACGAACTGTATCGCAGTAACCGAATTGCACCATGCCTGGGTCACAAACAATCATTACTCTTTCAAGATTTTCCATCTTTTCAAGGTACAATAATGAGTTTTGTTCAAAGAAAATTTTTGGTGGTAATTTGAACCATTGCATGTTGTTTCTCCGTTTCGCCACAGTTTTGACATTGATTAAGTTGACAGCGGACACGTTACGGGAAACTGAATTCCGGCCGTAAGAACCACAACCTAATGTTAATGAAGGAATCATTTCGTTGTAAATATTACCGATTCCGCCTTCAGCTGATGGTGTATTAACTAAGATCCGGCAAGCTTTCATCCGAATACCAAATTGAACTTGCAGGTCTTCATTTTCAGTATGGATAACGGCTGTATGGCCTAAGCCGCCTAATTCTAACATTGCTTCACATAAATCAAAAGCGTCTGCGGTATTTTTAGCTTTCATCATCGCTAAAACTGGAGAAAGTTTTTCACGGGATAATGGATATTCCGCTCCAGCACCTTCAAGTTCAGCAATCAGCATTTTCGTTCCGCTTGGCACTTTAATGCCAGCCAAAGCTGCAATTTCTTCTGCTGAATGACCAACGATTGATGGATCAACGGCATATTTGCCTTCGTTCATCACAGCATCTTCTAATTTGCTTAACTCATTTGGTTTTACAAAGTAAACTTGATGCGCTTCAAACTCAGCTTTTACAGATGCATAAATTTCTTTATCGACAATGACAGCTTGTTCAGAAGCACAAATCATACCATTATCAAATGTTTTTGAAACGATTAAATCATTAACTGCCCGTTTCACTTTAGCTGTCTTTTCAATATAAGCAGGGACGTTACCAGCACCCACGCCTAAAGCTGGTTTACCAGTTGAGTAAGCTGATTTCACCATGCCAGGTCCGCCAGTTGCTAACACAATTGCAACGCCAGGATGGTTCATCAACATTGAAGTTGCTTCAATTGATGGTTGTTCAATCCATTGCACACAATTTTCTGGAGCACCAGCGGCAATCGCTGCATCTCTGACGATGCGAGCTGCTTCAGCCGAACATGCTTGAGCGCTTGGATGGAAAGCAAAAATAATTGGGTTTGCAGTTTTTAAAGCAATCATCGCTTTAAAAATAGTGGTTGAAGTTGGGTTAGTTGTTGGTGTAACACCACAGACAACTCCCACGCCGCCAGCAATTTCGATTAAACCTTTTTGTTTATCTTCGCTGATGACACCAACTGTTTTATTATCTTTGATGCTGTTCCAAATATATTCAGAAGCATACATATTTTTAATTGCTTTATCTTCAACAATTCCGCGGCCAGTTTCGGCTACTGCCATTTTTGCTAATGGCATATGTTGATCTAAAGCAGCCATTGCCATTTCATGTACAATGTGGTCAATTTTTGCTTGGTCAAAAGTTTCTAATTCTTTCAAAGCAACATTTGCTTTCAATGCTAACTCATCGATGACTCCTTGAACATCTACTTTTTCTTCTGTAATTACTTTAGCCATGATAGTCCTCCTAAAATTTATCTTCAAAAATTTCTTGTTAACTATTTCACATACATAATATACAACATCATTTTAGGTTTGTAAATAGTTTTTTGTGATTTTTTTCACTAGAAATTTTATTTCAAGAAAGACTGCTATCATGGTAATTGCGAGCTGACAATAAAGATACCGTTTTCAAAAGAGAAAAATATTTTTGTTATATATTTTAAAATTTTTTAACGGAAAACTTAGAATAAATCTGAAAAATCATCCAATTCAGCTAAGGTTTTTGCGGAGGTTTGAATTTTAAGCTGTTGATAATCAAAAAAATCATTGGCAGTGACTTCTTTTAAGTCCTGCAAACGCGCACTTAAATCATTGATTTTGCAACGTTTCCAACGATATTCAAGTAAAAATTCTAATAATTCAGGCTGCAGAATTTCTTGATAGCCAGCTCTTGTGAAAGATTGAATTTTCTTTTTCACTGCCTGTTTTAAAATAATTTTTTGCATCCAAGTTAGCTTCGCCAAAATTATTCCCCCTTCTTTACATGCGATTATAAAAACAAAAAAAGCTTCAGCACAAAAAATTTGCCTGAAGCTTTCATAGATCAGTAATGTTGCTGATTTAGTTTTTGGTTTCAGTATCGTCAGTTGTTTCCGGTGTTTCTTCGATTACTTCAGTCGCTTCTGCAACTGTTGCAACTGGTTCAGTCGCTTCAGCAGATTTAACTGTCCGAATGGCGCTCTTTTCAAATTCTAAAAAGATTCCTTCGCAGTCAATAATAACTGTACTCGGATTAATTTCTGATAACACACCATGCAACCCACCGATTGTAACCACTTTATCACCAGGTTTCATCGCTGATAATTGATTTTGCCGTTCCTGTTGCTGTTTCTTTTGGCTGCGGCTCATAAACCACCACATTGCAACCATCGCAACTAGAAGGATTAAAGGCATAAGTCCTGCCATGTATTCTCACCTCGCTTTTTTTGTTCACAAGAATAACTGTAGCAAAAAAAAACGGTTTACACTAGTCTTTCCGGTGATTTTTTAAAAACTTTTCGCATTTACTTTGTTAAAACCGTACTCTTCAAAAAAGTTAGCCCGAAATTCCAGCAAATTATCATCCATAATTGCTTGGCGAACTTTTTTCATCAAGTCTAATAGGAAATACAAATTATGATAAGAGGTCAAACGAATGCCAAAGGTTTCATCGCATTTAATCAGATGACGGATGTATGCTCGGCTATAATTTTTACAAACATAGCAATCGCAATTATCGTCAATTGGACCAAAATCGCGCGCAAAGGTCGCATTTTTAACAACTAAGCGACCGTGGGATGTCATACAGGTGCCGTTGCGGGCGATTCTCGTCGGCAGTACGCAGTCAAACATATCAACGCCACGAATCACACCATCAATCAATGAATCTGCAGCGCCAACCCCCATCAAGTAGCGAGGTTTATTTTCCGGAATCAACGGTGTGGTAAAATCCAACACCCGATTCATTTCTTCCTTGGGCTCTCCGACAGATAATCCACCGATAGAATAGCCGGGAAAATCCATGCTGACTAAATCTTGGGCACTTTGTTTTCGTAAATCCTCAAAACCAGCCCCTTGGATGATTCCAAATAAGCCTTGTGTTTTAGGATTGGCATGGGCCTTTAAGCCCCGCTCAGCCCAGCGAGACGTCCGTTCCACTGATTTTTTAACGTAATCATAGCTTTCATCAAAGGGCGGGCACTCATCAAAGCTCATCATAATATCTGAGCCTAACTTATTTTGAATATCAATGGCTTTTTCCGGTGACAAAAACATTTTTGAGCCATTCAAATGATTCTTGAAATGAACACCTTCTTCAACGATATTGCGCATATCCGCCAAAGAAAAAACTTGAAAACCGCCAGAATCCGTTAAAATCGGCTGATCCCAGTTCATAAATTTATGTAAACCGCCTGCCTCTGCCACTAAGTCTTCCCCAGGGCGCAACCATAAGTGATAAGTATTACTTAAAATAATCCCGGCGCCCATCTCTTTTAATTCCTCTGGTGACATGGTTTTAACTGTCGCTAAAGTTCCCACCGGCATAAACATCGGTGTGGGAAATGTGCCGTGGGGGGTAATTATTTCCCCTAAGCGCGCACCCGTATGCTTTTCTTTTTTGATTAAACGGTAACGAATTGCTGGTTCCGTCATTGAGTCCCCTACTTTCTGAAACGATTTAAGAATTTGTCTTAGTGATACCCTGGCATTAGTTTTTTACAAATAAAACCTCAAGCTAGCTGGGCCTTGCTTTTGCGATCATCCAGATCTCTCAGCACAGGTTTATACTATTTAATAGTTTCAAACAGCTACTATTTGTAAAAATTTGATTTTATCTAATGGCACAGTCTCACATTGAATAAAAGGCTTTTACTATGAACAATTACTTTGCCCTGCAAAATAATCAGCACTTGAAGAAGCCAGCTTTAATCCAAGTTAGAGCAAATGTCAAACTGCACTAATCATACTTGCTTTTTTAAGCCATTGCAAGAGCCCTTGCCTTTCTTAAAAAAAGGGCAAGATTTAGCGGCTTCCTTCTATATTAATTGGCAAAAAAATACCTGAACTCTTTTTAGGCATTCTCTTTAGGAGAAATTTAAAAGAGTCCAGATATTTCAACTAGTCTTCTTCAACGATGACTGAGCTGGTGCTATCGTCCACTTCTGGTGCATTGTGGAATTTAATCATTTCATTGACGAAAATCGGCACAATCGACAGCAGTCCCACTAGCAGCCAGTGATTCAAACTAATGTGAACTAAGCCAAATAAACCTTGCGTGAATGGCAGTAAAGCAATCGCTGTTGTAATCAAGATAGCCAGAACCGCCATTTCAAATAAAGATTTATTGGTTGAAAGTTTAACTTGGAAAATCGACTTGGTGCTGCGGACATTAAAGACATGTAGGATTGACGAGTAAGCTAGCACAAGGAAAGCGACTGTCTGACCAACATCATGGCTGGCTTCAACCCAAGGACTAATCGTATCCACGAAACTGCCTAGATAGAAACCAAAAAGGGCAACCACGGTGAAAATCGCAGCGTTGACAGCAATTTTTTGCCATAATCCACGAGCAAAAATCCCCTCATTTTTGGGAATCGGCGGCTCATGCATAATTCCTTTTTCAGCAGGTTCACGCCCTAAAGCAAAACCTGGCAGACCATCTGCCACAACATTAACGAAGAGCAGCTGTACGGCCGTAAATGGTGCTCCCCAGCCCAACAGCATTGAAATCAACACAATAAAAATTTCTGAGATATTACAGCTCAATAGGAAATTCACCGCTTTGCGGATATTCCGATACACCGCCCGACCTCGAGCTACTGCATCGACAATGGTCGCAAAATTATCATCGGTCAAAATCATATCCGCGGCACTCTGAGCCACATCAGTTCCAGTAATCCCCATCGCAGCTCCGACATCGCTGGCTTTTAAAGCCGGCGCATCGTTGACGCCATCCCCGGTCATCGCTACAACAGCGCCGGTTTTTTGCCACGCTTTGACGATACGGATTTTATCCTCCGGTGTTACCCGAGCGTAAACAGAGAAATCTTTCACCCGTGATACTAATTCATCATCGGACATTTCCCGCATTTTCGCACCAGTAATGGCTTCGGTTTTTTTCTTTAAAATACCTAATTCTTTGGCAATCGCACTAGCCGTTACAATGTGGTCTCCGGTAATCATAACCGTCTTGATACCAGCCCGCTTTGCCCGCTTGATAGCGCCTTTACTTTCAGGCCGGGGCGGATCAATCATGCCGACTAAACCAGAAAGCTTCAGATCTTTTTCTAAAGCTTCAGAGGTAATCTCTTGCGGCATTTCATCATATACAGCATAACCGACAGCAATCACCCGCAGTGCCCGTTTACCAAAACGGTCATTTACGACAGCTGCCTGCTCGACATCGCCATAATGAAATCTCGGCAACAGAACATCAAAGGCACCCTTTGTTACCGACAAATATTTTTTTCCCATCTTGTGAACGGTGGTCATCATTTTTCTTTCGGAATCAAAAGGCAGTTCTGCCACACGGGGAAATTCTTCTTCTAATTGAATCTTAGTGTGGTAATTTTCCTCCACCGCACGCACGATGGCTGCTTCGGTGGGATTTCCTTTGACAATTAAATCATCATTGTCATATTCAACGATGACATCGGTACACAGCGCCGCCATTTTAAGCACTTCCATCGCTTCTTCAGTCATGGCATCTTCAGTATCTGTTACTTCATCGCCGCGGGTCCAAACCCGCCGCACCCGCATTTTATTTTGTGTCAGTGTACCGGTTTTATCCGAACAAATCACACTAGCGGTTCCCAAAGTTTCAACTGCGGGCAGCTTGCGGATAATCGCATTTTTCTTGGCCATCCGCTGTACGCCATAGGCCAGCGTCAAGGTCACAATCACCGTCAACGTTTCCGGCACGGCAGCAACAGCAAGTGACACTGAGGTCATAAACATTTCCAATAACGGTTCACCCTGCAGTTCACCGATAATAAAAACTAAAGCAGCGGCCGCTAAAGCAACGATAGAAATTCGTTTACCTAATTGATTTAAACGAATTTGTAGCGGTGTTTTACTGGTCGTTTCATCATTTAGCAGTCCGGCAATTTTCCCCATCTCCGTCTGCATACCGGTTGCAGTAACTAAAACTTGTCCCCGACCGTTTGTTACTGTGGTGCCTTTATAAACCATATTAATGCGATCTCCTAAAGGCGTGTCCGCATCGGCAACAAATGTAAAGTCTTTCTCAACGGCTTCACTTTCCCCCGTCAAAGAAGCTTCGTCCAACCGCAGCTGATTGCCTTGAACAATCCGTCCATCAGCAACAATCATCGCACCGTTTTCTAAAACTAAAATATCTCCCGGCACGACTTCTTCGGCATCGATTTTTTCCACCCGGCCATCTCGTTTGACCAGCGTTGTCTGCTTATTCATGTCCTGTAAGGCCGCCAAAGATTTCTCAGCATTCCCTTCTTGAACAATTGTCAAAACCGAATTAATAATAACGATAGCGATAATCAAAATACCTTCAAAATAATCGCCATGATCTGTCGCAATGGCTGTATAAAAAGAAATAACGGCGGCAATAATCAAAATGATTGTTGTAAAGTCGCCTAAGCTATGTAGAAATTTTTTCGCTAAAGAATCCTTCTTCGCTTCTTCAAACTGGTTGCGGCCATATGTGCTCAAACGCTTTTGTGCTTCTTGACTGCTCAGCCCAGTTTCTATCGTGGTATTTTCTGTGAGAATCTCTTCAATATTTTTTTCGTATAATTCCATCCTATTCCTCCAATTTTTTTTAATTTTTATGCCATTCACTGAAAACAACTCCACAGCTGTCGGTAATTTTCTGCTAATCAGCTTTGTTTTATCAAAAAATACTTCCCAAAAATATATTTTGATAAAGTTGCTTCCTATATTAATGTAGCACGTTTCAAAGGGGTTGTTCAACAAAAATGATTGAATTTAATCAAACCGCAAAAGAATTTTGTTGAAAAAAAGTACAATTTTGCTTATAATTTTCTATTTGCAAACGCTTTCTTTTTGTGCTATACTTTAAGCATAAGGAAGGAGGAACTATTAGTAAGAATGGAAGAATTTCTCGATCAAGCAGAAACAGTAAACAACAAATTGTTAGTTGAACAAGATTCACCAAGCATTATACGTGTAGGGTATTTATCGCAACCTTAAAATAGTGAATGCGTATCACCGAAATGAGCAGCATCATCGCTCAACTAGAAGTAATTTTATACGTAACAAAGAAGGCAATGCAGCAACAAAAAAGTGAATAGTATTTAAGACAAACGTGTTAATCTTTATTAATGAACCAAATTTTTGTTTATAAAATAGAAATTCAAACAATACTTTGCATGTGTAAGAGCATCAAGTACAAATAAATTCTTTCTTACTAATATCCTTCCGAAAAGTATTAAAGCTCGGCCATATCGAGGGGCCGAGTTTTTTTGTGCTGTTTTACTGACACAAGAGATTCTTTTTAAGTTGAGCTTGGGGAATTTTGGAAATGACAATCTAGCTGATGTCATAGGGAAAAAATTCAAGGTTAACTTTATACGTCTCCATGCTCTACAGAAAAAGTTCCTTTTTTCTGTAGACAAAAAAAGGGAGCCCATCGGCGGGGACCGATGGGCTAGGATACTAGTTCAACTTTCAATAGTCCTTAAAAAATTTTCCAATTACCACTTAGTTGAACTGTATGCAACCCTTTTGCACCTGAGAAAAAAATTTTTTTCTCAGGTACAAAAGGGAACCCGCCAACGGGGACTGGCGGGTTTAGGAGTAAAAAATGAAAAAGTGTTTTATTTGGGTTTGTTTTATTGGGATACATTGATAATACCCTCAAATTATGACTCTTTTGTGTCCTTACTATTAAATAATAGTGAAATAGTCATTATATGTTTATTGCGGATTGATTCATTTGCTTTATTCTAACTTTTAACTGCCCCCGCTCATTGCTGATAGAATCGTACAATAAAAATCTCACTGAAAATTTCTTTCGTTGTTATCTATCTAATAAAATTATTGTCATACCAAACAAAGTTCCTCACAAATAGTCATTTTTTAATTAAACACCAATGATTATAAATTGACGTTTCCTCCCTAAATTCATTTCCATATTCAAAGCAATCAGTTTTTTTCAAGAATATGATTGGTTGTCATTTCTGCATATTCATATGACTTGATTACCCGTACCTCACCATTAAAAATTTCCTTCAAAGACGCAACTCTCCGCTGACTTTCCGGCAGCACCACGATAAAATCTATATGTTCTTGATGAAAGATCTCCTTAAGCTCACTAAATTTTGCGGCTCGCCATTCAAACTTCGGGTATTGTTGGGCCAAATTGGCGATTAAATTTAGGACCCCATAATTTTTTGCTTCATTCCCCCATCCCTCTTCATTACTGGGCGTATAACTTTGAACTAACACGATTGCTTTCATCTGTTCTCCTCCTTTTATTTTCTTTTGCTCACTTACTAGTTGGTCTAAGCTGACAGCCAATTCTTTACTAAGCAGAATGATATACTCGATTGTTGGTAAACTTTTAGCCAATTCCCATTTGGAGACTGTTTGACGAGAAATATGTAACTTTTTAGCCAATTCACTTTGAGACAGGTTTTTTTTTTTCTGTAATATCTTATATTGCTTCCAATATTTAACATAATTCCCCTCCCAATTTCACCGTAATAGTTTGCCATATGTTTTGTAAAGCTGAAACAAATGTTTCATTGACAGCTTTTCGTTGCTTCTAATTTTTTTAAAGGCAACGACTGGTTGCACTGCTGATTTAGAGCCTTTTTAAGAAATGATGGACTGTATTTTAGGAATGCTTTCTTCTAATAAAGTTAGCAGGACTATTTTTGTAGAGAACTAAAAGTAAGAAATCAAGAAAAAGATATTGTCATACTAGTCAGCCTAATCAAATAAGTCCTGTTCTTTTTTGTGTTAACTCCACTACTTATAATAGTGTAAATCATGAAGTGGGTTTAAACATTTGACCAGATTTCAGACACAAAAAGACCACTTATCTACTGACAAGTGGACTTAGATTTATCTCGTTTTAGTGGTGAAGTTTTTCATGTCGTTAAGGGGTAGTATTCTCATCTGAACGACACCAATAATCTCTTCTTGATTGACTATTCCCCATTGGCGGCTATCTGTACCATAAGGTCGGTTATCTCCCAACACTATATAATACTTTTCTGGAATATAATTTTCACCAATGATATCCGCTGTAATAAAGTTTTCTGTGTAATGACCGCCATTGCGTGCAGCATCATTAATCTCATCAATAATAAATTTCTCTACCACTTCATAGCCGTCAATATATAAGGTATCATTTTCATACTTAATCATTTCACCAGGAAGTCCTATGACTCGACGGACAACGCGTTCGTTGCCTTGAGTCAGATATACTAAATCAAATCTTTCAAGGTCTTTTGTCCGCTTCACAATCACCCTATCACCATCTCTCAGTGTTGGAATCATGCTGAAATCCTCAATTGTGGCAACTTTGAAAAAAAAAGAACCAATCAATATAGAAATCAATACAATGCCAACTGTTACTATTAGCAAATCCATTGTTCCTCGTCGAAATTTCATAAATTTCTTTTTGAATTTTTGCGTTCTTTTTTTCTTTTTACCTTTTAAGCGTTGTCTCTTTCTCACTGATTTTTTTTTTGGCAATTTATTCAAGTGATTTTGTGGTGGCGCTTTTTTGCTTCGTCTATTTTTAGTTTTTGTATTTTTCTTACCTTTTTTTAATTGACGACCCGTTCCTGCTTTTGAGCTTTTACTACGGTTTTTAGAGGTCATTGCCCTCCGCTCTCTTCCGATTCTAGTGCAGATTGATTTACCTTGTAGTAATCAAAAGCCTTCATTTCATAGCCAATTGTCCGCTCAATATCTTCTTGAAATTGAGCTACCAACTCAGCATTTCCATAAAAGTTCTGGCTCTCGCGAGTCGCATTGACACCAAGTTGCGACAAGGCATTAAAATACCGATTTAATGCAGATTGTCCTTCAACAGTATTTAATTGACTCGCTTTGTTCGTATTATAGCTTGACAGACTTGTAGCTAAATAACGAATATTCTGTATACTAGACGTCTCGTCTTCCGTCTGATTCGCTGCTTTATCTAATTCCTGTTGAAAATCTCGCAAAAGATAATAAGACCGAACGATTGCATCGGCATCATCAGACGTTAAATTTATTGATTGATAAAATGATGCATATAGAGTTGCCCCACCAGCACCTGTAGTCAAAACCAAAAAAATAACCATACGAGTTATACTTTTCTTTTTTATTTTTTTTAAGTTACCTGTTACTCTTTCCCATCGTCGACGCTTTTTTTTATTCTTGGGGGCACGTTCAGGCAACTTTTTTAATTTACTACGGTTCAAGAGGAATTGGAAAAAGAAAAGGAGGGTCAATACCATGAAGAGGATACTGCCCGCAGCCCCAATCATCACGATCCATTCTAATATGGTCATTATGTCACTCCCGTTCTCTTTTCATTAAGATTGCTTCCGTTTAGCAGTCATTTCTTTAGAGGCTTGTTTTTTCGTTGTGTTCGCTTTTTTTGTTCGCGCTGCCTTGGTTTTACTTTTCTTATTCTTTCTAATTTGACGAACTGTTAAGAAGACTAATAATATGACAGCTAAAAAGCCACCCGCTATTGCCGCAATAATTTTCCAGTCAATCCCTGTATCTTGTACTAAGCCAACATCTCTTTCGTTATATTGCGTGGCTTCTTCTTCAGTAATTTCAAAGTCTTCTGTCCACTCCCAACGCTCACCGGTCAAAGTCGTGACAACAACATGGGCAGTATACATTCCAGCCTCCATTCGGTCCCCGTTCATAGTGATAGGATAGTCAATGAACGAATTAGGTGCCATGCGAATTGATGTAGTTCGAGATTCATAGAGCACTTCATTACTTCCTTGAGTTGTAATTTGCGCATCTACAGTCATATTGTTCACATATGTTGCTACTACATTAGAAAAATTAACAAACATCGTATTCCGATAATTGCTCTGCCCACCATAGGCTTGATTCCATTGTAAGTCTGGTGTTAATTCCACATCAGTTTCTTGTAATAAAATGGATATAACATATGCATACTGGTTGATTACTGTAGAGCCTCCATCTTCATTTTCTGAAGACTCACCTTGACCGGCCTGCATCATTTGCAGTCCGCCAGCAATCACGCCGTCAAAGCTGGTTTCAGGCATCTGAATTTCTAGTGGTACTGCTTTAGTTTCTCCAGGAGCTAACTCTACACTATTAGGCCCAGTTACAATATCTTTAAAATCAAATGCTAATGATGCATCATTTTCAATTTCGCTATTTGCATACTCAATAACACCATTCTGATTCGTTTTGGCACCATTTAAAGCTAAGTTCACCGTTACAGCTGTTTCACTTGGGTTACTCATAATTAAATTAAGCGTTTGCTGCTGCCCCGGTTGCATCATTAAATGATAGTAACCCAAACTCGTATCCGTTTGATTTTCAGGATACTCTAAACTATAGGTAAAATTCCCTATCCCCGCATCGCCTGATGATGAGGTAGCCATCGCCCTATTTGGCATCATAAAGCCAATTAAGAAAATGACAAACGCTAGCAGACCTAATAATCGTTCTTTTTTCATTCGCAATTTCATACAATCCCTCGTCTTCTAATTTATCATCTGCTTATACGCAAATATTATTACTATGTACTTTATGTTTAATTTGAATAAGAATAGAGCAAGCTGACAGAGAATTCTCCATCAGCCTGCAATTTTTGATTTCAATTTGTAAAAATGGTGCTGTTTTTAAGCAACTCTTGCAATTGACCAAGTGATAGTGGCAGTGTATGTTGTGCCTACTTCCATCCCACCGTTTGCTGCAGCTGGTACATTTAATTGAACAGATGTTGTATCTGTATCAGCTACACCTGTATAACCGATGCTGTTTGCAACTGGACTGTAGTCTGGGCTTTGACCGTATTCAGCGGTGTAAATTCCTTTGTTAGCAGTACCGCCTTTCGCAATAACAACAGGCGTGTTGTATGAAAGTTCAAATGCTGATTCAAAACTTTCTAAATTAGTCGCGCCATCTGTTTGAGTTGCCAAGATACCATTGCTAAATTTAATAGTCGCTCCATCTAATGTTTTGCTGTTCGTATTTGTGAACTGTGTAGATAGATTCGCAGATACTTCATAGCCTGAAGTTGCACTATCATCAATATCACCCCACTGAACTAAAGCTCCACGAGTAACTTCAGTAAAGACAGTGTTTGGATCTGCTGGATCATCCATTTTGTCATAAATTTCAACAGTTACTGGTGCTGCATAAGCACTAGTTGCTTGACCGGTTTTAGCCATTGTGCCAAAATCATAATTTGTTGTCCGCATCAATGCTAAAGGACCTTTGTTTGGATTTTCATTGATATCGTCATCTGGGACTTTGATATTTTTATCATCGTCTTCCGGGTCAGGTAGATCAGTATTTGGCGTATCAATATCCCCTTGAACAACTGTTACTTTTCCTTCAGATGGTAAAGTCAATGCACTCGCATTTGCTGCGACTGGTCCTACTACTGAAGCTCCTACTGCTGCGATTAAAGCTGCTGCACATAAACGTTTAAATTTCATTTTGTTTTCCTCCTAATATTCTTTCCCTTTTATTTACAAATGAGGATTTTCCTCAGTTTGCCTAGTATAATGTGGTACTTGTTTTAACTTGTTGGTCCAGCTTCTAATGTCCATGTTAAGGTTGTTGTATACTGAACTGGATAAATTTTTGTTGCTGCTGGAACAGACAATGAGACTGCTGAGTTCCGATAAACTGGTTTATTATAAGTTGCATCAAGGACTGGTTCACCTTTTTCATCTGTCACAGCAGTCAGTGTATTCTCTTGATTAGCATTATTTTCCTCAGATGCCCCAAATGAAATCAACCAAACACCAGCACCCTGACCACTGGTTGCTGTTGCAACTGTATAAGCTGTTCCCATTTGGTTAATAGCCAATGTGTCGCGGGTCACTGTTGGAGTCCCGCTGTCCATTGAATTTGCCCAACCTTTATCAAAGGATAGAACAGCCCCATCTAATTGTTGATGCTCTAGGTCTTGAATAATCCTACTCTCAAACTGACTTTCTTGTTTCAATGTCAAGTTCCAGCCTTCCGCGTTACCCCGTTGATCGGTAATTTGGATATAATATCCTCGAGCCGGAGTATCACTGTGGAATAGCTGAGCTAGGGAATCATACTTTCGATTGTTTTCTGTAATCTTTGTCGCTCCAAAGTTTAAGCTCGACACGAAATCAATGCGCAAATCACCTTTTGTAGATGGTCCTGGTCCAGGATCAACCTCTACACCAGGGTTTTCTGGATCTTTGGGAGGGGTCGTCTCTGTTCCTACAACAGAGACTGATCCCTGCCCGTCTAATGAGGAAGCTGCTTGTCCATAGGTTGCATTAAGCACCACCGAACTGATACACAAGCTTGTCAAAAGAGAGGTAATAACAATTCGTTTCTTTCTCATGCTTGTCCCCCCTTTTCATTCTCCCTTTTCCGTCGGTAAAGGAAGAATAATAGCGTCAGGAGGATAACTCCGCCACCTATTAAACTAAAGTTGCGAACAGTTTCTCCCGTATTAGGTAGTTTCCCACCACCCGTATTAGGGAGCCCTTCGCTTGAAGTTGTAGATGTAGCTACACTTGAACTCTCGCTTGTTGTACTACTAGGCTCGGTAGAATCTTCATAAAACGTAATTTGCCCATCAACTTGAACTTGCCCTCCCGCATCTCCTGCGGCTAAAGCTTGTGGGCCACTCCAATAAACTCCGACAATGACCACGAATAGGCCGAGGAGTAAACTTATTTTCTTTTTCATTTATCTCTCGTCCCTTCTACGGTTGCCCCGGAATAATTGTCCACGTCACAATCCCTGAGAATGTACCAAGTTGACTACCAGAGACATTAGCCGGGTTCACTTCTAATTTGAGACCCAAATCATTTGCTTCTGGTCCCCAAGTACCTGTTACATTTAATCGTCCACCTGTTTTACTTATATAAGCATTCTGGTTTCCGCTGTTCAATGTGAATTCATCGTTATCGCCACGAACATAGAGCAAGGCCTCTGTCATAATAGAACCTGTAACAGAATTTTTCATGTCCTCAGTGATAGCTACTTGTAAAGTCCAACCCGTTGAGATATCAGCACGGGTATCCGCCACAACTAAATCATCCCCCACTTTTGAAGGATCATTGATACGCTGGGTTTCAGCCGTGTAATCAATAGAACCAAAGTCTAGTGTTGTCGGACTCGATTCTAAAAAGACTTGCCCAGTCACAATGTATTGAACCGTCTGCGTTACATCCGTGATACTTAAGGCTTCCTCATCTGTTGGACGGGTTGTAATTTCATAACCTGCTAACTCCAAAGCATCCAATTGCTGTTGGATAAGCTCATAAGTTTTCGATTTTAAATTCACTACATCTCCAACATAAAGATTCGTTACAATATCGTTTGTAGTTTCCTCTCCAGCAGTTAATGTGTAACCACTAAGAACGGTACCACCTTCATTTACAAACTCTATTGTTAGTACTGAATGACCTAAAACTGTAACGGAAACTGAATTATTTAGAGTCCGCTCAGAAAATTCACCAGTGTGAGTAGCTGTATAGGTAATTGGGATAGTTGCTGATGGATCTGCTTCACGAATAGCTTCAATGTAACTCTCATCCAAATTCGGAACCCCATCTGGAGATCCGTCAGCATATATCACCCTTGCATTTGTGACAGTATCTACATCTGATTGATCGGTTACTGCTGCCGCTTCTGTTAAAAGCATCTCTGCATTATTTGCATAAAGTGCAAAATCCAGCTCATCTGAGATTACAGAACCATCTGGTACAATAACAATATTCCATGTTTGTTCGTCCTCATTCACAACACCCGATACTTCTTCAAAATCCTGAATATGGTATGTGATTGGAATAACTTTTTTAAACGTACCTTCGTCTAATCCCGCGGCTAACGAATCTAAATCGGAACCACTAAGACTTGTTGTAAGGAAAGGACGGCCAAAAACATTTTGTGCTTCTTGTACCAATGCATCATTTGTCAGTGCTTTTGCTTCAGATTCAGTTACAATAATATTGCGCCCCGTGAGTTCTAGCTCATTGGAGAAAACAATATCAATTGTGTAACTATACTCATTTGCTTCAGCTTTTGAAGGTTCATTATTTCCCATCTTCCAAGATACAGAATCAGTATTCATTTGTTCCGCAATAATCTCATCAAAAGAACCATCAACTTTTGTTGAAACAATACTACCGCTTCTTAACCAAGAACCAGTTGGATCATCAGGATCAAATGTAAGAGTTGGATAGATTTTAGCACTAGTAATTGGAATAATTAATCTACCCGTTTTAACGCCTGTCTTAGCACCGACTGTTGCATAAGCAATCATCGGAGGATTATTTAAATCCGTTTGGGCGTCTGTTACATCATGACTGATAAGTCCAGTTCCAGCGCTCAACAAGTTGTTCAAGTCATCAGGATCATAATCTCCACTTACATTGAAATCAATAACAGAACCTGGAATCATAATGCCGTATTCTTTATGCAAATTAGCACTCGCATTTGCTCCAGTCGTCATGTCGCTGTCTCCAACAAAAGTCTTTCCACTTGTTTCATCAATTCCCATGAAATTCAAGGGCGTAATATCATCTGCCATGCCAGTAACTCGTTGTCCACCTGAATCGGTTGAGCTAAAAGTAAGTACTTGATATGCAGATGCACTTCCGAAATATGTTCCTGTTGAGTTAACAGTAGAAGTCCCTCCAGATTGCATACGCCAAGTAAGTCGGTCTTCTTCATTCGCCATTGAAATGCTAGAAAGATTTATTTTACCTGTCCCTGATGGCGAATAAATACTGCCTTCTCCCAAAACTGTCAGTTTCCCAAGAGAAATGAAGGATGATGCAGATGTCACTCCAAGACCTGAATTATTTTCGATAGTCACATCTCCAAATTTATCGTACTGATTATAGTGGTTAGTGGCTGTTGCATTTCTCCCGTTCTTGATACTTCCGCTATTTGCTAACGCTGTAAAACCATTTTCAATTGTTAATGAAGTAAAGTTTATTAAACCAGTCGTATTACCTGATACGCCAAAGTTTATCTCTTTATCTTCTTCCAAAATATCATCCGCTTTAACAGCATATCCGGTGAATGGATTCTCAGCTAATTCCGTCCCTAAATGAACATCAATCGCTTTGGAGTCCAAAAGCGAACTGCTATAAATTGCATTGGTTACATCATCACCAGTTACATTTCCGGCACCTGACAGAGCTCCAACTCTTCCCGCTCTTAGTACATTGATATCGACATCTCGTAAAAGAGAGCCTCTCTCAATATTCGAGTAACTGGTAGCATATAAACTACCAATAGTTGAATCAGGAGCATCAATGTTCATTGTAATGTGTCCAGATTCCGTTCTAGATGCCGTTCCAGCATCTCCATATATGATGGCACCATTTAAAACATCTGAACCAGAATCTGTGTAGATATTTAACTCAATACTATTGGTTGAATCAGTACCAACTCTTCCAGAGCCAGCTGTATTTTGGCCTCCTGAAATATTAACTCCAGTCGGTAACTGAAATCCTGTTGTTCCTCTCAAATCAAGTGTTAAAGAGACATTACCAGTAATTCGTCCAGCATTCGTTGGCCCTCCAGAAAATCCGCGTGTTCCATGACTTGGATAGCCTGAAAAATTACCACCTGTTACATAAACGTTCGAGTCCCCATTAATTGTATGACCACCAGAACTGCCATAAGTTCCACCAATTGCGCAGTTAACTATTCCTCCGGTAGCGTAGGCAGTAGCATTTCCATAAATTTTACTATCGTCCCATCCTCCTCCAGAAAAGAAGAAATTGACTTCTCCATTATGGAAATTCGCTGTGGTATTACCCCAAATTCGGTCTGTTGCATATCCACCACCCTCAAGAGTGTCAACTAATCCGCCATACACAGTATTGCTTGTATTTCCATCAATACCTCCATAGTAACCGCCACCATATGTCCAACGAGCTAATGTGTTATTTTGAACAATTCCAGCGTCACCGTAAATGTAACTTGAGTACCTACTAGATGCCGCTCTTCCAGCACCTCCGAAAACATCCCAATCTTGTCCTGTATATGTTCTCATCGTGGAAGGAGCTCCAACGCGTGATCCAACTTGATATGTTAAATCTTTCACACGTACTCCCTCAACGGAACTACAAAAATTATATCCGCCTGCGGTAGTATCATCCCCATTTAGAATTCCAATTTCCATAAATGAGTTGCCTTCATAGTAACCTTTCACACCTGTCGCATGAGCATAACCCGCCTCACCACCAGAAGAGAATCCTCCCCCTAGAAGATGACTATCTATGTCTCCAACGGTTATAACTGCCGTTGCTTTGCCGGTAGATGAATTAACAGCAGCATTAAAAGCGTAATTTTTTCTTCCTTCTTTATCAGTGACATCAAAAGCATCCAGCCCAGATTCATTTATTGCTAACCTATTACTGTTGTCTCCTGCAGAACCATTAAACCCATCAATTGAACCTGATGCAGTTGTAAGCCCAGCTCGTACTGTGTTGAAGATTGCAGCATAAATATAGCCAGATTCTCTATTTCCTCCACTAACAGGATTGTCCGCTGTTCCAAACAAGCTTGAATCGTAAATGTTGTTAATATAGTTTTTTTGGTCTTTCAATCCTATATTCCCAGTTTTACTACCGCCTACAAATTCAGTTGGTAATCTTCCATATCCTGCAACTAAATTTTCAACATTACCCAGAACAGATCCTGAATCAGATCCTCCATAAAAATTATTGACTGTCAGCTTATTTGCAGATGATGTACCGCTAGAACTAGCAGAGGTTGAACGCATCTTATTGTAGACATTTCCATTTACAGTTCCGCTTACTGTTCCCCCGTAAAGATTTGAGATAACCTCACTACCGTTATACAGGGAAAGATGTGTGTCTCCTGTTACAACACCAGATTTATTTCCTCCAGAAAGAGTACTAATTGCATTACTATAGTTATTAATAACTAAGTTTGTACTTCCAGTAAAAGTACCAGTTTCACTTCCTCCAAAAATGTTCCAAGTGCCAGAACCCGTTGAACTAACAGTGATACTTGCACCCAAACTAGCTGTTACATCACCGGAGTATGAACCTCCATACACCGTTGTACCAGATGTTCCCCAGCTATTACCACCCAATGTTAATGAATTTCCATTCGCAGCTAAAAAAGGTGTATTGTAACGAATATTTCTAAATTCGACATTCGTCCCAAAATTTAATCCGTTTGCAGTTGTCGTATTAAAATTCAATAATGCAGTATTTGCTGGTGCACTTTTTGCAAGTGTATCATCGACAGGGTCATTTGGTGCACCTGTAATGGTGATACTGTTCGCTCTGTTTTTTAAAGAATAGAAACTCACATCAGAAGCACTAGTTGCTGTTTCAGTTTTGTTCCCAATCGATGAATAAGTTGATCCTGTCATACCAATAGTACTGTTACTCGCAATTGCGATAACATAATCAGCAACTGGCTGATTATCAACATAAATATCAAACAGGGCAGCCCTAAAATTATCAGCTGAAACTCCTCTACTACTTATTTCTGTATAGGCACCTGAAGCATACCGGAGCACTGTAATATTACCTGCTGTTACCCCTTGACTTGCCACTGAAGGTACTCTATCTGATACTGAATTTCCATAATCCTGCTCCCAGATATCACTACTCCCTACTGAACCCTGAGCAGCATAAACTGCTTCAAATGTTGCTTCATCACCGTGATAAAAACCGATTCTTAACAACTCATGAGGCTGATATACTGTCCCAATCTCTAAATCATAGGAATCACTATCAGGATTTTGTCCTCTAGTCTTTTGGTGCTTAGTTTCAGTTTGTGCTGCCAATGATAGCTCCGTTAGTCGCCAACCAACAAAGCTATGAGCATCATTTTTTTGAAACATTGGTAAACTTAAAGTTTCAATTGCTTCCTTATCTGTCGTATAATCCTTTACCTTTGATCCATCTTCAAAAACATAGGCATCGTCAGTAGTAAATCTTATTTGAGCAAAAGCATCTCCGTCAGCAGCATTTGTAACCTCTGTATTTCTTAAAATCCCCAGAGTACTAATCCCACCTACTATAAATGCGCCTACCATAAGACCTACTAAAAATTTTTTAAGTTTCATTGTAACCCCCCCACTTTTTTTGCAATCGAATAAAGATTGCGATTAATTAATAACTATTTATCACCGTAAGATTTGAATAGTAATATGAAATTTTTTGCAACAACTGTGTTGAATCTGTGCCTCTTAAAAAGAGTTTTTTTACAAATAAAGAGTCAATAAAACTTTCCTTGAGGAACAATTTCACGCTGTCACTATCTTCGTGTAAAGGGGCATCCAATTCTGCAGATTATGTCCACGTTCAATTATTAAAGGCGACAAACATCCTCTCCCATTTTTCATTTCATTCACTCTTCCCTCCTGTCCCATTACCTTTGTTTTTAAAACATCCTTTCTTTACCTGCTCTTTAGCAACTTTTCAATATCATTTGATGGTTGCCAAGATAACCAACATTCCCCCTTTCTATAAGGTTAGATGTTTACCCTGGTTCCAATAAGAGATTTTTCACATATGTCAAAACTTGCTTAAAGAAAGATTGCTGCTGTGACACATATTAAAATGTGCTGCTTGTCACTTGAAATCTTGAAAAAAAACTTCAAGACTCTCATACAAAGCAGGCTTCAACGCATACCCCTTGGTCCAATGAGTTTCTATAAGGGAATCACTTAAATCAAATTGTTTGAGTTTAACCTTAACTCTTCCCATGATTTGTGATAACTGCGTTAAAGTTGAGTTCGAAGCACCTTGAACCCAAAGCTCTTTACATAAATCTTTACGTTGAACAAAGGTAACTTTATTGTCAAAAAGGATTCTAATAAATTCTTGTTCCTTTTTGGATAGGCTAGAAAAAAACAAACCTATTAATCGAGGTGAAATATAGTCAGCCTCGGCAGCAAACTTACTTATTTGATTAGAATTAAGAAAATGTTCATTTATCTGAGTTTTACTGAATAATTCACGGATTTCTGAAATTGACATTCGTGAATTTAAAAAATAAACATCTTCTTGATACTCCTCTTCACTTGAATCAGTCGAGGACGTTATTTCATTGTCAATTCTAAAGAGAACAATATTTTTTCCCTCAAGATTTTTCATAATCTTTTGAACATTTATATTTGAAATACTTTCACTAAAAACCAAATACTGAAAATAGTTGAATAGCGAAAAATTTTTTTTACTCAAAAAATCATCTAAAATCCGACTGGAGCAGAAAACTTCATAACCTAATTTTTGAAACTTATCTTGCCAGTCATTATCTGTATAGAGATTTTGAGTTAAAAATAGGATTTGCTTCATTTATTCCACCTACTACTAGTTGTTTTAATAAAATTGAATTTTGGTAATAAAACCTTTAGATTTTCTAAATGTATAACACACAAAACTTGACTATATAGAAATTAAACACTAGTATTCCTATGTTATATAAAAGTCATATTTTTTCTGATAACTAACAATTGTAGGAAACATAGTCATTTAACCAAATAAGCAAAGTGAAATTTCAACTCCTTGACGGGGTTTTTGACGGCAAAAAAAAGAACTGGAGGCTAATCCAGTTCTCGAAAGTAAACATTTATTTAAAAATAGTTGCTGCTGTCATCAATTTTTCTTGCTATGCTGAAAAACTGTTAATTGAAAATGTTATCAAGTTTAAGTATCTCGCTTTGACGTTGCTCGATCATAGAGTCACTGTAGGTATCTAATGTTAATTTGGCAGACTGATGCCCCAAAATTCTACTCAAACTGACAATATCCACTCCTTGCTCGATTGCTCTGGTGGCAAAAGTATGACGCAGCATATGGAAATGTGCATCTGCAAAGTCTGTATACTTTATTAGTTTCTTAAACCTATAGTTGATAACTCTTGGTTCTGCAAAGCCATTTTTTGTAAAAGCTAGGTATTTTGAATATCTATTTTCTTTTTCTACAATTAAGTATTCTTTCAATTTTTTTGTTAGAGGAACAACTCTGTTTGATAAGGTAGTTTTTGGACTGTCTATAATCACTTGAGTTCTTTTCTCATAGGTACCCGTCGTTTTTATCCGCACAACAGTTTTATTAACTTGGAGTAGATTCCGTTCAAAATCGATATCATCCCAAGTTAACCCACTTATCTCACCGATGCGCAGGCCGGCGTAAAGGGAAAGAAGTATTGGCAGTCCGTATAGATCGTTCCTTGCAAGCGATTCTAATACAATTTGCTGAGATAAATGAAGAGCATGCACTTTTTTTGGTGTTTCTCTAGGTAAAACAATTTTCCTTTCAATCTTATTAGTAATTAATCCTTGAAAATAAGCTTCGTTTACGGACTGTTTAACCAGGCTTAAAATCAAACGAATAGTATTTACCGATAGACCTTTTCTTGACAAGTAAGCCACGAACTCCTGTAAAATTTGGTCTGTTATGTCAGAAATTTGCATCCTTGAAAAAAAAGGTAATATATAGGTAGTACTGGTCCTAAGGTAGTTCGAATAAGTAGAAATTTTTACTCTATCTCTTATTGATGGAAGAAAGTTTTTACTATACCAATCTTCAAATTTAATATTAGATAGTTTTGAAAAACTATTGGGTATCCAGATATGTTTTGCTTGAAGTATGCTTAACTGGCTTTTAACTTCGGAAAAACTTTTCCCATATACATAGCCATATTTTATTTTTTTATCGGGAGTGCGCTCTTTCATATAGCGCCCTTCCCAGCGACCATCTTTTCTTTTATAAATATTTTTCCCACGTTTACTAATAGAGAGACATCCTTTCTTAATGACTATATTTTTGACGGCGTAAAATTTGATAAGCATTTTTTCAGTAGAATTATTTCAAAAAAAAAGAAAAAATCAGTTATTTAAAGTCAAAAAAAGCAGTCCTTTTATGCTAGACCAAAAGTGACTTAGAATCTTTTCTGAATACTATACTTTTCACAATTTTTTTTACAAATATTTTTTCTTAATTTATTAAAAATAGTTTACTGTATTTTTTCACCAAGAAACTTTAGCTTTTCAAAATCCACATAATCCGTCAAAAATAATAAATATTTTTTTTAATAGTGTTGACAATTAAAGAATCTGCAATTAAACTGTAATATATAGATTTGGTGATTAACTGTGCGGGAAATTGTTTCCTACAATTGTTAGTTGTAAGAACTTAGATAAACTATATTTTATATTTCTATTAATCTAATTCTTCACAATAAAACAACTTCGTTAGTTTATACTCTATAAAAAAAAAGAACAATAGTTTTTATATTAAAATTCGTCTGTTATTTTAACATTTACAAAACAGATTAAAATTTATACAGATTGTTACATTATTGTTTAAGATAACAAAAATTATTAAGTCGCGAAGTATACCTTTTAATTTATTTTCCACTTAGACCATTCCTGAAAATTTTAGGGATGTTTTTTTTGCAAAAAAAAATGAAATAATTCCCCACAACTAAATAATATTCCGTTCAATCATCGCAATACTAACCTAAAAAATCCCCCTAAAGAATTCACATTCTTAATTATCTGCTCTGAACAAAAGCAATGCCCACTTTGAAGTTAACAGCTAAGCAACAAAAGATATGAACAACTGTATATTTAGAGTTGCACTTGTTTTGTTGGCTTTCTGGTATACCAATTAGTCGATTGACTTAGCGAACTAGGTTAAATTCAACAATAGATTTCTTTAATCAATTTGTATTATTCTCAATAGCCATAGAGATGTCGAAGTTAGGAGCATAGTGTAAAGATGAAGAATTTTATTTAAATTCATGCTGCTCTTTTACTTTTTGCTATAGCGTTTGATAGGTTTCGGATAGTACCACAATATTTTGCTCAAAGTTATGCAGACGAAAGATGATGACATCATTAAGATTTCGGATTTTATAATATCTGGTTCTTCGGCGAATGAAAGCTGATGTTAATTCACTGAAGGTATTTCGTTAGACAACTATTGTTTAATCTATACTATAAATATTGAATGCAAAAAAACTCCTTTGATTTCTTAATGAGACAGAAATCAAAGGAGCTTATTTAGTTATTAGCAAAATAACCAAGGAGAAATGTCTGCTTTCTCAAAGTTGCAGAAGTGAGGATTAATGTCCTTTTTTCTTTTGAAGCCTTTTTTCCTGTTTCAACAAGAATTGTGCTTCCTTCTGTTGCGCTTTTTGTTGCTTTGTTTGCTTCCTTTTTTGCACTTTGAACTGCTCCTGTGCCTCTTTCATGGCCAGTTGCGCCTTAGTTGACAATGCTGGTTGCTTTTTTAGCTTGTTAATTTTTCTCTGCATTTTTTTAAGACTGACTTTTTTCTCTTTTTTGATGTTGCCCGTTTTGACAGATGTAGCTAGCTTTCGATCATTTTCCAAAACAACCTGACTTAACTGCTGGCAAATAAATGCTTCGACTTCAGGATTTTTTGGTTCTGCACCGAAGAGATAGTTGCAGGCTCGATAATCGCCTGCTACTCCAACATATTCAATCAGACCACACCAATAGCTACCATCGAAATAAATTGTTAATTTCATTACGAGGCCCCCCTTTTATCAGATAACGGAAAGGGACAACCCGGAGGGGCAGGTTACTGATATGCACCGCATACTTATGGACTACCAACCATAATGTGTTTTTATTCCTACTTTTAGTTTAATAGAAATTTTTTTGTGTGTAAATGGTCATTGGAATTTCTAGGGTAAAGTTGTTGTTCATGAAATTTGTTAGTGATGAAAAAAATTTTAGCTATTCTAAAATCAATACTACAAATTTTCTTAAAAAAAGTAATTGTCTGCTTCCAGGAATTATTGGAATCTACCAATGTCTTATCGCAATTAAACTTTTTTTTATACCGATTATTGGGTTGATAGCCTGACGTAGTGATAGAAATTTAAATGGCCATGTGAGTTGATGAAACCCGCCGCTAATACACTCAAAAGAATTATTTACCAACAACAACTTTCTTTAGCCAATTAATTTCTCCGCAATTGAAGATTAGAAAAAAGAATTAAAATAAAAAAAAAGACCCGCCAGATTTGGCAGATCCGTATCATTAAATATCATTCTGATTGCTCAATTGTCGCAACTGCTTCGGTTGAGTCACCTTCTGTAATCTCTGAATCTATCTCAGTTGACTCACTCTCATTTGTAGCAGTTGGTTCTGTGGTTAAAGCCGCTTCAGTTGAGTCCTCATCCTTTTGTGCCATTTGTTTCGCCTGTTCTTTCTTTAAAGAAACATTTTCTACCGTATCATTTCCTTTAACATCCATTGAGGAGGCCAGGACAGTTCCAGAAGCACCTAAACCTAAAATTGTGACAGCGACTAACATCATTTTCTTCATAACAATCTCTCCTAATAATTATTTTGGTACAAGCCCAGTATAGGAAAAGGTGTGCTAAATTAAAGTTAAGTGGATTTAACATCAATTTAACACACCTTGCTATATAATCCTTTTGAAGAGGTGAAAGAAAATGCGCTTATTAGTTGTAGAAGATGAACTAGATTTACAGGAAGCTATTGTGGAGGGCCTGACTATAGATGGCTACTCTGTGGATTCGGCTTCTGATGGCGAAGAAGCTCATGAAAAAATTGCAATTGAACAATATGATTTAATCATCTTGGATCTTAATTTGCCGAAGATGAGTGGGTTTGAATTATTAGAAAAAGTGCGCAAGACAGATACGCAGGTGAAATTTTTAATTCTCAGCGCCCGTAGTAGTGTATTGGATAAAGTCACGGGCTTAGATTATGGTGCAAATGATTATCTGATAAAGCCCTTTGATTTTAGTGAGTTGGAGGCCCGCATACGGAACCTACTTCGCTGGGAGTTTGCTTCAAAAAATACGATTCTTACTTATAATAATCTATCGCTAAATCTAGCAAGTCGTGCTGTCCATTTCAATCAACAGCCGATCAAACTAACGAAAAAAGAATTTGCCATTTTGGAATATCTTTTGCTTAATCAAGGCAAGGTTGTGAGTCAAGAAGCCCTGATTGAGCATGTATGGAGCGAATCTGAAGATGCAAGTTTTAGCAACTCCGTTCGAGTTCACATTGTCACCTTACGGAAAAAACTGGCAGTCTATTTCCCTTACGAAATAATTGAAACTAAAATTGGTGAGGGCTACATTATAAACGATATGGAGGCAAAGAATGTTTAAACGTATGTCTTTAAGAATCCAGCTCACTATTCTTATGACCCTTTTATTGATTGTTTGTACGATTTCAATTACTGTTTTCTTAAATTATTCCACCTATGGCATTACTAGTGCTGTCACCACAGAAACCCAATTTTTCAGTGGTGAGGTGGCTCAAGCCATCACCACAACACCTGTTGAAACAGCTCAAGAACTGTTTCTCTTCCAGAGCATCTTATTTTTATTAGTCATTATTGTCATCGGCGGCTTTACTACCTAATTACTGACTAAAAAATTATTAAAGCCATTGGGTACACTCCAAGATAAAATGACTGAAATTGATGTCAATAACTTATCTGAAACTATCCAGTTGTCCCAGTATAATTCAGATATAACCAATTTGACTACTGCCTTCAACGGAATGACTCAAAAACTAAACGATTCCTTTGCTCTTCAACAAAATTTCTCAGCCAATGCGGCTCATGAATTGCGCACACCAGTCGCGATTTTACGAACTAAACTGGATATTTTCCAAAAAAAATTTCCTGAGGTGGATCCTGATGTCAACCAGTTAATCCAAATTATTAGTAAACAAACTAATCGTTTGAATGATATCATTACTAGCTTACTGGAGCTTAACAATTCTGTTCAGTCCGAACTATTTGAGAAAATCCCTTTAGATACTATGCTGGAAACTATCTTGACTAGTTTAGCTCCAAATTATCCGACTATTCACTTAAATAAGAATTTCTCGACAACCATTATCAAAGGTCATGCACAGCTTCTTCAGCAAGCTTTTTATAACATTATTGAAAACAGCTTTAAATATAATGAAGAATTTGGCAGTGTCTCTGTTGGGATTCATCAACAGGAAACGTTTGTCGAAATTTCTATTGTAGATACAGGCATTGGCATCTCGGATGCAGAGAAGCAAAAAATATTTGCACCTTTTTATCGAGTGGACGCCTCCCGGAGCAGAGATACTGGCGGCTCTGGATTGGGTTTGACTCTTGCCAAGAGTATTATCGAAAAACATCACGGTACCATCCAGTTAAAAAATAATTCTGGACAAGGAACAGTTTTCATTGTGTCATTGCCTTTACTTTAATGGGATAAATAATTTTTGAATAGTCTATAAACCTAATTTTATCTGCTACACTTATCATTTATTTAACATAAAAAATCACTACCAGCAGATTTTAGTTGGTAATGAAAAATTAATTACTATCTAATTAGATGAAATCCGTCGTTAATAGATTGAAGCTAAAGGACAACAATATATAGGACTATGGCTATTTGATAAAATCACATTTCATCTATCCAAATCCACAGTTTCCAACCAAGATTTTGCAATAATAGCATGTCCAGGCAGTGACAGATGCACACGGTCTGACGATAGAGCATAGGAAGATTGAATTGCTGTAAATTTGTCCATTTCAGCTTGAATATCAATATATGTCAATGAAAAATTAGCTGCAATCTTTTTTGTGATTTCATTATATTCTGCGACCATTTGTTTCATCGGATCAAGATTATTTGCTTCTAGCATGAATGCAGACAGCAGAATTATCTTTGAATGAGCGGCTAAGCTCTGTTTGATAAGTTCCGTATAAGTCTGCTCAAAAAGTATTATATTAACTTGTTCTATCTGGGTAAATTTATTATCAAAATGACGCCAGACATCATTTATCCCTATCATAATGGTTAAATAATCAGGCTTCAAATCTAAAATTTCTTGCCAACGGGCTTTTAAATCCGTTACTCGATTACCACCAACACCTTGATTGATTATCATCAACTCTTTCTCAGGGTGGAATGCTGTGGTGTAAGCATTGATTAAACTAACATACCCTTCCCCTAGAGAATCGACAGCACCAATTGTTGTATTGTAATTACGATTACAATCAGTAATAGAATCGCCGACGAATACTAAGCGATTATGCTTATCAAACATATGCTAACTCCTTTTTTGTTTATGATTTCTATCCTAATTTAGCTTCATCTGAAAGTATAATCTTATCACTAGATTTCCCTTCCGTTTCAAAAATAATTATTTCATTTTCACCTAACTTTAATAAAGGACCCGGGATATATAAACGCTCCTGTGGGCCAATCTCCCAGAAGCGACCAATGTTAAACCCATTTACAGTAACAAAACCTTTCCCCCAGCCACGACAATCAATAAAAGTATCGCCAATCTCAGTCACATTGAAGATAAATCTATAAAAACTTGGCATGCCAGAAATAAAATCACCAGAAAAATCAATTTTCTCTAAATTATCCATCGTTAGAGAATAGATTTGCCACTGGCTCTGAAAAGCACCATTGAGAATGACCCCGTCACGAATCCCTTTGGTTTGATGATTCATTTTTACCGAATAATTTACCCGCCCCATATTTTCAACTAAAATGCCTAATGTATTTTTTGCCTCGGTTAAATCAAACGCAACCTTCTTACCAATTTCTTTGTCATACTGAGTGAATAAAAGCTGATTGTTTACCATGATTTGAGCGCGATCATTGCAATTTATCAAACGAAAGTCTTCAATTGTACGAGCTGCACCAATCTCACTTTGGTAATAAATATAACCGTATCCTTGGTCTAGCATCTCCATCGAGACCGGGTAAGGTGAAGAGATTGGTTGGCTAATTTGAGATAAAGTAGCTATTAATGAAACGCTGTCCATCAGCTTAATTTCACCATAATTTATTTTCTTAATCGTTGTACTCAATGGAAAAGAAGGCAGTGAAGCAAACTGGGAGATAGTCTTTTGAAAAGCTAAATACTTTGGAGTAATTTCCCCTGATTCACTTAAGGGCGCATCGTAGTCATAGCTGGTCACATCTGGCGCTAATTTTTCATAGTAATTCGCTCCATTCATAAAGCCAAAATTTGTTCCACCATGAAACATGTAGATATTTACAGAACCTTCATGCAACGCATCTGCTAACTCCTGATTCGCATCAAATCTATCCGTTTGATGATGAGTTTCATCCCCCCAGGCATCAAACCAGCCAATCCAAAATTCTGTGACCATCTTAGGTCGTTTTTCTCCCTGAAAAGTTGCTAATTTTTGGAAGTTTTCTTTAATTTTAGACCCGCAATTGATTGTTGGCAGTGCAACATCAGGTATCGAGCCGTTCTCCAAATTGTCCTGCCAAGGGCCATCTGAGGTTATTAAGGGAATTGTCACACCAAGTTCTCGCATCAGCTGAGCTTGTTGGTATAGATAATTTTTGTCATTGCCATATCCGCCATACTCATTTTCAACCTGCATTAAAATAATTGGCCCTTCTTGGTCAATTTGGAGGTCAATAAATTCCAAGAAAAGCCGCTCAAAATAGTTTTTCACCTTTTCTAAATATGGCGGGTAGCTAAATCTGATTTTCATGAAAGGATCTTTTAGCAGCCAATAAGGTAAGCCACCAAATTCCCATTCAGCACAAATATATGGCGCTGGGCGTAAGATTACATAGAGACCGACCTGTTGAGCAGTCTGGATAAAACGCCGCAAATCCAAGCCCTTCTCAAAATTGAATACTCCCTCTTGAGCTTCATGCAAATTCCAAGGCACATAGGTTTCTACCGTATTGCATCCCATTAGTCTCAATTTTTCAAGGCGGTCAAGCCAATATTCCGGCACTACTCTAAAGTAATGAATACTCCCAGAAATTATTTGAAAAGGCTGACCGTCTAATAAAAAATCTTCTTTTATTTCAAAAGTTCCCATACTGACTCCTTTTCATAATTAATCTATTTCCTCCGTACTACTGAACTGATATTTTTCAAAAACCTTTTTAAAAATGATTGAGTTCAAGAATACTGGTAAAGAAATTCCGATAAAAAGTACCAAGATGATAGTGATTGGCATATACAGTGGTGACACTACTGCACAAGCAAAGACTAAGAATGCTAAAATACTTTGCCCCATATTTTTAAATGACATGACCAATCCGACAACAAAATGCGCCTTCACGCTGTTTTCAGAATAACCAATTAACGGAAATACATATAGAAAAGCTAAAATATAGACAGTTACAAGCAGCAGAATTAAATATCTCACAAGACCGCCAACATTTAATGTAGCTTGGATGGTTCCAGAAAAAACAAAAACTCCGCTTAGCCCTAGTAAAAAAATCAACCAACTGATTGTTGCTTTTTTAAAGTTTTTACAAAACATTGCAATGAATTCTTTAGCTATATGTTTTTCTTGGTGACGTTGCATTTTAAAGGAAATTTCATATCCCGAAGCCAAGACACTTCCTATTGTTATCAGAGGAAGAGAAAATAAAAGCATCAGCAAATTTAACACGATTAATTGATAACCTCTAGTTAAAATTTGATAGATTTTCGTATCAACAACATTTCGTCTTTCCATTTTCTATTCCTCCGTGATTATTATTTCCTTACAAAGTAAATCTCTCGTAGATTGACGCCTGAATTATTAAAATTTATTGGCAACATTTGCTGTCCTTTTTCAAGCCAGATTTTCATGTCTTCTGATTTTTGATACTTGGAGTAATCAGATGTTTCTGGGAGTGACATGCTGGCCGAAGGTAAAACTATTTCCGGCAGTAGACTTCCTTTATAAGAATATTCTACAGAGAAGTCGTACCACCCACTTTCTTCAATAGCTAAAGGTAAAATAATCTGAGTATCAACCTCCAAATAGCCTAAATTGAAACGGTCAGTCTTCATTTCTAAAATATGACCTTGAGAGTAGGAATCAGATAGATAGTTTTCTATTGGAAAAATTTGTTGTTGATAATTGATTGGTTGAAATTGAACCTCACTTAACTGTATTTCGAAAATGGAATAGTTTTGCACTGTAGATGCAAATTCTAAAACTTGCTTTCCTTCATCCAAATTAATTAGATAATTAACCTCATTCGTATCATTCCAAATATAAGGAAAACTCAGTTTCGCAACAGTTTCGCTATTCGCCATGACACTTAATCCATCAACAATTGAAGAGGAATTAGTCAGACGCAACTTCAGCTTGTACACTCCTGTTTTCGGCACATCTATATAATAAGATAAGCTACTTTGACTAGAAGCTGGATGTAGTGACCCATTTTTTTTGAAAGCCTTGTCCTCAGATAAATTGGTTATCTCGTCAGAAATTATCAAAGGTTCAACAAATTGTAAATCAGTTTCTAGTAAATTATAAGCAGTTTTAATATCAATAATTTTTTGATTAATTTCACGTTGAGTTATATCTGTTTCAGTCAAGATCGCTTTCCCCAAAGTAATTTCATTTTCATAAGCAATCCAAGTCTCACGAACATAAATTTCGGGTGTCAAAGAATCAAATACATTCAATTCTTTATTTAACTGGCTAAAATCAATTTCTTCTGAATCATCAAAACGGCCAAATGCTAACCAATCTATGTTTCCCGCACTTCCTTTAGAATCTTTTTCAACAGATATAAAAACATTTTGAACGTCATTGGTAACAATTATCGGTACCCGTGTAGTTTGATAATTATTCCATCCACCAGTTGATGTCAGATTGACCTGACTTATGATTGGTCCGTTCAACGAATCCTTTCTAACAATTAATCTACCATCATTAGAATTAGTTGTATAATTTACATCAATATAATCCATACCACTAATGCCAAAATTTACATAGTTATACCAAAAATAATCACCGTTATCCAGTTTAGTCAAAATCTGGTTCTCTGTTTTATTGGGAAAATTTTCTATATCAATCTTTTCTTTTCCTGATACTCTTTCCGCCTCAATTCTCTCATATGAGTTATTGGAAAGTAAAACTGAGTTAGTCTTAAACAATCCAGAATACTGCCATGTGAAATGATGATAGTTACCGGTATCAACATTTATATGTCCAGCAATCGGACGATACGGTCTGGTAAATGTTTCAAAATTTTTGTCTTGATAAAAATCGGCTAG
Organism: Enterococcus sp. LJL90; assembly: GCF_056924355.1. NCBI lineage: Bacteria > Bacillati > Bacillota > Bacilli > Lactobacillales > Enterococcaceae > Enterococcus > Enterococcus sp. LJL90. The sequence goes on along the minus strand of NZ_JBXPBQ010000005.1, from coordinate 157,177 downwards.
TCCTTCAACCATTGCCAAAGGATATTCATTAGCTGTTAAAAATTTTACATAACCTTGGTTATTTCCACCATACTCATGTGGCCAATCAACAAAAGATTTTTTTCCACTAGCAAAATCGACAATATTGGTCACCGCTTTCCTCAAGCCAATACCATCTTCATTTTCATAATTTAATAGATCAATTCCAATCTCGTCATAAATGATTTTTGCGGTATTTGTCATGGGAGCTAATGCAAAATAATGATACCAAAAGGATGCTCCTCCTCTAGCTTCATGGGGCATAAATCCATCGGTTGTTATATTACTTTCGATTTTCGCCTTTAAAATATTGGCATTCTCTTGTAGCTTAGCGACATCTCCTTTATATGAATAGTAGGTTGTTTGAGCAAATAAAGCCCAATCCCCCCAATTGTTTTGGTTATGGATTCTTCTTTGCCATATTGGTAATAAGACTTCCTCAACCCAATTTTCAAAACTTTCTTGAGATTCTTCTGACCAATCTGGATAATCTTTGACATAAGAAGCACCTTGAATCATTCCCGAGATTAGATAACTAGAAACTAAATCTCCATCGGAGCCTGATACTTTTTTATTTGTCATACTCCAGGAGTCAATGATTTGAATGGCTTCATTTGCATATTTCTCATCTCGAGTAACCTGATATGCAATAGCATTTGATAATACTTTAGTCGCATCTTGCTCCATACCATCTTTAGCTGCAATATGCCCTTCTTTGTTAGCATAAAAGCCTGGAACTTCCCAATTTTCAACTGCATGAGTTGGATTATCTTTAGTCTTTTCTACATCCTCTAAAACCTCTTGATACGTCTCATACCAAGGAGACTGCCTCATCTCAATCATATCTTTAATAAAATCAAAATCAGGTGTGGTGGCTTTTGCGATTACGGGAAAAAAACATGCCACAAAACTGATAATTAATAGATATTTTATTTTAGTTTTCATATTTCCCCTCATTTCATCTCAAGCTAAAGCTCGTTAAACCATAGCAATAAGGTAAAACAAAAGTCATCAAACTTTTGTTTTACCTAACAAGATTTGTTACATTCCCAATTTTTCTTTATTTTCAGCAATTTTTTCATTTTTAATTTGATTAATTTCTTCAATACTATTTTGATCTTGGAAAGTTTCATATTCCGTAATCAGCCGATCGACTTCCTCGTCACTGCTAGCCCGGATAGCAGAAACCAATGTTGTACTCCAATTGGTTTTAATAGCACTTAACGCCCTCGCCTCACTTGTCCCCGGATCAGGTTCAATATTTTCCGTTTCAAATTGTGGTTGTAATTTGTCATCTGCCCAAGCCATCATTTGATGGAGTGCTTCCTGATAGGATTGTGGATTTAGCGCCCGATACTTATCGTGACCGAATTGACAAAACTCCCCAACTCGATATTCTTTTTTCCATTTGTCTGGGTCACTTTGTTGAACTTCTAATGCTTCGGGAGTAAATTGAATTTCATCATCAGAAACATATTCATAGGTTTCTCCTTCAATTCCGTAAGTAGTTAGCATTTGACCGTAATCACTCAATAAGTAGGTGAAAACTTGAATAGCTTTGGCAGGGTCCTTTGCATCCTTGGTGATATAATTAATCATCCAGCCTGAAATACCTGCTTGAGTTAAAATTGGTTCGTTGCCGACAGTACTTTGAACTGCATCGATAGCCATATATGCTCCATCAGGATTGCTTGAGGCAAAGGCTTGGATAGGCCCACCATGGTTAATGAAGCTTGACATCAAAACAGCTGCATATTTCCCAGAAGAAATTTTATTTTTAAAAGTTTCATTATCGTCAGTGAAGGAGTCATCACTTATTGCTCCGTTCTCATGAGCTTGACGTAACGTTTTTAGCCATGTGATATAATCTTCGTCTAAATTTCGATCATTATACTGATCGCCGTCAAGATAAGGCACACCAATCAAGTCTTGAACAACCCAATCAAGCGAATTAGTTGTTAATCCATCTTTAGGTAAATCATTAAAGCCTAGAGGAATTAAATCAGGAAATTGCTCTTTAATAGAATTCAATGCCTCTAAAAAACCTTCGGGTGTCGTCATATCTGGTCGACCGATTGCTTCATAAACATCTTCACGAATAATTAGCCCATCATTTCCATGAATAGTCCCGCTGGCATAGTCCTCAGCTGTATTAGAGTAGTCTGGATATCCATAAGATTTGCCGTCTGATAGTTGGTACCAGTCCAATGTCTCTTCACTAGCTACATCCAGAAAGTAAGGATCATACTTTTCTGCTAAATCCTGTAATGGCCATGCCCATGACTCAGCTTGTCTTGCAATAGAAGCATTTGCATCAAAGATAGAAATAATATCTGGCATATCACCACTAGCAAAGAAGGTGTTTAGTTTAGTATCGTCACCAATAATAAATTCAATATCGATATCTAAGTCTTCTTTGATTTTTTTGGTCACTAAGTCTTCCCCAAAACTACTGTCCCACCACTCAGATTGACATACCAAGTCAGTTTATTATCTTCTTTAGTGTCCAGCTGCCAAGCAGGCGTGCTAGCATCCAACTCATAGCGATCTCCTAAATCCGGTAGCGTCCCGCTACTTTCATCCTTGGCTTCACTGCCGCCTCCACAACCACTCAATAACAATGTAGCACCTGCAATAAAAATCAAACTTTTCTTTTTCATTTTCTCTCTCCTATTCTTTAACGGCTCCTAACATCATTCCAGAAACAAAATGCTTTTGTAGCAATGGATAAATTAATAAAATTGGAATTGTCGTAATGACAATTGTTGCTAACTGTATGCCTTTTGAAGTAGTTTCAATTACAAAACCAGCGTTCATATTTTGAGCTGCTGCCTGTGTTTGCACAATAATTTCATAGAGCTTCATTTGTAATGGATATAGTGTCTGGTCTGTAATATAAAGTTTAGCTGACATAAAGTCATTCCATTGCCAGACTCCATGAAACATGGCAATTGTCGCTATTGCCGGCTTTGACAAAGGTAAATATATTTTTGAAAAAATAAACCAGTCATTGGCACCATCCATTTTTGCAGATTCCTCTAATGAATCAGGCACATCTCGGAAGAAATTCATTAAGATAATCACATCGTAATAGCTGAAAAGTGCTGGTATGATATACACCCAAAATGAATTTAACAATCCAAGCGATTTGATTAACAAATAGGTTGGGATAATTCCACCAGCGAAAAACATCGTAACAATGCCCATTGAGCTGTATAATTTACGGCCTTTTAAGTTCCTCTTAGAAAGAGCATAGGCAACGATTGCGCAGAACAAAGTATGAGCAACCACCCCAATGACAGTGCGGCCAATTGAAACTCCTAATGCTCGCCAGATAGTGTTATCTTGAAAAACCGCTTGGTAATTGTTTAAAGATACCTCTGAAGGGAAGAAGATAAAATCGCCTTTAGCTAAAGCTTCGTTTGAGGCAAAGGATGAAGCCACTACATTCCACAGCGGTACAATAATAATCACGGTGAATAGAATTAACAGCAGGGTATTAACAACTGTAAAAACCTTTCCTTCTTTAATCTTGTTTTTGTGCTTTTTTTTGGTTGTGAGCTGTTGTTTTTTTTCAGTCATGTCCATCTTTTCACCTCCTAGTTAAAGTACCGACTGATTGTCGTTCATTTTTTTTGTAATCAAGTTTGTAATAATCAGTAGAGCGACTGAAATAATGGCGATTCCTAAGCCAACCGCAGTGGCATAAGAAAAATCTCCCTGCATCAACCCAACACGGTAAACATAAGAATTGATAACTTCAGACTTTGGTTGATTCTGCGAATTCATCAGCACTAAAGTTTGATCCAAATTAGAATTAAATAAAGCGCTAACAGAAAGAATCAAATTTAAAGAAATAATATTTTTCATCATAGGAATCGTAATGCTCCAGATTTGACGCATGCGACTAGCGCCATCCATTTTGGCGGCTTCATAGTAGGTTGGATCAATTTTGGCCATCGTTGCTAAATACAAAATGGTCCCCCACCCAGCACTTTTCCAGACATCTGATAGGGCGGCAATCCACCAATACTTATCCGCATCCAGCATATGATTTTGCTGCGTTTGAAAGCCGATAAAACTTAGGAGCTGATTAATCATTCCCGTAGAAGAAAACCAAGTAATCAACATCCCGCCGAGAATAATCCACGAAAGAAAGTGGGGCATGTAGGAAATCGTTTGAATTATCCTTTTAAATACACCGCCCCGCAATTCGTAAATCATAATGGCAATGATAATTGGAACAATGAAGCCAAATGACAATTTTAATGCGCTAATGCCAATTGTATTGACCACTGCCTGCCAAAAATATTTATCATTTAATATAATCATAAAATTGTCCCAACCGACCCACTCGGCACCGCCGATAGTATCGATAACAGTATAATTTTTGAAGGCAATCGACAGGCCATAGATTGGTATAAAGCTGAAAATAATCATATAGACAACACCTGGAATTGCCATAGCCTGCAATCGCCATTGCTTAAAAAAAGTTTTCCAAAAACGTTTAAATCTTTGGCCCAACGTATCTTTTTCAGTTGGTTTTAATTGCATGTCCATTTTCTAGCCTCCTTAAATCCCCATTGACCGCCAATAAATCTCGATACCAGTAAAAAGATTGCTTTAAGTAACGTTGATTTGTTCCCAAGCCTTGATCATCTCGATCTACATAAATAAAACCATATCTTTTTTTCATTTCGCCGGTGCTAAAAGAGACTAAATCAATACAGCCCCATGCAGTAAAACCAAATAATTCAACACCGTCCTCAACAATTGCCAACTCCATTTGCTGGATATGCTGTTTGAGTAATTCTATCCTCTGACTATCAATAACTGTCCCGTTTTCTAGATGTTCCTCTTCACCAAAACCATATTCAACAATAATTAATGGCAACTGATAACGCTCATATAATTTCACCAAACTATAACGTAAGCCGATTGGATCGATACTCCAGCCCCAATTAGTTTTTTTGGTATAGGCATTATCCACGTAAACTGCTCCGTTTTCTTCATCAAATTTGACTACGCTTGTTTGATAATAACTAAGACTGATAAAATCAACCGTCCCTTTTGCTAAAAGATCTAAATCAGTTTCGGCAATCTCAATCGTCAAATTTTCATTTTCCAGCATTCGATAAAAGTAATTGGGGTAGCTTCCTCTAGCAAAAACGTCGCCAAAAAGATAAAGATTACGATTACTTATTTCAGCTGTCATAATATCTGCTGGATTATCTGAAGCCGGATAAATTGGTTCTGCTGCCAGCATACAGCCGATTTGAAAATTTGGGTTAATCTGTTTTCCAGCAATAACAGCTTGAGCACTGGCAACAAACTCATGATGAACGGCCTGTAAAACGACTTCCTGATGATTTTCACCTGGTTTAAAAATTATTCCTGAATTAGTGTAAACTGCTAAGTCATCCAGATGCCGCAGTTGATTATTTATTTCATTAAATGTTAGCCAATAAATCACTTTGTTGCGATAACGGGTCATAACGGTCTTGACATAATGAACAAAGAAATCAATGACTTTGCGATTTCTAAATCCGCCATAATGTTCTGCTAAATAATACGGCATTTCAAAATGGCATAAAGTAATAATTGGCTCAATCTGATATTTTGCTAATTCATCCAAAACATCATCATAAAATTTTAAACCTGCTTCATTGGGCATCTCCTCATCTCCCTTAGGAAAAATGCGGGCCCAGTTGATTGAAAAGCGGAAAGCTTTAAAACCCATTTCGGCAAACAAACGAATGTCTTCTTTAAATGTATGGTAAAAATCAATTGCTGTCTGGTTGGGATAATTATAGCCAGCTTTTAGGCCATCTGTTATCTTTCGCCGCTTTCCTCGACCCCCGCCGGTCAAAACATCGCAAATACTGACACCTTTGCCATCTTCATTCCAAGCGCCTTCTGCCTGATGAGCGGCAATTGCACCACCCCATAAAAAATTCTCAGGAAAAGCTGTTGGTAATCTTTTCTGTAACTTAGCCAATTGAGAAACCCTCCTTTTGAAAATTTTGTGCTTGATTCTTTTTTAAATGACTCAAGCCACAATACACCGCGCCAATTATCCCCGCATCATTTTTTAAATCACAGGCAACGATTGGTGGCGTTACTAAATTAGCCATATCCCCGTGACCATTTTTTATCTGTTCAACTTCTGCATTTAATCTCTGAATGAAATGATTATCTGAACTGATTGCTCCGCCAATTAAAATTTTTTGAGGATCTAATGAAAAAGCTAAATTGAAAATTCCAATTGCTAAAGCTTGATAAAAATTATCAATAATTTCTTTAGCTACCTGATCTTCAGGATATTTGGCAAAAATGGGTAACGCTTCACGGAAATTTTCATTCATCGTTTGATTGTAAGGCGTAGTCACGCCATCATGGATTGACCCTTTTAAGCTCAGTGTAGCATCACGACTATTGCCATCAATAATTTGGTCTACTAACATAAAACCAAATTCACCTGCTTTATTCTGAAAGCCTCGATAAATTTGGTTGTTAATCAGCATAGCACCACCAATGCCAGTACCAACAACTATTCCTAGGCAATCCTTAACACCTTGCGCCGCCCCTAACCATTTCTCAGCTAGCAAAGCACAGTTGGCATCATTTTCAACAAAAGCCGGCAAACCTATCCGCTCCTCCACCTTTTGTTCAAAATCAAAATCGTACAAGGAATGAATGGCTCCACCTGTGACTAGATAGCCAAACTCATTTACTACTCCGGGTACACTAATTCCAACAAATTCAATGCAATTTTTTCTGCGATATTTTTCAACAATAACTGAAATCGTTGATAAAATTTCTTTACGATTATCTTTTGTTGCCACTTTCCCTGAATCTAAAATTTGTCCAAAATCGTCAATTAAACCGTATTTGATATTGGTTCCACCAATATCAATGCCAATGTATTTTTTCATATCATCACCTCAAAAAACCTTCTCAAAATCTTGTTCTCACTAATTTATACGTTTAGTGTACAAGATTTTGAAAAGGCTTTCTTCCCTGTGTTATGTTTAAAAATTCCCGGAATTTATCTTCCTGTATTTTAAAGGCGAAATTCCTACTTTTTCTTTAAAGACATGATGAAAGGTTTTGGTACTGGAAAATCCAGCTTGTTCCGCAACAATATCCATACTTTGATTATCATTTATCAACAAAAATTGCGCTTGGTTAATTCGATAACTCGTTAAGAAGTCTTTAAAAGTATAGCCTGTACTATTCTTAAAAAAACGGGAAAAATAACTTGGTGTTAGATTAACGATTCGCGCGATATCATTAAGCTGAAGGTTATCATGGAAGTGATCTTTGATATACTGAAAAATAATTCCCAAGCGTTCAATAGCTTCTACGTGCTGACTAAACTGTTGGCCTGAACCTTCCTCTGTCGCTTCTTTTTCAGGTAATAAGCTATAGAAAGAAAAAATAATATCATACATACAAGCAAAAATCCCATAGTGTTTGCCGACAGCTTGCGATTCTGATAGTAGATACATTCTTTTCATAGCTTTTCTTAATTCGTTTGTTAGCTCTTCAGGCCATTCGTTACTTGATCTCTTGCCCTCTGAGAAAAGAGCATATAAATCCTTCTCGTTATTTATATTTAAAATAGTTTCATTAAAAAATTGCAAGTCAACTTGAATAACTAGACGTTTACTTCCTGGTGAAGTTAGGAAGGCGTGGGGCTCACCGCTAGCAAAAAAATGAATCTCACCTTCTGATAAGGTAAGCATGCCATTCTCATAAAGAATTTTCGCTGTCCCGACCTCGCAATAGACGATTTCGATATCTCGATGCCAGTGGGGCAAAAATACTTCAATGCCATCGTTATCATAAATATGCAGGAAATAATTCCCTCTTTCAGAATAATTGACAATCTCCAAATATGGTTTCACTATTTTCCCCTCTTCCCCTTATAGCAAAAAAAGTGAATGTACTAAATGGATTGAAATAGTTCCACCCTCTTAGCTTTGCATTGTATATTTTTCGTGGCTTAAATCTGCCTATGGATATTCCGCACGTAGACAAACAGGTAAAAAAAATCTATACATAGACTCTCTAGTAATTATCCTTATTAAAGAATATCATATATTGTTCAGCGATAGTATAGGATAGAATACTCCTGTCCTATAAACTTGACTTAGACCAACTATAAGACTGTAGACTTCCTCTTATAACTGATTAGGAGGAATTTTTTTGAATAAAAAATATGTTGTTATTACTGGCGCGAGTTCCGGCATTGGTCGAGCAACCGCTAAAAAATTTGCCAGCTTAGGTAGAAATATTATTTTAGTAGCACGTCGAAAAGAAGAGTTATCTAGCCTGAAGGAAGAAATAAAAAAAGAAGTGCCAGACGTCGATGTCGTCATTAAAAAGCAAGATTTAGGCAAGATTAGCGAATTAGAGGACTTTTACAACTCTTTAGTAGACTACTCCATTGATATTTGGATCAATAATGCCGGCTTTGGTCGTCACAAAGCGGTTAGTGATACCACTATTTCTGAAATTACTGGTATGGTTCAGCTGAACGTCGAGGCGTTAGCCATTCTTTCCACCTTATTTGTCAGAGACCATAAGGATGTGGCAGATGCGCAGCTAATTAACGTTTCTTCTTTGGCAGGATATTTTACAATTCCAAATGTTTCTCTTTATAGTGGTACTAAATTTTTCGTCAGCGCCTTTACTGAAGGATTAGCCCATGAGTTAAAGCTCAATGGCAGCAAAATGCAGTCCAAGGTCATGGCTCCTGGTGCAACCGCCACTGAGTTCGCAAAGGTTGCTGACGGTCAGAATCAGGAAGTGGATTATCAAAAACGTTATGGGAAAAACTTTAATACAAGTGAAGAATTAGCAGATTTTATCTGGCAACTTTCCACCAGTAATGCCTTGGTAGGCATGGTGAATGACGCTATGCAGCTGGATTTATTATCAGAAAAAACACCACATTTTTAAATTAATCGAACAAACCACTTGTCTTAGACCTACTCTAAGTTGTTATAGTTAAACCATCAAAGAATAAAGGAGTTTTTATTTATGTCAAAAGTAATCGTAGTTACTGGCGCTTCAAGCGGAATCGGTGAAGCAACCGCAAAAATGTTAGCAAAAGCAGGAAATCAGCTAGTTTTAGCTGCTCGTCGTGAAGATAAGTTAAAGGAAATTGTTGCTGTTATTCGTGAAGCAGGTGGCGAAGCGGTCTACATTCTCGCTGATGTATCAAAGTTAGCTGAAAATCAAAAAATTTCTCAACTAGCAATCGATGAGTTTGGTCGGATTGATGTTTGGATAAACAATGCTGGTTTAATGCCCCTTTCCGAGTTTGCCAAGGGCAAAGTTGGCGAGTGGGATCGCATGGTTGATGTTAATTTGAAGGGTACTTTATATGGCATTGATGCAGCTTTGCCTCAAATGCGTGCTCAAAAATCTGGTCAGTTCATTAATATTGGCTCAATTTCTTCTCACCAATCGGGACCAGCTGCCGGTGTTTATGCAGCAACTAAGTTTGGCGTTTGGGCAGCTTCAGAGGCATTGCGTCAAGAAGAGGCCATGGCTCAATCTAATATCCGAGTTACGGTAATTGCTCCTGGGGCGATTGATACAGAATTACCAAACCATGTGACGGATAGGGAAAATGCTGAAGGAATGGCTGGCTTTTATTCTTCAACAGCAATTCCGGCAGATCAAGTTGCTAGAACTGTTCAGTTCGCCATTGATACGCCAGAAAATACCAGCATTAATGAAATTGTTCTACGACCAACTGCGCAAGTATTATAAAAAAATAATTCAATCCCTAGCTTAATTTACTAGCTAAGGGTTAAGTTTAGTATAATAAAGTTAAAGGAGTTGAGCAGTCATGACAATCGGAGAAATTGCAGAGGAACTCAATATTTCCACATACTCTATTCGTTTTTATGAGAAAGAAGGTCTGTTAGACGTTCCTAGAAGTAGTCGAGGAATTCGTGAGTTTGATGAGCAATCTATTACAAGTCTAAAAGCCATTTTGCATTATCGTAATGTTGGCATGAGTTTAGAAGATATCAAAAAAATCTTTGTAAACTTTGAGAACCATGAGCTTTCTATTCAACTTTTAAAAGAAACCAAGACTGAGCTAGATCAAAAGATTGCGGAACTAGAAGCGACTCGTGAATACTTGATTTATAAGATTGGCTTACACGAAAGAATTGCCCGAGAAAAAAGTGAAAAGTCTAGCTGAAAAGCTGGGCTTTTATTTTATGCTTGCTACTAATGCCACTAATCCCGGAGTTCATTCACTATATGTGTCAACAATATAAGTCCAAAAAACTAGCTCTCACCTAATAGTATGGTAAGAGCTAGTTACTTATTTTGAGTAGATGAAATCCGTCTTTAGTGGATTAAGCTGTAATATAACAGTTTGATTAGTTCTCCAATAATTTATAGCTCCACAGCTTTCTTTGTATAATTTATGAAATACCTTATTAGTTCATTTGAATACATATCAGAAATACATATCAGAAACACATATTAGAAATAAGATTCGCTTCACCAACCTATAAACTTCAAGTTGATATATTTTTTTAGTCTTTTCATAGTATAACTCAAAAGCATTTTAGGTACCTTATTGTAATAATATTGAGTATTCCCTTTTCTCCCGAAAGAGATTAATGGGCATAGCATATTTTCTGCTCAAAATTCCCTAATGTGTTTTTCAAGTTTAAAAACTAACCAAAAGCATAGAGTCCTTAGCAAAATCTTGAAGTAGACTAAACCACGACTTAGTAAACTCACCGATTAGGCAGTTAAAAAGTTATCGCAACTTGAAGGATTTATCAGCTTTGTCCTAATAGTACAAAAATTGATACGTTACGAACTTATTTTAAAAAAGATCAAACCGTTCAAATGATTTATAAATTCCATCTTTATTTGGAGTATCAGTAATATGTGTCGCTAATTTTAATAAATCTGGATTAGAATTTTTCATTGCTATCTTAATTTCAACTGCTGCAAAAAGATCAATATCGTTACTACCATTTCCAATTCCGACAGTATTAATTTTATCAATTTGCAGATAGCTCAGTAAAAAATTGATTCCAATTTGTTTAGAAGTGCGGGGTGGTAATATCTCCCCACTATTCTTCCCTAAAAAAGCTATAGTGCTTGGTGAGATTGTGTAATTATGAAATAATTCTTCTAGTATATTGTCAAAAGGAATTTTTTTTGTATGAAATTGACCTTATAGATTCTTTCTTTCATAAAGTCAACTTCGCTTATATCCTTAAACAGTGTCCCTTTGTCATTTGGAAGAAAACGACCTACTATTTTAAACTTTTTTTTCATTGTTTCATTAACATAAAGATACTTCTCCCCAGCTAAATAGAAGGAAATTCTACTATTATTTAAATAGCTTGATAAATAATCAATCTCTTGAGCAGAAAAAAAGTTTTCTTTTATCACCTTTTTATCTACCTCAATAAATGCTCCTCCAGCCCCGATTACTCCGTCAACTTCAATTTTATCTAATATTAAATTGTACTCAGCTTTTGAACGACCGGTACATAAAAATATCTTATTCCCTCTCTTTCTCGATTTGGATAAAGCCTCAACAGCACTAACAGGTATTCGACCAAAGTAATCAGCCAAAGTTCCATCAATATCAATAAAAATAGCTTTATTACACATACAATCATCCCCTTGAAATTATGGTAATTTTAGTTTAATCTGTATAGCAACTATACAGTCAAGGAGAATTTATTATGGACAGTACTTTATTAACCATTAGCGAGTTTGCATCATTTTCTGGAGTTCCAAGGAAGACCTTAATATATTATGACAATCAAAATATTCTTAAACCAGCGAAAAAAACTGATAAAGGTTATCGATTTTACGAAAAAAATCAAATATATCTACTTCAATCTATAAAATTGTTACAGGCTTTGGATTATTCATTGGCAGACATTGTTAGTATTTTAGACAAGGAGGTTAAGTGGGATTATGAAGAACTTTTAGACTCACAATTGAAAGTAATTGCGAAAAAAAAAGTTCAATTAGACAAGTGGGAAAGGATGATCTATCATCAAAAAGAGCTATTTAGTTCATCAATGCCCGATTTAGATTTTCCAATAATAAGGGAAGAAACAGTTCCTATTAAATTTTCGCCTTTAAAAACTTATAATCCTAAGAAAATGAGGCTATCTGAGACATTCCATATTTTTTCTAAACACTATTCTCCCGACTTTTTTTTAGAAGACAATCGTGCCATGATTTATACGAGCAATGGTACATGGAAATTCAGCTTTTTCAATTCAGGCAAAGTGGTAGAACAACTTCGCAAAGATTGTGTTGTTGTATTCTCTGATAAAATATCATATTCCCAAGATGTATTTAATTCTTTAGAAAATACGTTTAAAGAATCTTTAAACGTATTAGTTGAAAAAAAATTCTTTATTGAACTTTTTTTTACAAACAATCGACCAGTGAATAGCAGAAGCTTTATATATAAATTTACTTTTCCTATACATGAGAAATTAAAAAATTAGGTAGCTTTACAATTTATTACTCTAGAAATAATAATGAGTCTATGAAATCCGTCGTTAGTGGACTAACAAAAATTTAAGAGAATAGTTCTCTGGCTTTCTTAGTATTTTCCAAAATAAATTTTCCTTTTGCTTCAGTATAAGCATCACGGTTATGCTCGTATTCTTCTTTTAAAGATAGTTTCAATTTTTCATATTTTTTAGCTACTTCAGGAAACTTGATTAAGTATTTTTTGAAATAAATCTCATCATTGTCGCCCCTTAGTCTCAGATGGATATGGAAAACCCTTTTTGCAAACCCTTGATTAGTGTACCCTTTATTTAAAGAGATTCTATTCGTTGATTGCGACATTACTATATAACTTTTCGTTTCTAGTTTGTCCTTAGCCTTCTCGATGTCACTATCCGAATTGAATTCAATTAAAATGTCAATAATAGGCTTTGCCCAAATATTGGGTATTGCTGTGCTCCCTATATGAGTAATTTGAAAAGAAGCAAAGTCGCTAAGAATCTCTTCTAGATTACTTTTCTCATCTTTGTACCAATCGTCCCAAACATCTTGGTGTTCAGTTAATACTATTGGAAATAATTCCCATAATTCTGCTAAGCTCATTTCAGATAAATCTTTCAATATCCAAGCCTCCTTTTAACTCCATATGATATTTCCACTATACCATTTGCAAAATCGACTTACCATATCCACTAAACCCTGAGTTAACAGATTGATTAAGGTACAATATTTTATGACTAGAAACTAGCTCTTGCCAGAATGGTGTGGCAGGAGCTAGTTTTTTTAAGTCCATTAAAATTTTTTTAGATCAAAAATTATTACATATGCAGTTTACTAACTACAGAACTATGTATTTTTTAGTAGGTTTAAATTAAACCACACCTCTATTTGCTTTCAGGCTGTGAATTGTTGAATTCTTTAAATTTTTGAATTTCCTGCAACAGGTAAGTATTGTCCAAAAAAGAAGCAATTTGTACCACTTCATCCAAAAGATTATTTCCAGCTTCGACATTCTTTTGACCAAACAATACTTGAGCTTGGTAAAACTTATTAATTAACATGAATCCGCTAAGAACTGCTTCACGACAGTGTTCCCTCATTACTCTGATATAGTTATCTGCAGTAGAAAAATCTCTTTCTGCCAACATACGTTCAATACTATTTGATAACAAAGAAGCGAAAAAAAGATTGCTATTAGGGAAGTAGTTATACCGTTCGCTAGCTTTTAAGCATTCATTTAACAAAACTAAAAAGGTTTCATATGGGAGTACAAAACAATTATTCGTAAAAAATTTTAAATCTTCAAACGTCCAAAAAGACAATCTCGAAAAATAATGAAGAACAATCTCCTGCTGCTCTTTGGCAATCGGTTCGCCTTTGCTATAAGATAATAACATTTGATAACTCACAAGTTGGATTTTTTTCATTCCAAGTTGTTGATTCATGTCTTGAAGTAACTGTTCAAAATCCATCAATCTATTTTCATTCCAATACCTTCCAGCAATTATTGGATAATAATCTACAGTTGATGTCTCCTTACTCTGAAGCAACCACAAAAATTCGTCCATCGAGAGCATTAAATTACTTAAAACTAAGTTAAACCGACTTGCATTTAACTCCCGCTCCCCTTTTTCAAATTTTATCGCATTGGTTTTAGAACAGACTCCCGTATAAATTTCCTTTAATGAGAGACCTTTATCTTTTCTTATCCTTCGAATAGTAATGCCGTACAATCGGATACCCTCCTATTTGGAAAACTATTGTTGGCTTTTTAACATTCCCCACGAAAAAAGAATATCGTAAAAGAATAGAAAAGTCACTATCTAGGGGGAGTTAACATGTTGAATCTTATTAGGAACAATCCTTTATTTGGAAAGCTTACTGGGATTAATTTAGTATCGAAAATCGGCGATAAATTATTTTACACTGCTTTATTAGCTGCGGCAGCTTCCATTCAAGAAGCCAATATCGCGGTCATGGTAGTTTCTGTATCAGAAACATTACCCATTTTCTTTAACTTAATTTCCGGTGGTTTAGCTGATCGAACTAGAAATAAGTCCTTCTATCTTGTTCTAACCTCTATTATAAGAGGCCTGCTTTATCTCAGTGTGTTTGGGTTATTATTTTTTGAGAGTTCTTTAGCCATCATTATGGGTATTGCTGCTTTAAATTTTTTCTCCGATTTACTAGGTAATTTTTCTTCAGGGTTAGTGGCTCCTTTTACAAAATTGTTGGTAGCAGATCAAGACTTAGAAATGGCTCAGAGCCTAACTAATACAGGTAGTCAGTTAATAAATATTACCGGAAATTTTCTAGGTTCCTTCTTGCTCACCTTTTTCTTTATGAATGATCTAGCTTTAGTAAATGCACTTTTGTTTTTCTTTGTCGCTCTTGGTTTTTTTCTAATACGAAAGGCATTAAATGAAAGCGAAATAAACCTGTCTCGTGTTTCCACAAAAACAAGTCTAGTTCAAACGGCACTACAAACATTAAAAAAACTTTATCATCAGAAAAAACTTTTTAATGATTTATTACAATTAGCATTGATGAACGGCTTTTTTGGCGGAATGACACCTATTTTTGTTCTCTTTGTCACGGAAAGTCAACAAATCGTTTATTCCACACCAATGACTATTTCTCTGTTTTCGATTGTAACAACAGGTTTTGTTATTGGCGGAAATATTCTTAGTCCCAGAGTATGGCAGAACGTAAAAAATAGGACAATGAGTAATATTGCAGCAGGTGGTATGATAATTTGTACGGCAGGGTTAATCGCTCAAAACTTACTAATTGTTCTCGTAGGGAATGGCATCATTTCATTTTTGAGCGGCCTAATGGCGCCTCGTTTTAGTGCAATGATTGTTCGCATTTTTCCAGCAGAATCAATGGGAAGCATTATGTCTACGGTAAATGGTCTCTTAGTAGTAATTCCACCAATAACCGCTTTACTATTTCCATTATTAGCTATGAACTCATTATTAAGCGCTTATCTGGGAATTCTTATTTATGCGTTCTTCATCATAATCATCAATAGCTTTCTAAAAATCATTCCTAAATAGGTACGTTTAGCTTCTATTGATTTTTAGCATGACAATCTAACAACACCCACTAAAAATAATTGGCAAATCTGAATGTAGTATTTTGAGTTTAGGAAACCCTGAGTTAATCCACTCACACCGAAACTAATTCTAGCAGCTTCAGCATAATTAAATTACGTCTGGTTATCTTCTGGAAATTTCACTTAACTAAATGTTTCGCCTATAAAGTCAAAGTCGCTAACCTCCGTTTTTTTAGTTATATCAATGAGCCGATTGCTTTTTCACATGCAAACACCCGCCAAACTCAGGTTTGGCGGGCTGATTTTTCTAATCTGCATTATGTGAACTAGTGTGTTAAATAGCGATATTCTTTAAATTACCATTCTCTTTCTCGAATAGCATCTTCTACATCAAGCTTTATTTTGTATTGCTTTAATATTAAATATACAGTTTCACCTATGGATTCTCTGGCAACCGTTTCTAATTCGCTACCATGATTTTCAAATTCCTCTCCCAATTCATTGATAGCAATAGTTGCCTTATCAAATTCAGATTGAATAATTTCTAAATCAGTTTCTCCTTTTTCAAGGACTACAACAACATTTTGCAAAATTGCTTTTAATTTATCTACTAAAACCTTTGGATAATACTCATCTCGATACATATCATAAAGATAATCTTCTTCATCCATAGCATACCCACCCTTTTTTTAGTTTATTATACCATCAATAAAAAACCTCCCGCAAATTTGCTGGATATAAGGATTAGCTGAACTAATCTAGCTACTTTTGGACAAAGGGCAACTGTGAACTTGTCTATTTTTTTTGTTGCAACTATACTTATAGTAAGCAGTAGGAATAATACATTTAGAAAGAAGGCGTATTTATGACGAAGAAAAGTGGACTGAGTCTCATAATTTTATTCTTGACAGCCTTTGTAATTTTAACGATTTGGGTGCCTGCTACTAGGATTTTTTTCTATAGTCTTCCTTTAGCTAACATAGGTGTTACGGTTGTTTCTATTTTCCTTTGTGTCCTCTCTGTAGTATTTTATAGGCAATACAAATCTAAACTTAGTTTGCTGGCATTTGTTGTTGGTCTAAGTCCCATATTTTTTGTCATTATAATTCTCATTTCTTTCGCATTAGGTACTCCTCTTGCTCCATAACTTTTGTATTGCATTCTATGGCCATCCTCTTTTTGGAGAATGGCTTTTTTTGTACCTGAGAAAAAATTCTTTTTTTCTCAGGTACAAAAGGGAACCCGCCAGCGGGGACTGGCGGGTTTAGGAGTAAAAAATGAAAAAGTGTTTTATTGGGTTTGTTTTATTGGGATGAGTTCATATTAACCTGAAAATATGAATTTTCTATGGACTTTATATTGTAAAATTTAGGAACTTTTGTGGTGCATTTATGAAATCAATTTTAATCTGTATTGATTTTGAATGGTTATCGAATCAAAAATTAGTCGCCAAGCCACATTGAACCAAAGCTTTACGGTTTTTCCTGAAAGATTTTATCTGATTCTTTAAGATAGCAAGTAACTTCTTCTTTCAAATTATCAAAATTTTTCTGACTCGTCACAATGTTTACTATGAATTGAACCGCTTCTTCTCTGCTAAAACTTGTTGCATATTGATTTACTTTGAAAAAAGTAATCATCGCCACCAGTGCTGTTCGTTTGTTGGCATTTTGAAACGGGTGTCTTTTAGCTAAGTTAATTGCCAAAATTGCAGCCTTGTCATAGATTGAAGGATATAATTCTTTTTCAAAAACGATTTGTTGAGGCTGATTTACAGCCATGTCCAGTGCCGCAGCATCGCGAATACCTACTAATTCACTGGGTGAAATCTGCTTAATAAGCTTGGCATTGATCCGGACAATATCCCGCACCGAAAGATAAATCATAACTCAACCAAATCCTGAAGAGCCTCTTCATATTGCGCCATCACCGAATCAACTATGGCATCTACATCGACTGCTTCCTTAGCCTTTTCAATTTTTACTGAACCGTCTGCTAGAAAAACATATTCAATTGCCTCGCCGGTTTTAACACCTAGAGCATCCTTCACTTTTTGAGGAATCGTCGTGACATCACTATTGCCAGATTTTCTAATTTTATAGGCTCTTTCCAATTTAGCCATTACTATCACCCTTAAATTTTAGTATATCTTTATTATACCATGTAGATACTGGACACAAAATATATACAACTTACATAAGTAAATGATACAGAAAAAAATACTGCTCTGACAACAAACGATTAAAAATAATCGAAAATAAGAAGTAAAGAAATAAGGAAAAATTTATCAGACAGTTTAGCTTGACCTCACAAATAAAAACACCCGACAATTATTAATTTGTCGGGCATTTGATTATCTTTTAAAGCATTCAAATAATACCCGTAATGAATAACTCCACAAGTCACAAAATTATTTTACTGGAAATTTTCATACAGCTCGCTAATTTTAATGGTCTCCTCTTTGTCCTCATATTGGATAGTTAAGGTGTCTCGCTCGGTGAGTTGGTAAATTATTCCGGCTGCATTTTGCAAATAGATGGAGTCTGGCGATGCAAACACGAAACTGATTGTTCCCGCTTCTTGCAATGATGCGTCCGTAAAGAAGCTGCGGGCTTGTTTTATTTTAACAACAGGCTGGTAACCATCTTCTAAGTCACTGTCTGGTTCCAGCAAAGCCAGTGTATAAATATGGTCACGATTTGTGCTATCTGAAAAATTAAGTGTAACAATCCCATTTTGATGAATGATTGCTTCATTAATATCGTTGGAGTTGGCCATAAAAGATTTGGTATACAGCGCCACACCGATATAGATACTAATCAAAACTAAAGCGGTAATTATCGCAGAGAAAAAAATTCTTCTCCGATTGACTCGTTTGATTTTTTTAAGCGGTTCTATTTTTTTGAGCTCTTGGTCTTGATTGACCCCCATATTCTCCTTCATGGACTCATAATAGGCTCGGCAGCTTTTGCAAGTTTTCAGATGATCCTCAATTAGTTGGTTGCTTTCAGGGCTAGTTAGACCATCAATATAACTAGGAATTAAATCTTTAATTACATTATGTTGAATTGTCATCTTGTCTCATCCTCTCAACTATTTTCTGCTTTGCACGGTAAAAAGTAACCCTTGCCCAATTTTCAGATTTCCCAAAGATATCGCCAATTTCTCTAAAAGAAAAATCATTCGTCATCCTCAGTAAAACAACTTCTTTTTTTATTTCACTTAGTTCATGAATAATCTGATATATTCGCACTTTATTTTCCGAGTGCAAAAGCTGTTCATCAGGTCTTGGGTCATCATCTGCATAACTTGCCAGCAATTCATCCGTTACTTTGTGCTGCTTGTTCTTAGCCATATGCTGTCGCCAAAGATTTTTAGAAATTTGACACAGCCAAGTGGAAACCTTAGAATTTCCCTGGAAATTTTCAAGCGACTTGATTGCTTGATAGAAGGTTTCTTGCGTTAAATCTTCTGCCAATAACTCATCATTTGTCAGTCCCAATAAAAAACGGTATACCAACTCACCATATTCTTGATACAACTCATCCATCTTCAAGTTTCCACCCCCCTGATGCCCCTTCTATCTATTAGTCAGTTTTTGAGACGATTCGTTACAATAAATCTGACAATTTTCCGCAAAACTTTCCTCAATTCAATTTTACACTGTTTTTCCAATCAAAAAAAAACAGCCATATTGACTGCTCAGCATTTTAGCTTGTGGGACTACTGGTCATTCTCTATTCTGAGCGTTAAGTGGCTATGGTACAATTATTTCAAACAGCTCAGAAAGGGGCTCTTCCGATGAAAACAATGGCATAATATTTCACACTAAAAATTATGGGAGAAGCACATGATGGAAATAACAACAGACACAAGCGGTTTATTTGATTTTTATTTAAATAATTTAGCAGGCTCGACACCTTACTTTCACTTTACAACGGAACAAACTTGGAACCAGTCTTTTTTTGAGGATACTGATTTCGAAGAAGTACCGAAATTCAAAGAATTATCAACAATAGTGGCCCGCAAAGCCGGTCAAATTGACGGCTTTATTCAATTTGGCTTATCTAATTACGGCTATGATGAACATGGTGAAAAAGACTTTTTGAACCCGATTGCGGTTATTCGCCATATTTATTTCTTAAAAGATAGCCAAGCTGTTGGTCAAAAGCTACTTGATGAAGCGCTGAATTATTTCAGACAAAAAGGATTTTCTCACTATTATGCTTTTTTCCATGCATTCGGTCTGAGTTTCACCGCATCCCATGGAAAATTGGCAAATAATTTTGATTATATCGAAGCCTTACTCTTAGAAAATGGCTTTAAAATTGAACATGAAAATCTATATTATAGAAAAATTCTAAAAAATGAATCTGCCTTAGAAACTAAACTGGATTTAGAGCATACTCCCAATCCGAATGAAGTCACTGAAACGTTGACTTTTTATTTAGATAAAAAGCCTATTGGACAGTGTAATATTTTTTATCTTCCGGATGGAAACCGCGTCTATCTGCGATGGATTTTTCTCATCGATGAGTATCAAAACAAGGGCTACGGCAGCCAAATGATGGCCGCCCTTTGTCACTATCTCTATCAAAAAAATTATCAGGAACTTCATACGGATACAGCAGATTCTAATTTCAGAGCGCAGCATTATTATTTGAAGAATAATTTTTCGGTGATGGGTAGGACTCGGAGTTATCTAGTCTGAGTATTTTGATTCAATGTAGCAGGATTAGCTCCTTTAAGCTTAGACAATTTCCTGATTCGTTTTTGGTTGAACTGTATACAACCCGATGCTATACAAAAAACTTTTCTCAGAAAACAAAAAAGGAGCCCATCGGTGGGGACCGATGGGCTAGGATGCTAGTTCAACTTTCAATAATCCTCAAACAATTTTTTTCTTCCCACTTAGTTGAACTGTATACGGCCTGATGCTCTTCAGAAAAGGTTCCCTTTTCTGAAGACAAAAAGGGAGCCCATCGGCGGGGACCGATGGGCTAGGATGCTAGTTCAACTTTTTATAATCCTCAAACAATTTTTTTCTTCCCACTTAGTTGAACTGTATACGACCCCGTTGCTCTTCATAAAAGGTTCCCTTTTCTGAAGACAAAAAGGGAGCCCATCGGCGGGGACCGATGGGCTAGGAGTAAAAAATGAAAAAGTGTTTTATTGGGTTTGTTTTATTGGGATGAGTTAATATTAACCCGTAGATGTGAATTTTTTGTGGATTTGCTATTGTAAAAGATTGAAAAATTCATTGCTATGCTGTGAAACTCCATGATATAGATTAATAGGCTCCAACTTTCTATAAAAAGAATTATCCCTATATCTCTCTTGCAATATTTTCTTGCATCTTACTTTGCCACTTCTCTTTGAGCTCTTGAAATTTAGGAATATCTTTTAAAAAGTTTAGGTCTACGGGTTCAAACAGCTTTTCTAAGTCTTGTGAATAAAACATTTGCGCTAGGTTCACTTCATTTTCAGTTAAATGCTCATAAAGGTGATATTGATGTGGCTTCCAAATCCAATTCTCTTGATCGATTAACTTCTCCAACAGTCCTAAAAATTGGTCTGCATTTCTTTCCAATGCAGCCATCATCAAATTGACTAAACGAACAAAAACTTCTGACAGATGATAATTTTCGACAGTTTGAATAATTAAGTCCCCGTAATATCCCATCTCTTTGCTGAGGCCTTTTTCGATTGCTATTTCAAATTTACTGAATAAATAAGAAAGTAAACTAGATGCTGTGCGCATAATTTCAGATTCAATTTTAGTTAAAGCCGCTTGCTCGTTTCCTTCGGCCCTTAATAGCTGAATCTCTGTGGGTGTCTTATCCAGATGCACGTTCTCTGTTTGAGATAACGCCTGATTAGCCGAATTGTAATCTCCGAAACGAATCAAATTTCGCACTTTGGCTAATTGAGCTGAAAAACGAATATTTTGATTGTCACTATTTTCTAAAAGTCCGAATAAGAGGCTGATTTCTTTAAAAATATCTTTATTCGATGCATCATCCCCCTGCATGATAGCCTCAGCTTCCAATTGTTGGGTCGCAACTAAAATCAGCTTTTCATCATGAGTAAATTCCTTGATTTTTTCTTGTGCAAGTGTCAATCCGGCGAGCAAGCCTTCATCTTTTAGCGTATAAAAAAGCTTTTCAATAAAATTCCCCAACTCGATTACAGACAGCTCTTCTTCAAAATTAAACAGGGTGTTCAAATCAATTTTTAACAGTCGAGCAAGGCCAGGTAATAACGTAATATCTGGCAAGCTGCTCCCTCGCTCCCATTTACTGACCGCTGGTGCGGAGACATTCAAGGCTAGAGCCACTTGTTCTTGTGTTAGTTGTAGCTCTTTACGCCGTTTAAAAATTACCTCATTCAGCTTCATTTTGCTTCTCCTCTTTGCTTTTCCGGTTGCTGTATTTCCTATCCTAAGCATAAAACGGAATCACCAGATTGACAATGTCGGCGAAGGAAACTTTTCCCAGAAGAATTAAACTGCTGGTTAAGAGAATTAATAGTAGCTTTTATATGTGCTGGAAAGTGTAAGTCATTGAACGCTGCTTTCCAGATATATAAGCAACTCAATAAAACCTGATAAATTCCATACTGACAGATTCAATAGCCATTCAATGAAAAGAATTAACTAATGCAGTTTAAATTCGTGACAATTAAAAAAAGCCCATCAAAATAAATTGATGAGCTTTCCTAGATAACAACAGCTTAAAATGCTTTTAATGAATTCCAGCTAAAGCCAAACAGCTACTTCACAAACATCGCATCACCAAAACTGAAGAAACGGTAGCGCTCCTCAATAGCATGCTGGTAGGCGGCCAAAGTTTTTTCCCGGCCGGCAAAAGCGCTGACTAACATCACTAAAGTTGATTTTGGCAGATGGAAATTGGTGGAGAAGGCCTGCACAACTTTAAACTGATAGCCCGGAGTAATAAAAATATCTGTCCAGCCGCTGTCGGCTTTAATGTCGCCGTCAAATTTAGTGCCGATGGTTTCCAATGTCCGGATTGAGGTCGTGCCCACGGCGATAATTTTTCCGCCGGCTTGACGCACTTGGTTTAATTCTGCGGCGGCGTCTTCAGTCAAGCGATAAAATTCGCTGTGCATATGATGCTCTGCAATATTATCCACGCTAACCGGGCGGAAAGTGCCTAGTCCGACATGCAGTGTTAAATAAACTAAGTGGACGCCTTTGTCAGCAATCTGTTTCAATAATTCAGGCGTAAAATGCAGGCCCGCCGTTGGTGCGGCGGCCGAGCCGTTTTCTTTGGCATAAACGGTTTGATAGCGATCTGGGTCTTCTAAGCGTTCTTTGATGTATGGCGGCAAAGGCATTTCACCGAGGGATTCTAAATTTTCGAGAAAAATCCCTTCATATTGAAATTCAATAATGCGGCCGCCGTGTTCTAATTCTTTGGTGACAACGGCGTTTAAACGGCCATCGCCAAAACGAATTTCCGTGCCGACTTTCGCCCGCTTAGCCGGTTTAATCAGTGTTTCCCATGTGTCCCCTTCAATATTGTTCAGTAGCAACACTTCCAAGTGGCCGCCGGTATCGGGTTTTTCGCCATAAAGACGCGCCGGCAAGACACGGGTATCATTCATCACTAACGCATCGCCGGGATTTAATTCATCTAAGATGTCGGTAAAATGGCGGTCTTCAATCTCGCCGGTTTCTTTATCTAAAAACAATAGGCGGGAGCTGGAGCGATCTTGTAATGGTGTTTGGGCAATCAATTCCTCTGGTAAATCAAAATCAAAATCTTCTGTGGTTAACATAGCCTTCACTCTTTCTTTTATTGTCTTGGGTATTTTATCACTTTTTGAAACCCTTGGCGAACGACAGATTATTTGCTTTCTATTTAAAAGGCTTCTATACTTACTATTAATAAGAAAGAAAACAAGCGGAGGGATTTCCATGGCAACTTTTCATCACGTTTCATTATTAACTAGACATGCACAGGAAAATCTAGATTTTTACACCAAAGTTTTAGGTTTGCGCTTTGTCAAAAATACTGTCAATCAAGAAAATCATAAAATGCTCCATTACTATTACGGAGATTATAGCGGAGCCCCTGGGACTGTCGTGACTTTTTTTGTCGTGCCGCTTTTGGCACAGCGGCACGATGAAGATCATTTCTTGGGAACGATTGGTTTGAAAATTCCTAGCGGCAGCTTGGCTTTTTGGCAAGAGCGCTTGACTGCTTTAGACATTCCTTTTGAACAATCTGGAGCGAGCTTAGCCTTTAAAGATAGAGACGATGTTCAACTGTATTTAGAAGAGGTTGCAGCAGCCCCATTAGCTGCCAGCCAAGTCGTCAAAAATGATATTCCCGCTGATAAACAAATTATCGGTCTGCGCTCCACTGAATTTCACGTCAAGGAACCGGCTAAGACCAGTGATTTCTTTGAAAAATTGTTAGGCTGGCCAACAGTTAACGGGCGAATTCAGTTGAATCAAACGGATTTTGTTGAAATTATTCAAACGGATTCTGACAAAAAAGCCCGCATGGGTCGCGGCAGTATGGACCACGTCGCTTTTGCGGTGAAGGATGATGCCGCCTTAGAAGCTTTGTATCAAAAAGCGCAAGAACAAGCTTGGGAAATTGAAGAGCTTGTTTCCCGGGGCTACTTCAAGAGTCTTTATATTCGTGAACCCGGTGGCAATCGCGTCGAATTTGCCACGATGCAGCCTGGCTTTACGATTGATGAACCGTTGGAAACCTTAGGTGAAAGTTTTGCTCTGCCTCCATTTTTACAAGGGCAGCGGGAAGAAATTGAAGCCCATATTTACAAAGACATGTAAATAATTTTAGACTCGCTGAAATTCTTATTTTTAGCTAGCTATACTACTAAGAACCTTGTCCGATGGCAAGGTTCTTGTTTTTTTGTAAACGTTCCTTTTTTTCAAAAATATTTACAAAAAATGCAAATAATTTGAATTCTTCGCCATTTTTTATCATACTAGTAAGTGAGACCGTTTAAAAAAAATGAAAATGAGGTGGATTTTTTGATCGAATTTGAGCATGTATCAAAAATTTACAAGGGAAATAAAGTGGCTGTTGAAGATTTCAATTTATCAATTGCAGATGGTGAGTTTATTTGTTTTATCGGTACCAGTGGGAGCGGGAAAACGACTTCCATGCGGATGATCAATCGGATGGAAACACCAACTAAAGGAACCATTACTATTGACGGTCAGGATATTACTAAAATCAATGCGGTGGAACTGCGCCGTAAAATCGGCTATGTGATTCAAAATATCGGCTTGATGCCCCATATGACCATTCGTGAAAATATTACTTTGGTGCAGCGTCTGTTGAAAGTTCCGGTTACCGAACGTAATTCGACGGCTGAAAAAATGATTGATTTAGTCGAGCTGCCTAGAGAAATGCTCGACCGTTACCCAAATGAGCTCTCCGGCGGGCAGCAACAACGGATTGGTGTCGTGCGGGCTTTGGCGGCCAATCAAGATATTATTTTAATGGATGAACCCTTTGGCGCATTGGACCCTATCACGCGGGAGTCGCTACAGGATTTGGTCAAGGATTTGCAGGAACGTTTAGGCAAAACGATTGTCTTTGTAACCCATGATATGGATGAAGCGCTGAAATTAGCCAGTCGAATTGTGATTATGAGCTACGGAAAAATTGTCCAGGTAGATACGCCATCAAATATTTTACAAAATCCTGCCAATGAATTTGTCGAAGAATTAATCGGTGAAGATCGCTTGCTGCAAGCCAAACCGGATACGACAACGGTTGGTGAAGTTGCCTTGAGTACGGCAATTACCATCACTCCGGAAAAATCCCTTCAGGCTGCTATCAAACTGATGCGGGAAAAACGGGTTGATACGCTGTTAGTAGTCGACGATGAAAATGTGCTAAAAGGCTTTATAGACGTACAAACGATTCAGCGACGCCGAGGTCGAGCTACCAGTGTTGGCGACATTTTAAATAAAGATGTCTTCTATGTGAAGAGCACTTCTTTTTTACGAAATACTTTGCAGCGGATTTTAAAACGGGGACTGAAATATGTGCCGGTTGTCGATGAAAAAAATCGCATTATGGGTATGCTGACCAGAGCTTCGCTAGTGGATATCGTCTACGATGTTATCTGGGGTGAAGAGGAATCAATCAGTGAGGCCATCGAGTCAGTCTCCGGTGACGAAGCCGGAATTGAAATTCCAGCGGCCCCCACTGATGAAGTAGTTGTAGAAGCTATTACGATTCCGGCAACAGCTGAAGCGAAAGAAACGATACCTTCAGAGGAGGGCAAATAAATTATGCAAGCCTTCTTTCAAGAATACGGCCAAGAAATAATTAATAAAACGATTGAACATATTTATATTTCAGCTTTGGCTTTAGGCTTAGGAATTATCATTGCGGTTCCGGTCGGCATTTTGCTGACGAGAACACCGAAAGCCGCCAGCATCGTTATCGGCTTCACTAGTGCTCTGCAAACTGTACCTTCTTTAGCGTTGTTAGCTTTAATGGTACCTTTTCTTGGCGTTGGTGTGTTGCCCGCAGTAATTGCTTTGTTCATTTATTCGTTGCTGCCGATTTTGCGAAACACTTACATCGGTATGAAAAATGTTGATGCCAACTATCGTGATGTTGCTCGTGGCATGGGCATGACTCAGCTGCAATCAATTGTCAGCGTGGAAATTCCGATTGCCATTCCGACCATTATGGCGGGGATTCGGCTGGCAGCAGTCTATGTTATCGCTTGGGCAACCCTCGCTTCTTACATCGGTGCCGGTGGTCTCGGGGATTTAATTTTCAGCGGGCTGAATAATTATCAGCCGCCATTAATTTTTGCCGGTACTATTCCGGTAACCATTCTAGCTTTGTTAGCAGATTGGCTTTTAGGTTTGCTGGAGAAAAAATTGACACCAATTGCCTTAAGAGGAGGAGAAGAAGCATGAGAATTAAAAAAATGTTAGCTGGCACTTTAGCTGCGGCAACTTTATTCCTCAGCGGCTGTTCTTTCCCAGGCTTGGCCAGCTCTGATGACACAACTATCGGGATTACCGGCGGGGTCACATCAGAAGCGCAGATTTTAGCCAGCATTGTCGCAGGTATGGTCGAACATTACACAGATAAAGATACAACGATTATTAATAATTTAGCCACCACCACCATTAACCATCAAGCGATGCTCAATGGTGACGCCTCAATTTCCGCTGCCCGTTATACTGGGACTGACTTGACGACAACTTTAGGTCTGGAGCCGGAAAGTGATCCGGAAATTGCGTTAGCAACAGTCAAAAAAGAATTCGAAGAACGTTTCCACCAAACTTACTTTGATTCTTATGGCTTTGATAACACCTATGTTTTCTTAGTTACCAAAGAAACCGCTGAAGAATATAATTTGAAAACAGTCAGCGACTTACAAAATGTCGCCGGCGAACTAGTAGCCGGTGTTGATACCGCCTGGATTACCAGAGAAGGTGACGGCTATGATGGCTTCCAAGAGGCCTATGGGTTTTCCTTTTCAAATATTTTGCCGATGCAGATTGGTTTAGTTTATGATGCCGTTTCAAATGGCAAAATGGATATTGTGTTGGGGTACTCAACTGACGGTCGGATTGCCAGCTATGATTTAGTAGCGCTAGAGGATGATTTGAATTTCTTCCCCGCCTACGACGCAGCTCCAATTGTCGCTGATCAGACTTTAGAGGACACTCCGGGTCTGCGGGAGGCCATTGAAAAATTGGCCGGCACCATCACCACTGAGAAAATGCAGGAATTAAATTTCGAAGCCGATAATAATTTGGTGGAGCCTAGCATGGTGGCTGAACAATTTTTACAGGAAAATAATTATTTTGAGGAGGACCAGTAATATGCAGGATATGAATTTATTACAACAATTCATCTACTATTTCCAAGAGAATGGCGCCTATGTCTTCTCACAATTTCTGCGTCACTTTCTCATTTCCATTTATGGAGTAATTTTTGCCGCAATCGTGGCCATTCCGCTGGGCATTTTTATTTCCCGCCGAATGAAACTAGCCAATTGGGTGATTCGCTTAGCTAATATTATTCAAACGATTCCCTCTCTAGCGATGGTTTCGATTTTAATGATTGGCATGGGGCTGGGGGTTAATGTGGTAATTTTCACGGTCTTCCTCTATTCACTTTTGCCAATTATCAAAAATACTTACACCGGTATGATTCAAGTCGATAAAAATATTTTAGACGTTGGAAAAGGCATGGGAATGACCAACTGGCAACGCCTCTTCATGGTAGAATTGCCATTAGCGGTTTCCGTTATTATGGCGGGGATTCGAAACGCCCTAGTAGTTGCCATTGGGATTACCGCAATTGGTGCCTTCGTTGGTGCTGGTGGTCTCGGGGATATTATTATTCGCGGAACCAATGCCACTGACGGCGCAGCGATTATTTTAGCTGGTGCCTTGCCAACTGCCTTGATGGCCATAATTACCGACTGGGTATTAGGTATCGTCGAACGCCGTTTAGATCCGGCGAGCGGACGAGGCCGGTAAGAAAAATAATTTTTTAGCAGCGACTAGCGGGGCTAGTCGCTGTTTTTGATTATAAATGAAAGCATCCCTCTATCTACCTTAGTAATAACTTTATCCGCAACCGAGACTAATTGGCTATTCTTATCCCCAACCGCAATCCCATATCCGCAATATCGTAGCATCTCGATATCATTTCCACCGTCACCAACTGCAATACATTCGGACGGTAAAATATCATAATAGTTTAATGCCTGCTCAATGCCAGTCACTTTTGTCACAGATTTAGTTAAGACGCTGACAATCTGTGGGTGCCAACGAGAAAAAATTAATTCCGGGAAGTTTTCTTTAAGTTGGCTATCATGATTGGCTTTTATAAATGCACACATCAAGAAAATCGCTTCCTTTTGCTTCAGATTAAAGGTAGCTAAGTCATTTGCATCAAGCGCCATGGCTTCTTTTAATCCAGTTTGGATGTCTTCGTTTTGAATGCCGTTTGAAAATAATTCTTCAGCATAAAAAGTTGCTGGAATCTGCTTTTGCCGAGTAAATTCAAAAAAATCCACAAGTATCTGAGGGGGCATTTTTTCGCAAAAAATTGTTTGCGTTTCAGTTTTGACTAATGCCCCGTTAGCACTAATAAGACAATCAATCAGCTTTTCCTTTAGTAAATACTCGCAATGATTATGAGGACGTCCAGTAGCTAAAAATACTCGGATGTTCTGTTGGTGAATTTCACGAAGGGTTTCTTCAATCTCTTTTGTAATTCTTGGCTCGTTGTAATTTTTGAGTGTTCCATCATAATCAAAAATGATGGTTTTTACCTTTTTGATGTCAACCACAACCTTTACAATTTTCCCCAGTATAGCAAGTTTGGAATTATTCGTAAAATTGTTCTGGAAGATATTTTTTTCAATTATTTTGCGTTGAGCCAACAATAAACTCTCACATTTTTTATGTTAAAGTTCCTTTACATTGCCGTTATAATAGCATTTGTAAAGTCTCTTTGATAGAATAAGTCTAGCGTATCGACTAAATTGATGACAAGGAGACAGACATGAATATCGGAGAATCCATTAAGTATTATCGCAATCAATCCACTTTAACTCAGGAGGATTTAGCCGAAAAAGTTCATGTATCTAGACAGACCATCTCAAGCTGGGAAAATTCCAAAAGTTTGCCGGATATTACTAGTCTAGTTATGTTGAGCGATTTATTTCAGGTCTCTTTAGACGAATTAATAAAAGGAGATACCACCATGATTAAAAAGTTAGAAGTCAAACAAGAAAAGGCAACCTACACAAAACAATACCGAATTAGTTACGCCCTCAATGCATTAATGGCGCTACTCGCAGTGCTATTGTACCTGACCAATTATGATGTTTGGTACGTCTATGCGTTGCTAGCCCTCGTTATTCTGGGGAACGTTGTCATTATGTTTATTGAGTATGATAAATATAAAGAAAAAGTCCATCGGGTGAAATAAAAATATTGTCGTCTAAAATACCAGTACACCAAAAAACCGACGGGAGGAATCCTGTCGGTTTTTTTGGTGTTTTAGTTTTGGCTGTGGTTTTATTTTATACCAGCAATCGCTTGCCTATAGAACAATTAAACCAAATAGAAAAATTAGTAGCACAATCACCGCCACAAGCAATGGCTTGTTTTCTGATTTCAATAACTGAAAGAGCGTACGATTGTCATTGGTTGCCGCTACTCGTTTAGCAAAATACATGAGTGTCAAAAAATTCAAGATGATTCCGATAGTTACTAAAGAAAACGCCGGAGCAGATAATTCACCAAAGAA
The DNA here is from genome assembly GCF_056924355.1 of Enterococcus sp. LJL90. Taxonomy (NCBI): domain Bacteria; kingdom Bacillati; phylum Bacillota; class Bacilli; order Lactobacillales; family Enterococcaceae; genus Enterococcus; species Enterococcus sp. LJL90. Next base: position 127,252 of record NZ_JBXPBQ010000005.1, on the reverse strand, counting down.
TTTCTGAGTGCTAATTATTAACAGAAAAACTAATCCCCATAATTAAACAACTCATCCACCGTCACCGCCAATTCCTTCGCCAGACTAAAAGCAAGAGAAAGAGTAGGATCGTATTTATTATTTTCAATAGCATTGATTGTTTGTCGGGAGACTTTGCATTTTTTGGCCAAGTCCTCTTGGGATAATTTTAGCTGTGTTCGTTTGCTTTTAATGATATTTTCCATCTCAATCACCTAATTTTTTCTGATTGTATTTCAGTGAGATAAAATAAACGATTGCTGTGATTGTCAATAACGAAAACGGACTAATGCCATCATTCAAGACGCTGTTAGACAAATCAAGTGCCGACTCTGCAATTTTTGATATGCATTCTAAAATAAGCACACCCACCATCACACTAAACGCATAGGTGCTGGCTTTCCAGACAATCATCTGTCGTCTTTCGTCACCTTTTTTAAAAATCGAAACGACCACACCTAAATCTAACACTAATAAAATAAATCCTAAAATCCATAACGCAAGATAACCTTTATTCATCTAAACCCCTCTTTCCTAATGTAAAAACCTTTTGACATTTTCATTATAGCAAACTCTTTATTTATGTCAAAAGTTTTTTACATTTTTTAATTGGACTTAAAATTTTTTCTCTAAACTTGGATAAATCCTACAACAGTTCATTTCCGCTTAAAATTTGTTGTTCCTTGAATGCTATAGAAAAATAAAAAAAACCTTTATTAGCTAACTTAAAAAGTTACTTAATAAAGGCTGTTCGAAATTAATTTTCACTTCAAATTCAACTAATCAACCCCAGCTCCTGACAAGCATAATAGATACCATCATCCCAAACAGCTTTGGTAACAAAAGCTGCTTTGTCTTTCAAGGGCTGAATGGCGTTGCCCATCGCAACAGGGGTGCCGACAGCATCAAACATTTCTAAATCATTTTCTTCGTCGCCAAAGGCAACAGCTTGGTCAGCAGTCAGCCCAAGTTTTTCTAATAAAACTTTGATGCCGGCTGCTTTTGAAACACCTTCTGGAAAAATATCCAGCGAGTTTGGCGCCGTCTTAACGACCTTCAAATCTTTTAGCCAGCCGGTCACAACACTTTTGTCTTCGGCTGTAACTAAAATTTGAAAGACATTTTGGGGAATCTCTCCGACCGCTAACTGATTGACTGAAATTCCACGATCCATCAGTGGCTGCACTAGCTGCGGGACAAAGATTCCCTTTTGTGTATCATAGAAAACAGCTAGGTTGCGGGCTTCAATCTCTGGAACAATTTTTTTCATGATGTCTGGTTCAATAAATCTTTGATAAATCGCTTGACCTTCATGAATAATTTCTTGTCCATTAGAAGTGATCACGGTTTCAATGCCCAAAGAATCTGCTAAGGCTTTGACTACGCCAGACCAGCGGCCGGTGGCAATCACCGGAATAATTCCTTTTTCTTTCAGTTTTTGAATAGCTAAGCGGGTTGAATCAGGAATCCCGTCTGTGATGTTCATCGTCATTTGACGGGGGTTGATGAGTGTACCATCGATATCGAAAAACGCAATGGCAACATTTGGTGTGCTGATAAGGCTCACCCTTTCTGCAATAGTTTTGTTAAAGCAGCAATAATCAACTCGTGATCAGCCAAATGATCCAAACCAGAAACACAGATGGCACCTTTTAGCTGATTGTTTTGAAAAATTGGAAAACCACCGCCGCAAATTGCATACTCATCCGTTTTTTCCCATTCCACAAAAGTTGGATTGACCGCTTTCATATAGAAAGTATATAGGGAACTATGACCACTGTCCATCACTGTTTTAGTTTTGCGGGCCAGCCACGGACTCTCTTTGCGGCCGACCATCAAATAATGCAGCACAACCTTATCTTCAAAGTAAATTTGAATGCCAACGCTCGATAAATTCTGAGCGCTAACAGAATTTTTAATTTCTTCAGCGATTTTAAAAGCAATCTCACTGTCAAAAGTTTCAAATTGCAATTTCTGTTCTAATTGCAATAATTTTTCTAACTCGACATTATCCTTCTGTAATAACATTGGCAGCTTCCTGTTCTTTAGCTAATTGTTCTTCTTTTTCCCGAGCTTGTTCATTTGTATAAGCTAAATTATCTGCAGTTTTAAAGAATGGTAGATAAATCAGCAGTGAAATCCCGATCTGCACGATATTTAACAAGGCTCCGCGCCAGCCACAGGTGAGAAATCCAGCAAGAATCGGCGGTGTCGTCCAAGGGATATTGACGCCATTGGTATAAGGTACGAGCCCACTACTCATGGCAAAGTACGCGACAATTGCCATCACAATTGGTGTGATGATAAAAGGAATAATCATAATCGGGTTCAAGACAATCGGAATCCCGAAAATAATTGTTTCGTTGATTGTAAAGATTTCTGGAATGATTGACAGCTTCCCAATTGCTTTAAACTGTTTAGAACGGGAAAAGAAGAATAACAGAATCACTAAACCAAAGGTCGCACCGGAACCACCGATTTTAATAAAGTTTTGGTAAAATTGGTAGTTGATGATGTTAGGAACGTCAACGCCTGCTTGGACTGCTGTAAGATTTTCAGCTGTTAAAGAAAGCCAAATCGGTTGCATTACGGAACCAACTACATTCGCCCCATGAATCCCGAAGGACCAGAGCACACCCTCAATTAACAATACTAAAATCGTTGCTGGCAAAGTATTTCCTAGAGAGGTTAATGGTGTTTGCAAATTATCAAAAATGAAATTTTGCACATTGCCATAGGCTGTTGCTTCAAAACCAATTCTAACGAAATTAAAGACAACAATAATTAATAAGATCGGAACTAAAGTTGAAAAGGAATTGGCAACATTGGCGGGAACAGAATCTGGCATTTTAATTTTCCAGCCTTTTTTATCAGCAAAGTGCATAAGTTCAACGGCGAAAATTGCGACTAATATACCAACAAACAAACCAGATGCACCTAAGTTTGATAAGGGAATTCCCACACCTAAGCTGTCATCTGCGAAACCATACATCGGTGTCACTACGAAAAAGGCAGCTAGGCCGGCAAAGATGCCCCCCATGCGGTCCAAGTTGTAACGACGAGACAAGTCATTGGCTACCCCGATAACCACATAGACTGTCATCATACTCATTGAAATATCATTGGGCATATTGAAAATATTTTGCCAGGTATCACCAAAGGTATTTACCATAAAATCTGTGTAAGGTTGGATTGGTAAATTGGCGAACAACACGAAAAACGAGCCGACAATCAACAATGGCATCGCTGCCATAAACGCATTTTTGACAGCCGATAAGTAGCGATTGGCATCTAGCTTAATCGCAATCGGTGTCATTTTCTCCTCAAAAACTGACATTAGTTTGTTCATTTATTTTCCCTCCTGTGACTCTATCGAATAAATCTTTGCAGATAATTCCAATAATTATGGCTAGCCTTCCCCGTTGGAGTCTGTATGAAACGATTAAAACTTCTTTGCTGCTATCAACAGTTTTTCCGTATCACAAGACTCCGCTAGGCAAAAGCCGTCAGCTAAATTACCTTAGCTGCGCATTTGATTAATGCCTTCTTCAAGAATTTCAATTTGACGAATCGTTTCTTCGTCTTTGACAATTTTATCTGCACCGTTAATCAACGTTTCGTATACGCCTTGATAAACGCGACTGTAATCACCAACTTCAGAGACAACTTTTTCTTCATGGTAATTGCCATTTTCATCCATATAAGTCAAAGTGCCATAATGCTGCGGCAAATCGATTCCAAAATCTGCATTGGTCGGCATATAAAATTTCTTCAAGTCTTCCTCTTGACGGTCTTTGGTTTCTTTGACAAAGACTCCTTTTTTACCATAAACAACAAAGCTTGGGCGTTCCTTCAAGCGGAAGTAACTGGATTTCACTGAAACCTTCATGGTGCCGTAATATAAATCCAAATCAAAATAATCATTCATCCGATTTGGTCCTAATAATTGGCGGACATCATAGTGAACATCATCAGGATCACCGAAAAATGAAATCACTTGGTCCAATGTATGGCAGCCATGGCCGTATAAATAGCTGTTAATTCGCGAAAATTCGTGGATGCTTTCAGGAATTTCTGGACGATAGTAGTCGTAATGCATTTCGACTTCTAAAATATCCCCCAGCTTGCCACTTTGAATGACTTTCTGAACGGTTAAAAAGTCAGAATCAAACCGACGATTTTGATAACATTGAACGAATAAACCTTTTTCTTTCGCTAATGCAAATAATTCCTTGGCTTCCGCTGATGTTTCACTGAAGGGTTTTTCAACTAAGACATTTTTACCGGCTTCCAAAAATTTTTTCGCCAATGGATAATGCTGATCACTTGGCGTACAAATGACTACCAATTGAATGTCTGGGTCGGTTAAAACTTCTGTAATATCCGTGGTGTAATGGATTCCCGCAATTTTTTCCCAAGCTAAGTTATCCTTTGGTGAATAGATGGTTTTGACTTTGATATTTTCTTTCTTTAAAGAAAATGGCAGATGATAGCGATTGGTACTTTTGCCGTTGCCGATGTATGCAATTGTTAACATATTTTTTTCCTGCTTTCTTAATTAATTTTTTGATGATTCCTGTAAGCAATTGTCTGTCGACATTTGCTAAATAGTTGAAGTAATGTTGCTAAATTTAAGAGATTAGATTTCCAGCACCTCTTAACTGGCTTCAGTATATAAGATATTTTTTGATAAATATCAGCTGCTTGTATAATTGGTCACAATGTTCAAAAATTTTCAAGATTGGCTAGTTCAACGAGTCCTTTTTTAAACATCATGTTCAAAGCGTTTTCAAAAAATCCAATGGCTCTTTAACTATCAAGAATGGATTGCTTTTAGTTCTGTTTAGCCAGTTCCACAATATGAAACTGGCTAATTCCTTGAAGAAAAAGACTTGGATTGAAGCAGCTGCTTTAGCTCATTATCCTAAAGTAATTCCGGCATCCGCCAAGGCAGCTTCGACTACTTCCATCACGATTTCACTGTGGCTCATCATCGTGGCGGCTTGCGCCAAATCCTTGTCGGCAATCATTTTGGCAAAGGTTTTGAATTCTTCATACATGCGATGGGGATAAACTTTTTGGTCCATTTCCTCAGCTTCAGTGCCGTTCATCTCAACTGCATAGCTGTCCACCACATTTGTCGGGCCATTGACAATCAGCGAGCCTTTCGTTCCTTGAATCGTTGAACGAATTTTGGCAGTGGAATCCTTAGCCCCGATACAAACAACTTTTGTCTGTTGATAATCCAGAACCAGCATGCCAGAAGTATCGATGTCTTTTTCCAAATTCGCAAAATAGTTGACAGCACTTGGCCGACCTAATACACCAACGACAAAATGAATATTGTAAATATTGATGTCCATCAAGGCACCGCCGCCCATTTTCGGATTAAAGGCGGGCAAAATTGTACCGGCTTTAAAGGCATCATAGCGGGAAGAATATTGGGAGTAGTTGCATTCGATTAACTTCAAGTCACCTAAAGTTGCAGTCGCTTCTTTAATGCCCCGATAATTTGCTAAGTACTGATTGGTAATCGCTTCGACTAAAATTAAATCAGCGGCTTGCGCCAAATTTTTCAACTCAATTAATTCAGCCAGCTTTAAAGTAAATGGTTTTTCGCAGACGACATGCTTGCCGTGTTCCAACGCTTTTTTAGCAAAAGCGTAATGGAGATGATTCGGCACCGCCACATACACCGTGTCAATATCCGCTTCTTTTAAACAAGTTTCATAATCGGTGAATACTTCTTTGATGTTGTATTGCTCCTGCAGCGCCTGCATATTTTCCAAATCGGCGTCGACACCGACGATGGCCTGTAGTTCAATTTCCGGCAAATCCTTGGTAATGGTCAGAAAATCTTTGACAATCATGCCGGCACCCGTAATAGCTAATTTCATTTGCGTTCCTCTTTTCTAGTTGTTAAGCCAACTATAAGAGATTCTTCCAGTGAAAAAAGCAAATCCCGCAAAACTGGTCAAAATGTTCAACTATTTTCAAAAAAGGCTGTTAGAAGCCTACCAGAGAGTAAACATCATGTTCAACAAAAACTCTGCTTTTTAAAGCAAACAAATAAGACTATGACAAAAATTGTCATAGCCTCATGCATTATCTACTATTTAAAACTGTCTTAATCTGAAATCATCTGCCAGATGATAAAAAGTTTCCAATAAAAAAATCGTTTGTTAATCCAACTGATCTTCAAAAAAATTCTCGTCTAGAACCCGTTCTTTGTTTTTTAAATCAACTAAGTGGGTCGTGTAATCTTTGGAATACACGACAGAAAACAAGGTATCCAGTACGTATTCAAAGGAAATTTGCGAAGCAAAGGTCCCCACTTTGACATTTTCCAACTCGCCAGCCGGCACCTCAATACACAATTGGCTAAATTGGGCCAACGTCGATTCCCGATTGCTGGTCAACAAAACTGTTTTAACTTTCTTGCGATTCAGATATTGGATAAATTTGCGATAACTGCGGGACTCGCCGCTATAGCTGATAAAAATCGCCAAGTCCGCCTGCGTCACATTCATGGCACTCCATTCAGACTCGCCGTATTCATCCGCCACAATCAGATAGCGATTGATTTTATTGAATTTATTTTGAAAACTGCGGGCGCGAATCTGAGAATCACCGGTACCGAAGAGAAATACCCGCTGTGAACTCAGCAAAAGCTGCGCTACCTCATCTAACACTTGATTATCCAAGCCGCTGAAGGTTTTGCGAATCGATTCGATGCATAAATCCGCCACCTGCTTGGCAATTTTAGCCGCATTATCTGAAGGTCGAAATGGAAAATTCGGGTCCACCTGACTCGTGATATGACGGCTCTCTTGGAAAGCCTTCGCCAATGCAATTTTAAATTCACGATAGCCGGCAAAGCCTAATTTCTTGGCCAAACGCACCACCGCCGAATGGGAAGAGTAAGCCTTTTTCGCCAAATCTGAAATATTCATCTCAGCCATTTCCTCTTGATGAGCCAAAATATACTCCGCCAAACGCTTCTCCGTATCAGTAAAATCTTTTTTTGCTGTCAGCTGCTCTAGCACATTCACAAAAATCACCTCCCCTTCTTTTTAGCAGAAGTTGTCTGTAAAGGCAATAGCTGAGCTCTGCCAGTTAGGGCCAACTTGTTTTACATATATTTTCTTGGACTGCGTATATACGATTCTCTGTATAGAGCGAAAAAATTCGAAAAACTGTCAAAAAGTTAAACACCTATTTTCTAAAAAGCTTCTGCTAAAAACTCAAACTGCTATTTGAAATTTTTTTAGTTGGCAACTTTATTGCTAAAACTAATTTATCCCAAAAAAATCAAGTAATTTTTTCCACCTTAATAACTGTCGCTTGAGCCGGAAAACTCGTCGCTATCGGCCCTTTTATCCAGATTTTGACCTGATCGCCAGCTTGAAAATCCTCAGCATCCTCCCAACTAAAGGATAAGTCACCAGTAGCCGTTTCTCCACCAAGCTCAATCCACTCCTCTGTTAAAAGCAAAAGCGAATTTTCTGAAACATTGACAATTGTGCCAGTTGTCGTTGAAACATCACGACCTTGCCACCAAAAGATTATGCCAATTACTAGAACAATCCCAATAATTACTCCGCCTATGATTTTTTTCTTCATCTTCCCCCACTTCCCTTCTCTTGCAAACTAATTTTCAATTCGACAGAAGTCATTTTCATTGCTTAAACAAGCGGCAACAAAAATTCAGATGGCTGTTTGTCACTGATTCCTGCTTTATAGCGTTCAATCAATGGCAGCTCTTTAGTCTGCAAATGATTTTCTTCAATTATTTGCGGCAGCTGAGCCCAAAACTCTTGAATCGCCTCCTGTGTATGGCTGACTTCAAAGACCGCATATTTACCACCTGCAAAATCAGCTACCTGCACCGGCAATTCTGGATAAAAATCCTCTCTGATTTTTATCAACAAATCAAAACGACAGTTTTCCGGTGCGGTGATTGCCGGATTATCGCGGGCAATTGCCAAAATGCCCATTTTTCCAACCTGATGCTCCAAATGGTTTTCAGCAATCCAGGTTTTAAACTGCGCCATCAATTCAAAATTTTCCCGACTGCCATAAGGTCCAATATTTCTTAAATAAGCAACTTTTGTTGGTGCTAAAATTTCTACGTGATACTTCATTAAAATCACTCCTAAACTTATTAGGAGGATTGGCCAATCACTTCCTAAATTCAGCTTATCATGATATAAAATGAAATTCAGCATGAGTTTTAAAAAAGTTGGGAAAAGATTTTGATAGCATCTATTTTGCTAAAAGGCTCGCTCTTAACAGCATTTCATACGGCCAATCTAACAACTATGAATTTTTACCAATCTTTACAAAAAAACTGTAACACAAGTGCTCTGTTGCTGGATATTAACTGTCATTACAACACCTAACATTCAGTTTAACGAGCTCCTTGTATTACAGTTCATTTAATCTTTCATACCAGAAGTTTTTATACCTGCAACTAAATACTTAGAGGCAAACATATATAAAATCATTGGTGGAATCGCCATAATCATTGCAAAGGCCATCTGTAAATTCCATGCAGTTTGGTTTTGGCCACCCTCTAATTTAAAGGCGGTCAACGCCCCTAAAGTCAACGGTTTCAAGTTTTCTGAATCGATAAAAATCAAAGGTTGGAAAATTTCATTCCACCAAAAGACTGATGACAGTACACCCACCGTGATAAAAATTGGCTTAGCCAGAGGGACAATAACTTTAGTAAAAACTTGAAGCTTAGTACAGCCATCTAACATGGCTGACTCATCAATGCTTTTTGGAATCGTCTTAAAAAACTGTCTAAATAAGAAAACATTGTATGGATAGGCAAAGAAACTGGGAACAATCATTGGTAGGAAGCTGTCTAACCAGCCTAAATTCCTAAACAAAATAAACTGTGGAATAACCAATGTCACAGTTGGCACCATCATGGTCGCTAAAATCAATCCGAAAATTGCTCCTCGTCCTTTGAATTCCATTCTAGCTAAAGGATAGGCCACAATTGAACTTGATAACAGTGTCCCCACCGTATTACCAATTAATAAAATGACCGAATTTTTCAAGTATGTTAATGCATCGCTCTTCTCTAAAACTTCCAGATAGTTTTGCCATTGTGGCTGACTAGGAAATATTTTGGGTGGAAATTCACTAATGCCATTAAGTGTTTTCAATGAGTTGGAAAAAATCCAGAAGATTGGAAAAAACATTAATAGTGCAAAAAATATCAAAACTGCATATTGTAAAACCTTAACTCCAGTCGAAGAATACCCCTTCTTCATCGTCCACTTCCCCCAATCATCCGTAATTGACTTTGTCATCTGACAATTTAAACTGCACAATTGAAACTAGAGCAACAATAATAAACATGATAAAAGCTAATGTTGAAGCCATTCCCATATCAAATTGACGGAAAGCTTTCTCATAAATTTGCAAGCTCAATACTTTCGTCGCATTCCCTGGTCCGCCACCTGTCAACGGATAAAGGAGTGTAAATGCTCCATTAAAAGAATTGACCGTTGCTACAACAATATTGAATAATAAGATTGGTGAGATAGAAGGTAGGGTGACGTTTCTAAACCGTTGCCAAGCATTAGCACCATCCAAGTCCGCTGCTTCATATAGTTCCACAGGCACTTCCTTCAAACTAGAATTAAAAATCAACATCATTTGTCCAGTTGAAAAAGTAAAAATACTTGCTATACCGACAACTACCCAAATCAAATTGGCACTTCCAAGCCAGTTGGGAGCTGTAATCCCAACATTTTGTAAGAAGTAATTCACAATTCCCAATTGATTATTGAACATTAAAATAAAACAGCTTGTCATAACGACAGACGGCATAACTGCTGGTACGAAATAGAAAAATTGGAAAACACCAATGAATTTAACTTTAAAATTTAAGAGCACTGCCAAAAAAAGTGATGCCCCCACTGTCACCAAAACATTTAAAATGGTAAACAGAAAAGTGATTTTTAGAGTTTCTAAAAAATCAGAATTGCCACTGAATAATTGCTTGTAATTCTCAAACCCGACAAAGCGAGGATCGCCTAAAAGATTCCATTTTGTCAGACTTAACACAAAGGACATGAGGATTGGACTGCCTGTGAAAAATATAAAGCCGATAATCCACGGTGATAAAAAGCCATAGGCAGTTAGAGTGTCCTTCAATTTTTGTCTTGATTTTTTCTTTTCTCTAATTTCCATACCTGTTCCTCTTTTCTTGAAAACAATCCAGCTGCAATTTCCAATGCAAACTTTATCTTTAGGGGAGAAATTGCAGCTGCATCATTACAATCACTGATTATCTAAAATTTCTTGATTAGCTTGTGGAATATATTTATCAAAAATTTCATCCATATCCGTTGTACCTAATAAATAAGCATCAAATTGGTTTACCAAATTGGTAGTTGTACCAGCGTTTACTAGCACATAGCCAAACTCTCCTTCTTCACCTGACCGATCAATTGCATCCCAATTAGTTGGTCCATTTGTTCCAGCATTTTTATATGCTCCTTGGGCTGCGATTGATTTCAAGGCAGAAGGATTGTTACCCCATTGAGAATTCAAAGTTTGTCCTTCTTCACTCATCATAAATTCAATAAATTTCCAAGCTTCATCCTTATGTTCGCTTGCAGCATTGATTGTATAAAATCCTGTATGCAAGGAATTGTATGCCCGCTCACCTTTTGGTAAAGTCTCAATATCCCAATTAAACTCAACATCTTTATACTGTCCAGACATCCAACTACCAGCACGAGTCATTGCTGCTTGACCAGAAGCAAATAAATCGGCAACAGAGTCACCTGCTGAAGGCTCTGGTGAAACTTTCAAATCATTGGTTAATGTATTTTGATACTCTAAAGCTGCTTCTAACCCATTACCCAAAGAAAGCTCACCATCTTTTACAATATCATCACCGCCCTGTCCAGCTAACGACCACCATAAGCCACGGAATGTTAATGCATCGGCTCCCCATTGAGTCGTATTATTTCCGTCTGTGATTGTCAATTTTTGAGCAGCCTCTTCAAAATCTGTCCAAGTCCAATCAGCTGTTGGATAGTCAACCCCCGCAGCATCAAACATATCTTTATTATAAAATAGAATTTCGGAAGCATAACACCAAGGTAGCCCATAGCTACCACCAATTTCTTGATTTAGCTTGTCTACAGCGGGTATAAAATCTGTCGTGTCAATTTCAGTTGATTCACTAAGATAGTCTTCTAGTGAAATCACTGAGCCAGACTCAGCAAATTTTGGCAGGTCTGTTTCAAATGCGAGAATAACATCTGGCGCAGTGCCGCCTACCAACATTTGATTCACTTTTTGCGAGTAATCAGAGTCAGGTGTCTGAACGATTTCAACTTCGATATCAGGATATTTTTCATTGAAGGCATCTACGATATTTTGCGGAAATTTATCCCATAGTGAAAACCGAATCTTTACCTTATCACCGTCAGAGCCGGAACTAGATTCTGAATCACCTGCAGTAGAATTATTTCCACAACCAGCTAACAACACAGCACTTGATAAAACAACTAAAGCTCCCGTCAAAATCTTCTTTAACATATTACTTCCCCTCTTTCTCAATTTTTACCTCTGTTTTTATACGAATCATATTCCATGAAAGGGGTGCTAGTTCAACAACTAGTTTTCCACCTTCAAAAAATAATGAATCCACTTTTTTGGGTGATACTTTTGCTGAATCTTTGGTATTCGCTTCTTTAATTCCAAAACCGGACAAAGTTTGATGTTCGATAACGTTTTCAATTTCGTAATCCCCAAAATCGATTGTTGTTATTAACGGTTCTTCCAGAGAACGATTCACTGCAAAAACAATCAGTTCATTTTTGGCGGTATTATCCACGACCACACTTTCTAAATAGGGAACATCTGTGAAATCACGACTGTCATATTTTTCAGAATAAAAAGAAGAAAACAGGACGTCTCCATGACCAAATTCAGCGACCTGCTGAAATGGATAAAAAATTGTCTGTCGCCAAGCCAGTCCATTATCTTCGGTCATAATTGGGGCAATAACATTTACTAATTGAGCCAAACATGCAATCTTTACTCGGTCGCAATGCTTCAACAAAGTTATCAAAAGACAGCCAACAACTAAGGCGTCTTCAAAGTTATATTGATCTTCTAAAATTGGACGACCTTTCTGCCACTTTTCAACTTGAGTATCGCTTTCCAATGTGTGATACCAAATATTCCATTCATCAAAAGCCAAATTTATTGTTTTTTTACTTCTTTTCTTTGCTTTGATTGAATCGCAAATTGCAACCACTCCATTAATAAAACGATCCATATCCAATGATTTAGCCAGATAATTGGGCAAGTCATTTTCTTCATTACCGTAATACATGTGTAGCGACAAATAATCAATCTGGTCGTACGTATGATCTAAAACGGTTTGTTCCCACGAACCAAATGTCGGCATCGTGCTAATTGAGCTACCACATGCTACTAGCTCAATACTTTCATCCACTAATTTCATGACTTTTGCAGTTTCACTTGCTAAGCGTCCGTATTCTTCGGCCGTTTTGGCACCAATCCGCCAAGGGCCATCCATCTCATTGCCTAAACTCCATAACTTAATGTCAAATGGTTTTTCAGCACCATTTCCTCGCCGAAGATCACTCCAATAAGTTCCCTTTGGAAAATTACAGTACTCAACCAAATTTCTTGCTGCATCAATTCCTCTTGTCCCTAAATTGACGCCCATGTTTACTTTCGCCTCAACATCGTTAGCCCAATGCATAAATTCATGGAGTCCTACTTCATTTGTTTCTAATGCTTGCCAAGCAAGATCTAATCGTGTTGGTCGTTCTGAAATCGGACCAATTCCGTCTTCCCAATTATATCCTGAAAGGAAATTTCCTCCTGGGTAACGAATCAGAGGAACCTTCAATTCTCTAACTAAAGCTTTCACATCATTTCGAAAACCATAACTATCTGACATAGAGTGCTTAGGTTCATAAATCCCTCCGTAAACTGCTCGTCCCATTTGTTCAATAAAAGATCCGTAAAGTCTAGGATCAACAGAACCAATTTTATTTCCTTTATTTATAGTGATTCTAGCTTTCATTTCTCCCTCCCGGATATTATTTGACATTGTTTTTGTCCTTATCTTTGTGTATATTATATTATGAAATCGCTTTTATGAATTATAGAAATCCAACTACAATTTATATTATTTGACACTAAGGAGTTTTAAGATGAATCAAGAAGCAGTATTATCTATAGTTGTTCCCCCCTTTCCAACTTTTGTTGAGGGAAATTTCACTTCATATTTAAAAGATCAAAAGCATCCTAACAGAAGTGGTCTACCTTATTTTGATTTGCTTTTTGTCATCAAGGGCTGCCTATACCTAACGGAAGAAGATCGAGAGTATGAAGTTCGAGCAGATGAGATGCTAATTTTAAATCCGCTACAACACCATTTCGCTACCAAAGCTTGCACCAGTGAGACAGATTTTTTTTGGTTACACTTTTCTTATGAAGGAAACTGGCAGATGGCTAAGCAACCCCTTGTATTATCTTCAAATATTCACATGCCTGACCTTCATTATCATAATGAAGACTACACACTGCATCTCAACAAATTTCAAAAATTAGCCGATCCAAAATTTGTGTACGCTTTACTTGATCGCCTACTTTTAGGAACAACTGGTGAAAAAAAATCGATTGTCTTTTGGGATAACCAAAAACGTTTTACACAACTATTAAAAACTCTAGAAGAACAAAGCTATGCTAAGACTGGTGTGATTGAGTTAGCTGAAAATGTCGAGCTGTATCTTAAACAAAATTTCACAAAAAATATTACGAATAAGCAGTTGGCTAAAGCTTTCCATTTCCATGAAAATTACATCATCCGTTGTGTGAAGCAAGTGTTTCATCTGACTCCTTTAGAGTATCTAGCAAATTATCGTTTAGAAAAAGCAGCCGGCTTTTTAATTAAAACCAACCAATCAATCGCAGAGATCGCTTTTAATTGCGGTTTTCAAAGCAGCAATTATTTTTCTCTTTGCTTCAAAAAAAAATTCAATATTTCACCGATGGGCTACCGCAAAGCACACTCCGGCTAACCATCTTTCAAACGCCTAGCAACTCAATCTTGTCGCACCTTTTGGATTATCGCGAGTGGTAAACATTTCGTTGTAAAAATTTTAAAGTCATCATCCAATAAAATGTAAATCTGCCGTGGGAATGGGGCATCATTAATAATGCATTCCTCCCCTTCAACAAATTCAAAGTGACAATTGACTAGGCGCAAATAATTATCTGCATCAAAGTATCCATAAGCATCTTGACCAAAGCAATCTAAATAAGCGACTAATTCTTCCCCCATATCCCAATCGCCAGTCGCTACATCGTCTGAAAAAATCTCTGAGAAAATACCACCATCCTTGGCAAATACTTCTTGGCCAAATCGTTTATGTGCCAAATCTGGTCGATTTATATGAGGATTAACACAGGAAAAAGTTGAAGCTGCTTCGCCCTTTTTTAGTTCGTTCGTTGCCGTCGCATGAGTATCATAGCAATATAACACCCCGCTAAAAGCACGATAGCTAGCTTCTAAGTAACGTGGGTCTTTCGTGCCATGGAAAACATCTAGCGCTGCTGCTGCACTAATCCCTCCCCATAATGAATGAATCATGTAGGACAAAGCTTCCCACCAGCGGTCTGGATTTTGCATCCTAAAGTCATTGGAAAAACCAATATTAGCTAACAATAGATCACTATATATATAACTTGCCTTATCATAGCCAGCGTTTACTAAAGATGCTGCTGCAGGTCCAAAGCCGGCGTTATCAAAATAATGTTCAGTTTTAGCCGCAGAGAAGCTTTGTTTCTCCTCTAGTATTTTAAAGAGATTATTTTCCCATAAGCGATTCAACTTGGAATATGCGGTTGGCTCTTTTTTTTCTAAAGCTGACAATAAATCGTCAATATACAGGAAAAACACCCCAAGCATTTCTGATTCCTCTTTTTCCCGAAATCCCACATGCGTTTCAGGGTTAATTCGAACTTCGACAACTTGAGCTGCCCATTTCAAATAAGTATCTGGTTTTTCATAAGTTAGATACTCCTCAGGAAATTGAGAAAGCAAATATAACAGATGTCCTAAATATTCAAAATCCATCACTCTATAAAAATCACCATAG
The DNA here is from genome assembly GCF_056924355.1 of Enterococcus sp. LJL90. Classification (NCBI taxonomy): domain Bacteria; kingdom Bacillati; phylum Bacillota; class Bacilli; order Lactobacillales; family Enterococcaceae; genus Enterococcus; species Enterococcus sp. LJL90. The sequence continues at coordinate 112,055 of NZ_JBXPBQ010000005.1, read as the reverse complement.
ACCTGTCTGGGTTGATAAAAGTCATTGTCTTTAAACCATTTAGGCAATACGTATGTTTGCAAGCTTCCTTCGACTTTCTCTATTTGATTTCGGTTCACATCCCCCAGCAAATTTTTCTTCAAAATTAAACTCATTTTCCCTAAAGATTCACCTTGATTGGAAAAAGGTTTAAAGGCTCCGCTCTCTTCATCATAAGAAACTTCGCAAAGATAAGTCACCCGTTCTTCAATCATTTGTTTTAAGTCCCCTAAAACATTAATAATTAGTGTGTCTTGTTTACCATTTTCAAAAAAGATAGTGATCTTATGTTCCCCTGCATAATTCAAGTGAATCTTATATAAACTTCTTCCTGTTTTCTCAAAAAGTTTTTTCTGTTTTTCACCTTTTTCCATCCATTCGATTGTAGCTCTTTCAATTTTGACTAAACCAGAATAATCAAAACTAAAATCCTGATTTTTTAAAGTACTGGCTGCGTATTTGTAGCGAGGCTGTCCTAATTGTTCAGCAGTTTGATAGAAATCTTCTTGATTTTGAACTTCCTTCAAACAAAAGCTCCATTCGTGACTGCCAGCAACAGGGATAGTAATTTGCTCAAAAGGATATAACCAACTTTCAGTGTCTCTCATTGACTCACCGGCCAAAATAAAATTATGGTAAATCACTCCATCTAAAGAAGGTGAGACCGCTTTAAAAAACTGGTTTGAAAAATCACAGTATGAGCCTACTGAAAAAGTCTGGCCACTTAGCTGATACAGACCTAAACTCGCTAGCTGAGTTGTACGTCGCATGATAGCTGCTTTGAAAAAATCTTTTGAAATCGATGGAAAAAACGCAGCCGAATGAAATATGTTTTTTTCAACATTGATATCTCTAAACATAGCGTATGCAAAAGAAGCCCAAAGAATAAAATTTTGAATTTTTATTGGAAGCCCATGTTTATTTTCAACTTGAATTTTCCAAACCAATTGATCAGTTACAGTTAAATCATAGCTGACTAACACCTCAATGAGATCAAATTCATAGCGTAGACTACAGCAATTTCCCTTCTTAATCACTGAAGGAGAATTGTTATAACTCTTAAACCAACGATTCTCGACTTCTATTTCAAAATTGCCGAATAGTTTATCCACTGAGTTATATTGGACGCTTTGTAAATACACATCGCTGATTACCCAATTCATCCGGCGAGGATCATCTAAGAGGTACAGTTCTTTCACATTCCCTGTATCTGAAATATTAATAGAAAAAACACCATTTTTTAGAATCATAGCAAGTCACTCCTGCACGTTTTATTAGCTTTATCATAGCTCAATCTGCAGAAAAAAAATTAAGTTTTTCAAACCCATTTTTATAAATTTCAACACAAAAAAAGAGTCAGAAGCCTTCACCGCTTTTCTGACTCTCTCAACTAAATTACTACTTCTTCAAATGATAACTATAGGTACTTAAAATAATATTTTCCCGCCAAGCTAGCCGCAAGCGCAGCCGCAGACTTGTTTGGTTGTGGAGAATATTTTGCCAACGTTTATTGGGGACAAACTGCGGGATTAAGACGGTTGTCGTAAAATTCCGCTGGGCAGCCCGCTTGCTGACAAAATCGACATAACGGATAATCGGATTTTCAATCGAACGATAAGAAGAGTGAACCACAGAAAAGCGTACATCTGGAAAATGTGATTTGAATTCCGCTTCGATTTCTTTTTCCTTTTCAACGTCTTCATTTAAAGAAACATGCATTGCAACGACATAATCGCCAATTGAACGGGCGTAATTCAACGCACCGATATTCGCCCTTGTGACGTTGCCGACTAGTACAATCACCGTATTTCCTTCAAAATCATGAAGCTGGCCAACTTCTTTTTCCAAGCGCAGCTGTTCCGCAACTTTTTTATAATGGTCATGAATTTTATAAAATATGAAGATCAAAATTGGCATAATAATGAAAAATGGCCAGATATCATTTAACCGATAGACAAATAAAATCACAATGATGCTATAAGAAATAAATGCACCAACTAAATTGGCAATCGATTTTTTCAGCCATTTCTCTCCTTGTTTGCGCCAATGAATAACCATACCGGTTTGCGATAGGGCAAATGGAATGAAGACGCCAATTGAATACAGCGGAATCAAGCGTTCTGTGGCGCCTTGAAAAATAACTAACAGCACAATGGAGCCAGCCGCCAAAGTGATAATACCATTTGAATAGCCTAAGCGATCGCCGCGGTCTTGATACATATGGGGTAAAAATTTATCTTTAGATAGATTGTAAGACAGCACTGGAAAAGCTGAGAAACCTGTGTTGGCAGCCACCGCTAAAATTAGCGCTGTCGCAAATTGCAGTAGATAAAATAAAATATTTTTACCGCCGAAGACTGCTTCGCCAATCTGCGCTAAGACCGTCACTTCAGTTTCAGGCACAATGCCGTACCAATAATTTAAAAAAGTAATACCGACAAAGAAAAAGCCTAGAATTGCCGCCATCATTGCTAGCGTGCCCGCCGCATTTTTGGCTCTTGGCTTCTTGAAAAACGGCACCGCGTTACTAATGGCCTCCACTCCTGTCAGAGAAGACGAGCCAGAAGAAAAAGCCCGTAAAATCAAAGCCACTGAGATGCCCGGAATCACGGTTCCCGGAATGGCTGTTGCATTTAGCGGCTCTTGGCCGGTAAATATTTTAAATAGGCCAACTAAAATCAATAATGTGATCACAGCGATAAAAGCGTAAACTGGGAACATCAAAAAGCTGGCAGATTCCCGTAGGCCCCGCAAATTAATCAGCATAATCAATAATACAATTACAATTGAAATCGCCACTCGATGAGCAAAAAGCGGAGGAATCGCAGAAATTATGGCTTCGGAGCCGGCCGAAACCGAAACCGCCACCGTTAGCATATAATCCACTAATAATGAACCGCCGGCAATCAGTCCAGCATTCTTCCCGAGGTTTTCACTACTGACAACATAAGCACCACCGCCATGGGGATATGCATGAATAATTTGCCGATAAGATAAGGTCAACGAAATTAAAAGAATAATAACAAAGGCAGCAATCGGCAATGAATACCAAATAGCAGCGGCTGATAAAGTGACCAGCACCAAAACAATTTGTTCTGTCCCATAAGCAATCGAGGACAAGGCATCGGACGATAATAAGGCCAAGGCAGCAAAACGACTTAATTTCTGCTCGTCGTTGTCGCCTGATTTTAACGGTTTACCTACTAAAAGGCGTTTCAAGTAATCCAATTTTTACTCCTCTTTCTGAAATTTTCTCTCTAAAAATTTTCATTCTCAAACAACGACTAATACTACTGCTAGCGAGGTTTAAAGTCAATTGATATCTGTGTCTTGTTGCGGATTCTCATTATTTTATCTAACAAATTCAATATTCAAAAGACCTGCATCTATTCATTTGTGAAAAAAATTTTTTCTTGTTCCAAAATTTTCGATATTCGTAAATTCACAGAACTTCCTGTTAAAATTTGACTCTCAATTAACTAATTTGCTGTGCATCAGTTCAAGCCAAAATTATTCTTCAAAAGATATCTCACAAGGCCTGTCGCCTCGTTTTAATGTCTTGTGGCAAAATGATGAGAGTTATTTGGTGAAATTTTAAAAGCCTGTGATTAAAGACCTTCACGGCAATCTTAATCACAGGCTTTACTATTTGTTAAAAAAAATTATTTAACTATCCTAAAGGTTTTAATCTCATAAGGAGTTAAATCAAACTCAATAGCGTTATTTCCAAGTTTCTCCTCATTTTTTTCCATCAAATTTGTAGCAATAATTTCTTTAGCAGGTATTGAAAGTTTCACTTTTCTGGAGCCACCAGTATGGTCATGTACTCTTAAAATCCAGCCATTACCATCTTCAGCCACCTTCAAAGCATCTACCATAAGTGGTAATTGGTCAGCTGCTTCGAGTTTAAAATTCAGACTCTCAAGATCTACACCATTAGCTACAGCTAAAGAATCATTGATTTCCCAAGCCTCTTCAACAGTTTTCCCGGCAACAAAATCCCCCTGATGTGGTAAGAGACTATAGATAAACTCGTGATCACCGATATCTGCTGTTGGATCTGGATAAATGCCTCCTTTTAGAAGCGTCAATCCCATAACATTATCCTTAATGTCATAACCATATTTGCTATCATTTAATAGACTGACTCCATAATTTCTTTCTGAAAAATCAGCCCACTGATGGCCGACAGATTCAAACTGAGCAAAATTCCAACTGGTATTGCTATGGGTAGGTCGTTTAACATTGCCATATTGAATATCGAAAGTTGCCTCGGTATTGCGAATATTAACGTTGAAGCGGGCTTTTAGCAATCGCTGCCGCTCCTCCCAATGAGATTTTGTCAGAAAATCAATCCGTTTTGTATGATTATAAATTCTCATTTCTTGCGACAGAGTAGATTTTCCAAAGCTATATTCAAAAAGAATTGAAGTGTAGATTGAATTATTTTCCACAATAGTGATAGAATCCGCTTCAAGTTCAATTACTTTTTCTTTGTAAAAAATATCAATGTCCCAAGCATCGTAATTTAATGGCTTATCTTCAAACAGCTGCAGCACATTCCCTTTACCTTCTAAAACCTCACGACTTGCCTCTTTATCGAAAATACTGGTCAACTGGCCTTTTTGATTCCAAGATAGATAATAAAAATCAGTTTCTAAACTGTTCTCAGCAACTTGGTTGACTGCTTTTTGCTGAGTTTCGGCTGTTGTCCCTTCTTCAAATTCAAGCTTTACTTGAGCAAACTGCTCAATATTTTCAATGAGCAGCGTGTAGCCATCTGCTTCTTTCACACTCTGAATTACTTTTCCAGTGGCGTCTTTGTAGATTCCTGTTCGTTTTTCCGGAATGGTCACTAAAGTATTTCTTTGCCAGTTAGCTGTATTGATTAGCGTAAGCTTATCTTGATTAGCAGTGGTAAATTCATTTGTTAACTGCTCAAGTTCTGTAACAACTTCCGCAATTTTTTTTTGTGATCCTGATAGACTTCTTTAATCGAGGATCCGGGAATAATATCGTGGAATTGGTTTCGCAGCAAAACCTCCCAGATATCATAAAGTTGTGTTTTCGGATAAGTCTGTGCTTCTTGCATTTCTTTAAAACTATATAAAATTTCTAGTTTTCGTAAGGCCAATTCAATTTTACGATTCATTTTTTTAACAAAGGCTTGAGAGGTATACGTCCCCCGATGATACTCAAGATATAATTCGCCATCCCAAATATGCACAGGATCTGTTGCGTGATCAATTGTCTCATGTAGTTTAGTAAAATAGTCATTTGCTTTTCCTGTTTTGACTGCTGGTAAGCCAGGTATTCGGTCCATTCTCCGTCGATTTTCAAGCATATCGCGGGTCACACCACCGCCGCCATCGCCATGTCCATAGGAAAGCAATAGATTACTATTCAATTCCTTATCTGCATAACCTTTATAAATCCCTAAGACGGACTCCGGTTCCAACTCGCCATTATAGGTATAGAACCACTCTTCTGCCCAATCATTATTTTCGCCTACAACTGGTGTCGTAATAAAATGAGTTAAAATATCAGTCCCATCAATCCCCCGCCAATAAAAAGTATCATGGGGCATCCGATTAAATTGATTCCAACTAATTTTCGTTGTCATGAAGGTTTCAATTCCTGATTTTTTCAGAATTTGTGGTAAAGCCCATGAATAGCCAAAAACATCAGGCAACCACAAATAATGCATGTCTTTATCAAACTCTTCTTTGACAAATTTTTTACCATGCAAAATTTGTCGTGTTAGTGATTCTCCCGAAGGAATATTACAGTCAGCCTCAAGCCACATTGCACCGTCGACTTCCCAACGTCCTTCAGCAATTCGTTCTTTAATCTTTTTATACAAATCAGGATAGGCTTGTTTGATATATTTGTAAATTTGCGGCTGAGTTTGCAAAAATTCGTATTCAGGATATTGTTCCATCAAGCGAAGTACTGTTGAAAAACTTCGAGCAGCCTTCTCGCCTGTATGTTTCAAACGCCACAACCATGCAACATCAATATGGGTATGTCCGATAGCCGTAATTTCTACTTTGGCGTCTTTCGGTAATTTATCAATTTCTTGGTTTAAAAAATGATCACTTTCTTTAACTGACTGATAAAAAATTTCACTTCCAGGAGAGGACCAATCAATTAGGTTAAAAGCATTATTTAGCTGCTTAACTAGCAGATATTTATTTGGATTATCATCTGCTAACTGTTGGGCAGTCTTTAAAACCATGTCGCTTAGGAAAAATAAATCGTCGGCAGTTGGCCTTTGCTTAGCTAATTCGGCTGTCCGAAACTCATGTACTTGAATAATTTCCGGGCCACCACCTTCAAGTCCAGACCAAAGTTTCAAGGACACATTAATTTTTTGGTTGCGATATTTTGGGTCAACATACACTTCCTTATGATTCGAATCGACTCCCTGATAAGGCTCACCATTGATAAACATTAAAGATTCAAAGCCATCATTATAGCCTCCGCCAGTTCGACCAAAGTCAAAGATGAACCATAAATTTTCATCATCAGGGATTTCAACCTCTTTTTGAACCCATAAATATAAATCTCGTCCGCGCCACTGCTCTCCTAATGAAATCTTTCCAGAAAAATCTTTCGGTGGGAAAAGCTCTTCTTTTGAAATATCTTCCTGAGCTTGCCACTCCTGCAAGTTAATTAGTTGTGAATAGCGATAATTCTTAAGCTCATCAATTCTTTTCCTCAGCTTTTTTATCGTTAGATACTGTTCAATCATCCTTTTGTTGCTCCTCCCATACTAAATCCTTTAGACATATACGTTTGCGATAAAGCATATAACACGACAACCGGAATCGTGTATAGAACGGAAAAGGCTGCTAGTCTGCCATAATTGACCATGCCAAAATTCCCGAAAAACTGGAAGATGGTCACAGACGCCGGCATTTTATCAGGCGTTTGAATTAAAATGTAAGGAACAAAAAAGTTCCCCCAACTGCCTGTAAAGGTAAAAATGGCGACTGTAAAAATCCCCGGTACCATCAATGGCGCAACGACTTTTCTCACTCCTTGCCAAGTAGATGCTCCATCAATCCAAGCAGATTCCTCTAAGTCAATAGGAACTGAATCCATAAAGTTTTTCATCATCCAAATACCATAAGGAAGTGAAGAAGCAGTTAGGAAAAATGTGACTGCAATCAATGAATCCTGAAATTTTAAGAAAATAAATAGCTGATAAACTGGCACAATTACGGCCGTCATTGGTAATGAGGTCATAAAAAGAACTGTCATCAGAAAACTTTTTTTGTATCTTAATTGATAGCGTGATAGCGGATAGGCCGCCAGTACGCATAAGATGACGACAAACAATGCCTGACAACCTGAAATTAATATTCCAATTACAAAAGAGCGAATGATACTTGGATCAGTTAAAATCGAAGTAAAATTTGAAAAAGTAATTGATTCAGGGATTTTTAATGACTGGATGGCACCTGTATCAACTGAGGCAAAAAGCATCCATAATAGTGGTAATAAAAATAAAAGTGCCAACGCTGAAAGTAATACATAATGAACAATCGTTTCGATTTTTTCAGAGCGTTTAACCATCTCTTTCACCTACACCTTCACTTTTAGAGTTTTCATGTAAATTAGGCTAGCAGCCGCCCCTAATGCTAAAAGAACTAGGGAAATTGCTGTTCCGTAGCCAAGTTGATAACTGACAAAGGCTTGCTTATACATGAACACTGGTAAAGTCGAAGTTTGATTACCCGGTCCACCACCTGTCATTGTGTAAATCAATGTAAAGACGCCTAATGTTTGCAAAGTTACTAACATTAGATTTGTCGAAATAGTCCCTTTTACCATTGGAATAGTAATTTTCCGAATGACTTGCCATCTAGAAGCACCATCCATAATAGCTGCTTCTTCGACTTCTTTTGGAATATCATCTAATGCAGACTGAAAAACCATCATTGAAAAAGCTGTTCCCCGCCAAATATTGGCAATGACAACACTGGCCATTGGAAAAGTAAATAACCAGGCTATTGGCTCAAAGCCCATTAAACCGACTAACCAGTTGGCAGTTCCATTGTCACTTAAAAAAGCCACCCAACAAAAGGAAACAACCACTTCTGGAGTCACCCAAGCTGCGATAATAATTAAGCCGACAACTCGTCTGAAGGTTTTATTTTTTTCTTTCATCATAAAAGCAATTAAAAAGCCTAAAAAACATTGGCCTATCACGGCTGAAAACAAAACAAAGACAATTGTCTTTACTACACTAGTCCTAAAGTCCGGATCACCAAACATCCGGGTAAAATTCTCAAAACCAATAAATTTCAACTCACTTGCCGCTGCACCAGTTAAAGCCAAATTGGTAAATGAAAATATAAATGTTAAAATAATTGGCCCCACAAAGAAAATCAATAATAAAATCCAAGAAGGTGTTAAGAAAAATATTGCCTTCTTATTATCTGAAAATGCCTTCTTTTTGCCGGGTAGTTGTGCCGATTTCTCCATCTGATCCACCTCCAAATAAATAGTCTGTGACATAAGTTGGCATGTAGCTTTTGATGCATTTTTTGCCTAGAATAATTTCACTTAAAATTTATGTCACAGACTTTATCGATCGTTGCTAACTACTCAACATTTTCTTCTCCGACAATTCTTGTAACATTTGTTGCATATTCAGCAGCAGCTTCTTCTGGAGTTTTACTACCCGTTGCAACTGCCTCTACCATTGTTTGAATTTCGACAGAAACGTTCGGATATTTATCATCAGCTGGTCTGAAATGTGCGTAAGATAAAAACGAAGTTGCTTCTTCAATGAACGGTTGTTCAGTATACTCAGGTAGCTGTGCTGAGTCATCACGAACAGTTAGGTTGCCTTCTGCAATCGCACGGGCGGCTTGTTGTTCTTCCCCACCTAATGCTTGAATTACACGCCAAGAAGCTTCTTTGTTTTTAGCTTTTTCAGGAATAGCCCAAGTCCAGCCACCAGACATTGTTGTAAATGGTGGTTCGCCGCCATCTTGAGTTGGCATTGCCGCAAAGCCAAAGCGTTCTGTCATATTTTCAACTGGTGTAGAGCCTGTTTCCGTCCAGTTACCAGAACTCCAAAATCCATCTAAGACCATACCGACTTGATCATTAGGGAACATATCTTGGAAAATTACAGAACCATAGTTACTATTAATCGCAATTGAAAGAGATGGTCCTAAGCTCTTTTCGTTATATACTTCATTTACAAAATTCAAGGAATCAATAATACCTTGCGAATCAACAATCCATTTTCTAGATTCAGAATCAAATAAAGTATCTTCTGTTCCGTACAAAAGCATCTCAAAGGTTTGCATTGAAACCGATTCTCCATTGGCTTTAGCAACCCCCATTGCAAATGGAATCACATCAGAGTTAGAAGATTTGATTGCCTCAGCTGCCGAAATAATATCTTCCCAAGTTTCCGGTTGCCAATCTGTAGGCAAACCTGCCGCTTCAAAAACATTTTTGTTATACCAGATTCCCCGCGAATCAGAAGTACCCGGGACAGCATAGACACTGCCGTCTTGAGCAGTTACACCAGTTTTTAATTCTTCTGTATAATTGCTCCATTGATCCCAATCTGCTAAATAAGAATCTAGATTAGTTAAGTAACCTGCATTGGCATCAGAATTTAACATAAAAGTATCTTCTGCTACTATATCTGGGGCAGTACTTTCTGATTGCATAGATAGAGCAACTTTTGAGAAATAATCTCCTTCACTTGCGGTGATTGGCGATAAAACAATTTTAATATCATCATTTTCTTTTTCAAATTCAGGGATAAATGTTTCGTTTAAATAATTGGTCATCTTATCGTTATCACCCGTGTTACGCCAAGTGATTTTTACTTCGGTTTTCCCTGAACTATCTCCACTACTGCCGCTATCAGCTGTGGAATTATCTGACCCTCCACAAGCACCCAATGCTAGTGATGCACAAAACAAACCTGTTGCAAATGCCATTTTCTTTTTAAACACCATTACTTCTTCCTCCTAAATCTAAATTTTTAACAAGCCTACCCTCTGTAAGCGCTTTTATAATAACGCAGTTTTCTTCCCTCCGTAAATTCGTATTTTCTCGAAAAATATCGTTTTCTTGACTATATTATCATTTTTGTAGACTAAGTAAAAAAGTGAGTATTTTTATTAAATAACCTTCATTGACAAGCCCTCGCTTTTTTTAGATAATTGTGAAAACGCAACCAATATTGTGCTTGTTTCCATGAAAGGAATAGTAAAATATTATGAAATCAAAAACCTACCGAAAAATTTTCTTTTCTTTTTTACTAGTCATTTCTATTTATTCCATTTTTGTGATTTACATTTTTGCAAAAAATGAAATTGATCAGCACCACGCTGAAGAGAATATGAAGTCGCAACTTCTTTTACAAAACATTTCATTTCAGCTGGATCAGCAAATGAATTTTGCCATGAGTTCATTTACTTCACTGGCTGATCAACCATCCGTGGTCGAATATAGTCAAACCTCTATGACAGACTATGATTTGTATTCAAAAGTATACGATGAAATTAAAGCCAATAATGTGCTTATGAAGACTCCTAGTTATTCTGTTGCTGTGATGAATTTGAAGAACAATCTTGTAGTTAGTTCAGATGGCTATTTTTTAAAGTTTGATTTCTTAAACTTTTTAACTAAAAATTCCAGTGTTGATACTTTATTAAATGAGATTGTCAATTCAGAATACGATGTTTCAGTCGTGGAGACACAAAATGATCAATTCATTTTAATTTATAAAAAAGCTATTGCTGATGAAACAACTTACTTTTTGGCATACTGGAATAAAAATGAGATGACTACTTTACCTCTAAACAATCTACAAATAATCAGTACCCAGGCGGTTAATCCAGAAGGAAATTTGCAAAATATCTCAACTGGCAATACTGTTTCTAGCGAAAACCTTGAACCTGCTGGGATAACTAAAGAATCCGATTTATTTCCATTCTTAACCTTTGCCCTGCTGTCTCAAGATAACTTTTCCGGCGTATCCCTTACTACAATTTCTTCTTTATTATTACCAGTCTTGTTACTGGGAATAATTGGCTCATTTTTACTCTTTGTATTAAGTAAACGCACCTATGAACCGTATCTCCAAGCACTTAACACTGTAAAATCTAATTCAAGTATTAATTTGTCTGATAGTGACCTATCGTTAGCAATGAATGAAATTATTGAGCGTTCCACCAGCCTCAATTCTTTTCACAGAAAAGTCTCAGAAGAAATCAAGGAACTCTTTATCAAGAATCTACTGCTTAACCAGTATGATATTATGCAAACAAAAAATTTGTTACCATCTTTCCATCTTGAACATTTAAATAGTAAAGGTTTTATCGTCTTCCTTTCCTTTTTGGAAGGTACTACTCAAGATGCAGCACTTGAGACAGCCGAAATCGGTAGGGCTCGAAAATTACTGTTGCAGGAAATTGTCCCCGAAAGTAATTTTGAAACAATTTCTTTTAATGAAAACAACTTCGCCGTAATCATAACTGGTTATCGCCAATCAGAGATTTTATCTGCCCTCGATAATTTCCGGGAAAATATTGCTGATTCTGCAAACTTGAATATCTACTATTTTCTATCTAAGCCCTTTAGCAATATCCAAACGTTTAAATCTGTTTTTCTTGAATCCTATGATTGGTTAATTGAATCCTTCACAGAATCGTTATCTGAACAGACGCATTTTGAACAAGAGTATGTTGGGACAAGTTTTTCTTATTCGGTTGAAGAGGAGCAACAACTGATTCATTACCTGAAGGTTGAAGATTTTCGACACGCCACTCAAATATTTGAGCATATTCTCAGCGAAAATTTGCAGCATGATGCTGAACTAAAAAACATTTTTGATTTTACAACTGCCTTCAGCTTAACTATCAAACGAATTATCGTTGAAAAAAATCTTGACTCAGCAACTTTTTATAAGGAAAACAAAAATGACTTTGAGTTATTACGTTATGGAACAAGCCCAGAACAAGTAAATATGGCCTTAGAGAATATTTTTAGTCACTTAATTGAAAGTATTCAAGAACTTTCAAATTCAAGTATTTCAAAAATCGACGAAATTATTCACTACATCAACGAAAATTATCAAGAAGATTTATACTTAGGTGCTATCTCTGAAAAGTTTGGTCTCACTGAATCTTATTTAAGCCGGTTAATAAAAGAAAAACTGGATATGACTTTTAAGACTTACTTAAATAATCTAAGAGTCCAAAAAGCTAAAAATATTATGGCTTCTAGTAATGTCTTAATTCAGGAGGTTTCTGAAATTGTTGGATTTAAAAACGTGAACTCTTTTATCCGTGTTTTTAAGCAAATTGAAGGAATTACCCCCGGGCAGTTTCAGCGAAAAAAAGATAAAAACTAAGAAAGAAAGGAGGAAAGTATTTCAAAAATTAGCTTGCTTTTTCCTTTAATGATATTTGACTCAGCCATTTTTATCTGTCCCCTTTGACACGCAACGTGTCAAAGGGAATAATAAGAATGACACACAATACATCGTGTAATTTAGCAGAATCTTGTCATAATAAAATCAGGGGGACAAAGATGGATATTGGGGCAAAAATTAAAGAGCAGCGCCTGCATCATGGATTGACGCAAGAACAGCTTGCTCAGCATTTAAATGTTTCTCGTTCAGCCTTATCTGGTTGGGAAGTCGGCCGCAATTTACCAGATATTGCCAGCTTGATTCAACTTGCCGACCTCTTTCAACTTTCCCTCGATCAATTATTACGGGAGGAATTGAAGATGAAAGAATTTTATGTGAAGGATCAACCTTTGAATACTAGCCGGGATTTTGAATTTATGGATAGCTTTGGCAATGCTATTTATCAAGTAAAGGAAGTCAGTTTGCTGCCAACACCTAAAAGCTATCACCTGTATCATAATGAGAAAAAAATCGGAGAAATTAGTCAGCGGCGCTTCAATTTCCTACCTCGTTTCTATATTAAGATGACCGGTTTCAAACAAGTGCGCATCAAAAAAGATATCGAAGCCTTTCGCACCAGCTATCAAATTCAGGGAGAATCTTTGAGCATCAGTCCCGGCTGGCTCACCAAAAATTTTGACGTCATGCAAGCGGGTCGAAAAGTCTTAACGGTCAGTAAAGGTAATCCTCTTTGGCCAAATGGGTATCGGATTATTATTTTAGATTTGGCTCTTGAAAAATTGCTAATTGGCTTTATGGCCGGAATTTTGCTGATGCAAAACTTTGAAAGGCCCTATACGGAAAAATAATGGACAACAAAAATAGCTGTTAAACCCGGATAAATGTACCGACGTCCAAAAGTTAGACCAAAAATCTAACATTTTGGGGCCACTACAAAATTGCTCCGCTGGTTTAGCAGCTATCTTTTTTTCAAAATTGCTTTTATTGATTTTTTAAAAAGCTAGAAATATATTTTTTGGCCAACTGCAAACTCGTTTGATTATTCGGCCAATAAAGCTGTTTTTCAATTGCTGACTGCCAAGGTAGCCAACGATATGCTTGATGTTCTGCCGCTGCTATCACTACCAACGTTTCTTCAGTAATCCCTAAAAAGACTTCTTTTTGAATCAACAACTGCTCAGCTTCAACTAACACTTTTTGATGGCCTAAAGAAATCAATTTTTCTGGTGCCAGTTGAATACTTGTCTCTTCATTGACTTCTCTCATGGCCGCTGCCAGAGCGGTCTCGCCTTTTTCAATGCCACCAGTGATTGGCTGCCAAAAAGTATAATCGAAATTGTCTACTTGCAAAATTAGCAGGCTGGCTATTTTTGAATTATACAGCCACACTTCAATACTTGCCTTATTCTGCATCTTTCACCTCAGAAATTTTTTAGCCGTGAAACGAAATTGTCTCTTTACCAAAAATTTCAGCGCCGAACCTATTCAAAAATCGGCCACTGGCGGGTGGTATCAAAACTTTCAGCTTCATCTTGAGCCTTTTTAACAATCGCATCTGGATAATCCAGAACCTTCAATAAGCGAATTGCATTTCGGGTTCTGGCTGGTCCCTGGCGCAAGACATAATCAAAGGAGACCCCTTGGCCTTCTGTCACCTGTTCTTCAAAATGGACATCTGTACAATAGTTTTTCAAAATTTCGGTTAGTTCAATATCGTGGGTGGCCACATAGACTAATGATGGGTAGTCGCTCAGCCATTTGACAATGCTGGCGGAGGCGGAAATTCGTTCAATTGTATTGGTTCCCTTTAAAATTTCGTCAATAAAACAATAGCAGCGTTCTTTGGTTTTCACCTTTTCTAAAACCCGCTTGATGGATTTAATTTCAGCGACAAAATAACTGTCGCCTTCAAAAATATCATCCTCCACCGCCATTGAGGTCAACACATGACCCCGCTCTAAAATAAATTCTTCCGCCAAACAGGTATAAATCGTTTGCCCTAAAATACAATTTAAGGCAATCGCTCTGACATAGGTGGATTTTCCGGAGGCATTGGAGCCGGTCACCAGTGTATTTTTCTGCCAGTCAACGGGATTGGCTACTGCATTTTCAACGAGGGGATGATAAACTGTTTCTCCTTCGATGCCGCCTTTTTGAAAGGTCGGCGGACAGCTGACTGGCAGCAGTGAGCGATAATTCAAGACGGCTGCGGCTACCTCCAACTTGCCTAAGACCTGCCACAAATCAATCGCTTCTTGATTGTGCTTGGCTATCCGGTCGACAACAAAATGATAGGAAATAAACGGCAGCATCAGCATAATATTAATGTATTCAAAAAACATTTCCGATTCGCTATTAGATTTAATTCTAAAGGAGACGGCAAATTTTAAAATACTCTGCAACGGCTTGAGGGATTGTTTAATCTCTGCTTGTTTTGGCGTTGCGACTTTAGAAATTTTCTTAGCAGTGCTAATCGACTGCACCAGATAAGACATGCTGCTTAATTCCATATCGAGTTCTTGTTTTTTCGTCTGGTAGTAGACAATATTAAAAATAATTGCCCCTAAAGCAATAAAAAGCCCAATGCCTAAATTAAGGAATAGCAATAAAATACCAAAAAACGGCAGCAGCCCCAGTAAAATAAAAAACCAGAGGGAACCTAAACGATTAGTTGCGCTTTGGGATAAATAGCGCACAACAAAGTTTTTGTCCCGTTTGCCTAATTTAGCAAAGGCATACTCGACATCTTCCCGCTGCTGGGGATTTTCCTGATAAAAAGTGATTAATTCCTCCAGCTCTGCTTGGTCGGCTTCGCTGAAATTAAAACTTCGCAGCCGCTGATACAAGGCTTCAGAACCGATACTGGAATAGGTGTGATTGATTTGGTCAAAAATATCAATTAAATCCAAATCATACCAAGTGATGTCATCGACTTCACTATCGGTAGTGTGATATTTTCTAGCTTCTAAATAGGCTTCCTTCAAACTTTTTTCTTTATCAAAAGCGGTGGAGTTGGGTAATTTCCCCCAACCATAGCGAACCTGCCGCCGCAGTTTAATACTATTCCAAATACTAAAAGCAATTAGCAGCACAATCACCGCTAAGATAATGCAAATTATAAATAATTGTTCATTCATGCAAGTGCCCCCTCTTCATCAGCCCATTATACCAAATAAAAAAGCGACAAAGAGAGACATTTCACAAATCAGAAAAATATTTTGCCGATTTTTCGACCACTGAAAAAAGTCCCCGCCTAATTTGGACGAGGACTTTATACAAGCTGCTTAGATTCTCAAAAATTTCAATCTTGATTACAGGTAGAAACCATGAAACCAGATAATAAATTTTTAATGGAAAATATGACTTTCATGGGATTTCTTCGTTAAGACTTTTAGTTTATCAACAATATATGGATAGAACCAAACGCCGATGACCGCAAAGACGATGAAAATGCCGATTAAAATCGCAATATAAGTCATAGCATTGGGCCAATAAATACCGCCGGCGGATTCCCGCAGCAAATCAACCGCATAGGTAAATGGCAGATACGGATTGATTAATTGGAAGAATTTCCCAGAGACTTGAATCGGATAGTTCCCGCCACCACCAGAAATCGACAGTACGAGAATAATTATCGCAATTCCCTTGCCGACATTGCCGAACAACGCAACTAGGGTATACACCATCATTGAAAAGACGAGGGCAATTAATAGTGAAAAAATCACGCTATATACTGGTTGCGCCACATCAACCCCCAGTAAGAAAATATTTCCTAAGACAACAATAATTCCTTGAGCTAACCCCATTGTTAAAAATGTCAACAGTCGGGCAGAGTAGGTTTCCCGTTTAGAAAATTTACCTTTGTCTTTTTTATCTAAGAAATACTCCGTTGTGGCGATACTGGAGAAGAGAACTGCCCCCACCCACAAACACAGCGCCGTGTAAAACGGCGTGCTGGCGGAGCCGTTATTGTCAATCGGATATAAAATATTTTCCTGTAAGTCAACCGGATTGGCAAAGAAATCACTCTCGGCAGTTGCATCTGATTTTAAGAGTTTGATAATTTCGCCTAAGTCATATTCACTTTCCCCTTGCCGAATCGCACCGGCGGCTTTTTGAATGCCGGCTTTAATACTCGGCCAATCGTTATTGATTAAATCCACAGCCGAGCTTAGCGCCGTTTTTAATTCAGGTAATTTTTCATTGACCGTCGTCAGTGTGTTTTGGATGTCGGCTTCAATACCCGGCCAATCATTTTTCAAAAAATTGGCAGCGGTATTTAGCCGTGTTTCCAAAGTTGGCAAGGTATTATTATATAAATCAGCGCCTTTATTAATCGCTGCGACAATGGTATCCATGTTGTCGTTAAGCATCGTGCTGGCATCGTGGACCTCTTGGCGAATTGCCGGCAGCTGCGCTTGATATTTTTCTAAAATGGAAATGGCGTTGCTGACGGTGGTCGAAGTCGAGGCCAGCAGCGAATTAAAATCAATTTGTTGCGCCTGATTCAACAAGCCCTGCGCGGTATCAATCGTTGTGATTAAATCAGTCAAAATTGTACTAACCGTATTGCCGATACTGTCAGCATCAATGCTTGCGGCCACGTTGGCAACGGCATCAGCCGCTGTCTGAAGTTCTGTCAGTAGACTATTGGCTTGATTGATGAAATCATCTGAGTCCACCGCTGAAATTAAATTATTGACCCGTGTTTGCAGTGTTGCCAAATTAGTTTTGGCATTTTGCAGACTGCTGATAATCGTGGCCAAATCTGTGTTCCCAGCAGCATTTTGCAAATCATTTAAAAAACTAATTAAGTTATCAATAGTAGTTTGCTGTTGCGTCAAGCTGTCAGAGAAATTCTGCAGACTTTGTTTAATTGCAGCTTTTTCATCAGGAGTCAGCTGATTATCGGCAATCGCACTTTGAATCGTTGCGCTAATAGAAGACGTGGTAGTCGCAATGTTGCCGATAGATTCCACCACTACTTTGACACTACTAGTAATGCTAGGCAGCGCATTTTGCAGCTGCTCTGCTCCATTTTTAGTCGCCGTCGCAAACTCATCTGCCTGTTGGCCTAGTTGTTCAATCTCCGGCAAAGCCGTTTGCACCTGCTGGATTATTTGCAGCCCTTGTTTAGCTTCGTCAATTCCTTCGGTCATCGTGTTTGCCACAGAATCAAAATCACTATCGATTTCTGCCAGCTGTTGACCAGCGCTTTGAATTTCAGGGATTTTTTCCTGTAGGGTTAAAATAATACTCGCCTGTTGTTTTAACTGGGGCATTTTGTCATTTAAATCAATTAATTTTTCCCCAAGGGCATCGACCTCTGGCAGATAATCAACAAACTGATTTGCTAAATCCAATTTATTTTCAATATCTGGCAGTTGATCATTCAGCTCCAGCACTTGATTTAAATAGCCGTCAATGGTGTCCATATTTTCATCTGTATCTAAAATCAAACTTTCTAATTTATTAATGCTTAATAAATTAGCGTCAATATCATAGCCGACTTCATTGAAAACTTTGACCAAAGTATCACTGGCGGTGCCGACAAATTGACTGGAAATCATCGTTTGAATCGTCGTCGCCCCTTTATCGGTAATTTTCGGCGCAATCGCATTAATTTTTTGATTCAAGGTGTACTCAATTTGCGGTTTTTTGATGTCGCCAGTCGTAAAACTTAATAAATCCTCAGAAAAATCGCTGGGAATCACAATCCCCGCATAATATTTACCAGATTTCACACCTTCTTCTAAATCCGCTTCTGATTTAACAAAGACCCAGCCCAGCTGGTCATTGTCGTGGAGTTCTTCAATCACCTGATCGCCGATATTAATCGTCTGGTCATTGAAGGTCGCATCTTGGTCTTCACTGTATACCGCCACCGGTAATTCTCCGGTATTAGAATACGGGTCCCACAAGGCTTTGATATTGAACCAAGCATACAGGGATGGAATGACCATCAGCGCAATTATTAATAACGTAGCAATCGGATTTTTGAAAATCCGTTTCCAGTCTAAAATATATAAGGTAAAGGTATTTTTTATATGTTGTAAAGCATCTTTTCCGTGTTTCACTAGTCTTCCCTCTTTACGTTTCTTTGCCAAAAGCCAACCGATTCTATCGCTCAATAAATGTAGCAGAATTCCCAGCATCCCTCAACTGACAAAGCCTTGCTGCAACCCACTTTTTCGACAAATTACGACAGGTGTCGTATTGAAAACTCTTTCTTGTTAATTTTTTCTTAAAAGTTCTTCTCTCGTTTTTTACTTTAGCATGGGAAGCGACCGTGAACCATTGTTATGCCTTGACTTGTGCAAAATATAGCAAGCAAACCGCAAATTTTTTTCTGCGAAACTTTTAAAAATAACCTGCATAAAAATAAGCGGCAAGCAACGAAAGCTCTATGTCTTCATCACTTGCCGTTTATAAAAACGATTATCGACTGCCAAAGCTGGAAAATCAGCCGGCAATTCATTTTTTTTAATTTCTATGAAGTTATTGCGCTGGTAAAAATGCTGGACTGCTTGAAAAACTTCATTTGTGCCCAAATAAATTTCTGAAAAATGCTCTCTTTGGGCAAATTGCAGCAGCGCCTCCAGCAAAGCTGCTCCGACCTTCGCCTTGCGAAACTCTGGAGCCACGAACATTTTTTTCAATGCTCCTTGCTGGTCGTTAAATTTCGCCAGGGCAATCGTCCCGATTAGCTGGCCTGCTTCCGTAACAGCCAGCCAAAAATTTCCGCCGGGCTGTTGATACACCTGCGGAATTTGCAATAAATCCGGCTGCTCTGCTATGCCAATCGCAATGCCGAAATCTTCCCGTTGAATGTCACAGATAAATTTAGCAATCTCTTGTGCATTTTCATTGCTAAAGGGTTGAATGTTAATTTTCATGAGGACCTCCTATGTTTAAGTTCTGCTAATCATTTCTCAGTGCTGCTTTTCAAGTGAATAGACTAGTAATGGCAGCGTCCGCCCGAGAATACTTGTAGGCCGTTCGCTAAGATATTCAAAACCGTATGTTTGGTAAAACTCTTGAGCATGGGGATCGGATACCACATATAATTCACCGACATTTTCTGCTTTGCACCACTCAAAAGCTGTCTGCAAAAGCTTAGCACCAATTCCTTGTCGAATCACTGTTGGATTGACAAAAAGATTATCTAGAAAAAATTTCCCTGCTGGATATTCCTCCTCAAAAACAATTGAAAAATACCCTAACAGCTGCTTTTGATTCTCTGCTACTACAGTAGTGCTTTTTTCAAGATATTCTGGCGTGATAGTCAAATCTTTTCGCCATAATTCCAAATATTCCTGTGGATATTGCCAATAACTTTTAGCCGCAAAAGTTAGTTCGGTTAGTTTTTCTGCATCTTGCTGCGTTGCTGGTCTAAAATTCATCTAACGACTCCTTTTTATAGCTTTTTTTCACAAAATGTTTTGTTCTACCATTTGCTTTTATCTTAACAACATCTTCACGACAAAATCTCAAAACGATTGCTACCACTACGATCGATTTTTTCAGCAAAAGCTAAAATGGCCCGATAAACTTTTTTCATAAAATAAAAATCCGCTAACTCAACAAAATCTATTTGCGGTAAAACTTTAAAAGTAACCATCACTTTTTCTTCAGAAATGGCTATCGCAATTTCTTTTATATATTGCAACTGCCGCATCCCAACAGCCTGATAGCCAGCCTGCGCCACGCGAGACGTGGTGATATCTAGCTTATCGCTGAAAATCAAAGCCAAAGTCATTAACTCAGTTGAATTAAATCCATTGCTGTGATTTTCAATTGCCGACAAGATTAACTCTTGATGGGGAGGCGTCAAATGATGGGTTGCGAAATATTCTTTCGCAAAGTCTCGACCTCTTTTCGCATGTCCTTCTTTTCCTTGAAGAGCACCCGTATCATGCAAGATTGCCGCAATTTTAGCCGCCTCCAAATAATCTTGGGGCACCGTCAGCTGCTGCAAAATGGTCTCCACCATTTTAGTGACATTGTTGACATGATCCCAATTATGATAAGCCCAGCCACCAGTCGCATCTTCAAACTCGCCAATTTTTCGATAGTGGTCCTGCAAAAGCGGGTCTTGATAAATACTTGCAAACATTTCCTCCGCCTTCTTTCAAAATAATATTTCTTTATCATACCATAGAAATAAGTTGTGCATTACTGGAAAAAAGCTGCCAGCAACAACAAAACTATATTATACTAATAATTAGCAGCTTATTTTTTACGATTACTCTGCCAGTATAGAAAAGAGGCCTCCTGTGAACAAATACTTGTCCAAGCTGAAGCACCAGCATTTAATTATTTTATTGATTTTAGCCCTAATTGCTCTGCTGTCTATTTTTCCAGCGGCTTTAGGAAATTTTGTCTACTGGCAAGACGACATTCATTTTCATGTAAATCGCTTAGAAAGTTATGCTGAAGCTCTGAAGCATTTAGATTTTTTCCCGCGAATCTTTAGCAGTATGGGAAATAATTTTGGTTATGCCGCTGATCTTTTTTACCCTTCTATTTTATTGGCTCCTTATGGCCTTTTCCGGCTCCTTGGCTGTAATTTTAGCCAAGCTTTTTACTTATTTCATTTCACTGTGAGTTTTATAACAGCTGCAATTACGTTTCTTTGCTGTAAAAAATTTGGCCAGCCAGTTAAAGTCAGCATACTTTTTTCATCGTTTTATACTCTGTCCACATATCGCCTCATTGACCAAAATATTCGTGGCGCTCTGGGAGAAACGATCGCCTTTGCTTTTATCCCTCTGGTTTTCTATGCCCTACACCAAATTCTATTTGCTAAGAAAAATAACTGGCTGCTGTTGGCCTCCAGTCTAACTTTTTTAATCGCCAGCCATTTGATTACTGCTTTTTACACTGTCATCGCAGTGATTATTTTCTTTGGTATCTGGACTCTAAATGCAAAAAAAACTGCTATTAAGCTGGCCTTTATCACGCTAGTAAAGGCTGCTGTAGCAACGCTTTTATTCTCTGCTTGGTTCTGGCTGCCATACCTTGAACAAGTTTCAGCTATTGCGTTTAATTTCTCTAAAACCAGCTTGTGGAGTTCCGGCCTTGATTTTTCTTTGGGGACGTTATTACAAAACACTATCTCAAATGCCGGCCGTTCAGCTGACGGACTGGACCCTAATTTCGGCATTCTCATTTTAATCGCTATCATTGCTGGCTTGCTTCTCTTTAAAACAATATCAAAAACTGAAAAACTACTGCTAGCCATTACCATCGTATTCATCCTACTATCGACCAATCTGTTTTTCTGGTCTCTTTTTAAAGATACCTTTTTAGCCGTGGTCCAGTTTCCATGGCGCTTACTAATCTTTGTCAGCTTTTTTGGCTCTCTCCTAGCGGCACTCTTAGTCAGCCACTTAATCAACTTAGAAAATAAATTCAATTTCATTTTAGCTATCTGGGCAATCTGCTTTTTGACCATCAGCTTTAATGGCAATGTCTATGCCCGCTCGGAATATAATCAAAGTTCATTTTTAGATAACGAAAATTACACTGATTTTGATAGCAGTCAATTGGGGCACGGAAAAGAATACATCAAAAAAGACACACCCGCTAATTATCTGTTGCAAAATCCATATCCCAAAATCAATGATTTCCACCAATACCGCACGCTTATCACCCACAGTTATCAAAAAGATACTTACGAGCTCACAACTACAGACGCCACAGCCTTAGAATTACCAAAATTTTATTATCTTGGCTATCAGATTGAAGTAAACGGTACCCCAACCGATTATTATGAACAAAATGGCGTTATCGGTATCGATGTACCTGCTGGAGAAAATAAGATTGAGGTCGTGTATGGTGGAACTGAAATTCAGCGCTATGGAATTTGGTTATCGTTAGGCAGCTTGATGATCATCAGTATCAGAAAAATCGCCCTTTATTGGAAAACGAAAAAAGTCTGAATCACTAGCAGGCTTTTTTTATTTTCTTTCCACCCGCCCCAGAAAAAAACTACCGCAGACAGTTAATCCGGCTAAGAGTAAAAAAATCAGCAGCGAATTGTGCCATCCCCAAAGACTAATCAAATTGCCGCCGACAATCGGCCCGAGGGTAGAGCCGATTTTGACTACCTCTGAAATACTGAAGTAAACACCTTTTTCATACTCCTGCGCCAATTGGTCCACCGCATAATCAAAACGAGCACCTAATAATAATTCAGCAAGTGAGTAGCCAGAAATAAATAACAACAACCAGAATAAATTTGGAAATTGCAGAACTGTCAGCAGACTGCCAGCAAATAAAAGATTGCTCAGGAGTAGTACACTGGAAGAGGACCGCTGACTGCTGATTTTCAAAATTGGAAATTGCAGCAAAATGATTAAAATGGCACTTAAAGATAACAATAAGCTATATAGCTCTCCGCCTTCGGGTGAGCGCCAAGTCAAAAATTGGGCGATTGTTGAGTTGAGCTGTGAATAGCCAAAATAAGAACAGGCCACGCCCAGTAAAAGCCAAATAAAAGATTTTTTCAATTTGAAATTTGGTCGTGGATTTTCTTTTGTAAAATTTTTCTCCGCAGGCATCTGCAAGCTATCTTCTACTAAAAAAAGATTTTCGATTCCCACCACTAGATAAGCCAAGCTTAAAAAAAGATAAGGCTGAACGGTTTGTTCCAGATGAAAAAAGGAGTTGAGCAAGGGCCCGCAAACAGCGCCAAGATTAATGGCGCCATAGCGTAGATTGAAGAGCAGTAGCCGTTTTTTTCCGCCGGATAAACTGAGGGCTTTTTTACAAGCCGGTTCATAGAGAACATAACAGATACCGTTTGCTGCATTTAGTAGGAGAAACTGAGAAAAGTTTTCTGCCAGTGAGATACCTAAAAAAATTACACCCCAGACAATTGGTACTGCCATCAACAGCTTTTTTAAGGCTATCCGGTCAACGATTTTCCCAGAAAAAAGGAACACAGAACGCTCAATAAAGGATTGACGCCAACAATCAAGCCCACTTCAGCGGGAGTGAAGCCAGCTTTTTGGCTCAAATAAATTGCCAGATAAGGAACACTCATAAAGTAACAGACTCTAGAAATCAACGTGCCAGATAATAATATTTTGCTATTGCGCTGCTTTGCTTTCATAAAAAAACCTCCCTGACCTGTGCTACACTGAGTATAAAAAGAACTGCTGACGGTCGCTTAAAAATTTCAGTATACTAACAAACAGGATGTAAGCCGATGCATTATGGGAAAAATTTAAAAGCGGTGCGCAGAGCTAAAGGAGTTAGTCAGGAAACTTTAGCCGCCGGAATTATGTCCCGTTCAAACCTCTCTAATTTTGAAAATGAGCTGTATATCCCTAGCTTTGATAAGGTATTAGAATTATTGCGGCGCTTAAACATTAGCGTGGAAGAATTTTTAGCCTTGTGTTCGGCTGATTACCAGCTGCTGCAAAACTTGCGCAGACAAATTGTCGCCGCTGAAGCTTTGGGGGATTTGGCAACTATAAAAAAAATCAATCACCGACTCTCCAGCTTAGCCGAAAAAAATCTAGATTTTGCTGATTTATTTCTGCTGACTAATTATGTCCTCTTAATTGCTGGAGAGGACCCCTCGCTGACCTATTTAGAAATAAAAGAACAAGCTGGCCACACACTTTTGCGCAATGACACCTGGTATAGTCAGGATTTTAGACAGTATAATATTTTTTTTCATCTTTATGCTTTAGCTGAAAATCAGATTTTTTATTACGCTGCCAGAAAAAAATATCTGCGGGAACAGACACTTTTGGAAACTCCTTACTTGGTCAATTTATCTTTGAACTATTTCATGCAGTTGGCAGGTTTAGCCCATTGGCATGAGGCCCGCGAAATTTATCATTTTGCTGAAGAATTGATTGATTATCACCAACTGACTGCTCAACGGAAAATTCTAGACCATTTGCGCTATTCCTTAACTGGAACAATAGAGAGTCAACAAGCTATCGACGAAAAATTACTGCATTATCTTCAGCAGGTAATGGTATTTGCTGGAAAACATGCGAGCCAATAAAAAAGAATCAGCGCCGCAAAGTCAGAAGAAAATTCTAACTTTACGGCGTTGATTCTTTGAGTAACCGATATTAATTAAGCTTCAAATTGATTAGTTTCGGCCAATTCTTTAAACCAGTAGCCGGATTTTTTGATGGTCCGTTTGCCATCTTGATCAAGGTCAACGGCAATAAACCCGTAGCGATTTTTATAGGCATTCATCCAAGACCAGTTATCCATGCAAGTCCACATATGATAGCCTAAGCAATTAGTGCCCTCAGCGATTGCTTGGGAGACATATTTTAAATGACCGCTGATAAATTCAATCCGGTAGTCGTCTTCAATCTGGCCATCAGCATTAATATATTTTTCTTCCCCTTCAACACCCATACCATTTTCGGAAATAAAACACGGAATGTTGCCATAATTTTCCCGGGTATTCGTCAAAATATCGTAGATGCCTTTTTCATAAATTTCCCAACCACGATAAGGATTCATTTTTTTGCCGGGCATATCATAATTATCAAAATAATCATCCGGCATCGGGCCATGACTATGATCGATTGGTGTTTCCTTGGCTTTGATGCGCCGCGGCTGATAATAATTTATTCCCAGCAAATCGACGGTATTATTTTTAATTGTATCTAAATCGCCAGCTTGAATTTCCGGCAGCATATCCAACTCTTTTAAAATTGTCACCAATTCTTCAGGAAATTCGCCTTTAACAGCTGGGTCCAAGAATGAACGGTTGAAGAAAGCATCGGCAATTTTTGCGGCCTTCACATCTTCTGGATTTGCTTCATCCCTCGGGTAACTTGGCGTCAAATTCAAAATAATTCCAATTTCACCAGGTAAATTCATGGCATGATAGACTTCAATTGCTTTCGCGCTGGCTAAATTCTCATGATAGCCAACAATCACTGCCTTGCGCATATCAATTTCATTTGGATAATGAAATTGATAGAGATAGCCACCCTCAACTGGTACAACCGGCTCATTATGGGTAAACCATTTCTTCACACGATCGCCAAATAATTCAAAACAAGTCTTGGCAAACTCAACATACGCATCCACCGTTTTGCGATTGACCCAGCCGCCTTCTTTTTGCAGCGCCATCGGCATATCAAAATGATACAAATTGAAAAATGGTTCAATACCATTGGCAATCAGTTCGTCGATGTAGCTGTTATAAAATTTTACAGCTTCAGGATTAACAGCTCCCCGGCCTTCGGGAATCAAACGACTCCATTGAATCGATGTCCGAAAAGAATTGTGACCAATTTTTTTCATCAGCTGAATATCTTCTTTATATTTTTTATAGACCTGTGAAGTTTTTTCTGGTCCTACGCCGTTAAAAAATTTTTTCGGCTCCTCTTGGTACCAAAAATCCCAAATGCTGTCTCCTTTCCCATCATTCGGGAAACGTCCTTCCGTCTGCGGTCCACTCGCTGAAGAGCCCCACCAAAAGTTTTCTGGAAATTTATATTGCATCCTATTCTTCCTCTCTTATGTTTTAAGTATATGATACCTAACAAAAGGAATTAAATCAATCATTTTTAAAACTATGACTAGACATACTCGAAAAATTCTGCTAAATTATGAAAGTAATCGATTGCAAGAAAAATTTAGAGGTGAAGAAAATGAATGGGTTTATGGATAAACTATCAGAAAAAATTATGCCCTTAGCAAATAAGCTTGGGCAAAATCGTTATCTAGCCGTTTTAAGGGATGCCTTTATGTTGTCATTTCCATTGACAATGTTCGGCTCAATTGTCGTAGTAATTAACAATTTACCTTTTTTCAGCGATGCAACGAAGGGAACGCTATCTACACTTTTTGGCAATGGGCAAAATGCAACCATGAGCATTATGACGGTTTTTGTTACATTTGGTATCGGCTATTATTTATCAAAATCTTATGATGTCGAAGGAATTTTCGGCGGGGCCGTTGCGTTTGCAAGTTTCTTAATTTTAACTCCCTTCTTCATGGTGTTAGAAAATGGCGAGGAAGTTTCAGGCGTGTTGTCTTTAGATCGCTTAGGAGCTAAAGGGATGTTTATTGGTATGCTTGCTGCCTTTTTAGCTACAGAAATTTACTGCCGCATCACAAAAAGAGGTTGGCAGATTAAAATGCCCGATGGAGTGCCACCGGCTGTTACTAAATCTTTTGCCGCGTTAATTCCGGCGGTTGTCACCTTAACTGTTTTTCTGATTATCAATGCAATTATGACTGGCGTTTTCAATGCCAATCTGCATGATGTTGTTTATGAAGTCATTCAAAAACCATTAACTGGTTTAGGCAGTAGTTTACCAGCCACTTTGATTGCTTTATTTTTAGTTCAGTTCTTATGGTTTTTTGGTTTACACGGACAAATTATTGTCAATTCAGTAATGGATCCAATTTGGAATACTTTAATGTTGGAAAATTTGGATGCCTATAAAGCGGGGCAAGATTTACCTCACATCATCACCAAACCTTTCATGGAAACTTTTACCGTCGGATTGGGAGGTTCTGGTATGACCTTAGCCGTTGTCATTATTATGGCTTTCGTGTTGAAGAAAAAACAATATCGTGACATTGGCCGCTTGGCTTTGGCCCCCGGAATTTTTAATGTGAACGAACCGGTTATCTTCGGTCTGCCAATTGTGTTAAATGCTACCATTCTTATTCCTTGGGTCCTCGCACCATTAGTTGTGACCACGCTAAATTATTTGGTCATGGCGGCCGGTATCGTACCGCCACCAACCGGCGTTTCAGTTCCTTGGACGGTACCGATTATTGCCAGCGGAATTTTAGCAACTAATTCTTGGTTAGGTGGCGCCTTGCAAGTTGTCGATTTCCTCATCGTCGCAGCACTTTGGTATCCATTCATGCGGATGCTAGACCGCCAAGAAGTCAGTGATATCTAGTCTCAAATCTAAAAGCCAAGGCAAAGCTCATCCCTTTGCTTTGGCTTTTTTCACGATTGTCTAGACAAACAAATTTAGCTATAATATTTTTGAGGTGGAAAAAATGCCAAAATACGAAGAAATTGCCAATACAATTAGAAACCGCATCAAAAGTGATATCTATCCGCCTGATTCGCTATTGCCAAAACAAATTGATTTGGTCAAAGAATTTTCAGTCAGTCGCATGACTATCCAAAAAGCCTTAGATATTTTAACTCTGGAGGGATTGTTGACTTCAAAAAAAGGAGTGGGCACGACTGTTTTGCGACAGCCCTTTTTGACTAAGGACACATCAACGCTTTCTGAGTACGGCGGCTTAAGTCAGGAAATGGCCGAAGCTGGCCGCAAACTGATTAGCCAAGTCATTGAATTCAGCGTTGAATTTCCCGATGCCATCGTCCAAGAGCGCCTACATATCACCGAAGAGGAGCCGGTGTATAAAATTGTTCGTCTGCGCATCGTTGAAAACGAGCCCTTTATTTTGGAGCACACCTACATGCCGATTCACTTGATTCCAAATTTAAAAAAAGAAACCTTGGAGTCCTCTATCTATCAATATATTTTAAATGAGCTGGGCTTTAAAATTACCGGAGCCTATCGCACTATTCACGCGGACAAAAGCAGTAGCTATGATCAAAAATATTTAAACTGCGGCGAACATGATCCCGTTTTGGAGATTCGCCAAATTGTCTATCTGCAAAACGGCCAACCCTTTGAATATTCCCGCAGCCGCAACCGCTATGATGTCAGAGACTATTCTTTTTTAGATTTAAAAAAATAAAAAAGTCTGCCAGTTTGGTTCTCATATTTTGAGAATCAGATTGCAAACTTTTTAGCTTTTATCAACTAATGCAGATGATGATTATTAGGGAACTCCTTCAAAACGAGCCAACTCTTTGCTATTTTTTAAAATCACGGTAACTAGACTCAAAAGTTTTTAGCAGCTATCACAGGTTTTAAACTCTCTAGTCAAAAGAAAAATGACTTTCCAAAATTAACAATCTTTTTGAAAAAACTTCTAGTAACTAGTCTGCTCCTTGCCAGCCATTTTCAAATTGTTTTACCATATACAAGTGATGCTCATGAAATAATCTGTTTTCCAAATCCACCATGCTTGCCCAATAAATGGGTTCTTTTTCAACAGGGGCAGCGATTTTTCCCAGTAGCTGACAGGCGTAAAAATAACCGATATTATGCTGTGACCACTCAGGATATTGTGGTGATACCCAATGCTTTTCAGCCTGTCCTAAAAATTTACCAACATGGGCTGAAAAACCTGTTTCCTCTAAAATTTCCCGCTGAAGGGCAGCAATTGGCTCTTCCTTTTCTTCGAGGCCTCCGCCAACTAAAAACAAATAGCCATCCTCTGCGGCAACAGTCAAAAATTTTTGCTGTGTATTTTGAATAATCCCATAGGCGCCGACTCTTTTTTTGTATTCCAGCCGATGCTCTCTTGTGCCAAAAGATTTCATAGCGCACCTCTTTTCTTGGATTTGTGGTTATAAGATAGGATTTTTTGAGAGTATTAAAGCTCTGATTATTTTAAAATTTGCGCTCTGCAAATTAATGAATTCATTTTCGACTTACGTATTTTAGGTAAAGAAGTCTAAAATTTTATAGCAAACTTGATATATTTTTTAGACCTTGCTATATTAAGGAGAAGATAATGGGTGAGATAATCTTTTATACAAAAAGCAATGGACATTCTCAAATCAAAGACTGGCTAGAGGACTTGTATTTTCATAATCCAACACAGTACAAAAAAGTTGCAGTCTACCTAAATATTTTGGAAAATCTTGGACTTAGTGCCGGCATGCCTTACATCAAATTTTTAAATAGAGAAAAATTATGGGAGCTCAGACCCCATCGTGATCGGATTATTTTTTTTCATGATAACAAGAATAAATTTATTCTATTACACCTATTTACTAAAAAAACCCAGAAAACACCAGTGAGGGAGCTAGAACAAGCTCTCCGTGAAAAACATGACTACTTAAGAAGAAAAGGAGCAACCTCATGATGACTTGGCAGCAATTTAACAAAGAACATCCTTTATCCCCTGAAGATGCCGCAATTCAAGAAATCATTCTCAAAATTGTTAGTACACGACGGGAGCAAAAAATTACCCAGTGCCAATTGGCAAAAAAAATTGGCATGTCCCAGTCACAATTAGCCAAAATTGAGACTCTGGATACAACTCCAAAAATTGACACTCTACTTAGAATTTTGTATGGCTTAGGCCTCTCTTTCTCGATTACAGCAAATTCAAAAACTACTAATTAGCATGAGGTTGCCCATCAATTAAAGCAGATTCAAATTTCACAAATACTTTCTATCTTACGCAGCAAATAAACAACCACAGAAACAAATAAAAAGTAATTCGTGACTTCATCTGCTAAAAAACTGGTGGTGCAGCCTGATGTTTTTTTGTCTATCACAAGAAATGAAAGATACTTTTGTCAACACCTTCCTATTTTCACCTCTCTCAATACTGCGAAAAATCTCATTGGGCAATGGCTTGAGCTATGTCCAGTATCCCTTAACTCCTTAAATAAAAAGGAACAGAAAAAAATAAAAAAATCCCCCTCCCCTTAAATGATTTCCCCAACTAACCAGTTTATCTAGGTAAGGAGAGGGGTGTGTCAAAATGCAAACGAAGCCGAATTATAATTTGCTGTATGTGACGCAGTTTATTTGTTCGCTATTTATTGTGGTGGTTCACAGTGGGACTTTGACGGAGAATCCCGAACTTCACTTTGTGATTAAAACGATGATATGCCGGGTAACTGTGCCCTTTTTCCTCGTTGTGAATGCCTTCTTTTTCAGACAGAAAAATGCTGAGGAACGCAAAATTTGGCTGAAAAAAATTTTGCAGACGTATCTTTTCTGGTCACTGATTTATCTGCCTTTGGGGCTACAATTTGTCCAACAAGAACTCCAGCTCAGCGGTCTGCTGCTGATTCCCGCAGCTCTGGTTGGCTTAATTTATACGGGAATTTATTATCATTTATGGTATTTCCCGGCACTTTTATTTTCCCTTTATATCGTCCCGAAACTTTTACGAAAGTTCGGCTATATAAAATTGGCTGGGCTACTTTTATTGCTATATATAATAGGAGCCAGCGAAACATATTCTGCTTTTATCACCGTGCCTTTTTTAAAAAATATTTTGACCGGCTATCTTGCCCTCTTTTTTACCACGAGAAATGGGGTTTTCTTTAGTTCGATTTTTATTTTGATGGGCTTTTTCATCGCCGATCATTTTGAAAAAATCCAACGACAAAAAAGCGTATTGACGATTGGTTTATTAACTAGCTTTATCCTGATGGCCATTGAGGGGCCGCTGATTTACGCCAACCAAGGGATTGATAAGAATTTTCTCTTCTTTTTACTGCCGCTGCTGTTCTTTGGTTTTCCTTTGCTGTTAAAAGCCTCAGCCAAGAAAAGCCTCAAGCCGTTAAAGAAAGCTGGGCAATTTATTTTCTTTGTCCATTTGCTTCCAATTGAAATATTCAATACACTAACCATGACAGGCAATGAAGTCACAGCCAATTTAGGTTGGACACGCTTATTTCTGGGGATTTTTATCCCTATCTTGCTTTTGCAAATTGGTTATATACGAAAAAGGCGCCAAGGCAATACCATTTTTTTAGAAAAAGCTAAATGATTTTTCAGCATAGACTTTTTTTTTAGTTGAGGGGATGAATAATGTGACGCAACTGCGGGATTATTTGCTAATTAGACGCATCCGAGCCGGCGATGATGAGGCCTGGGAAGAGTTAGTCAATTTATATTATGGAACAATTTACAGCTATTGTTTTCGCCGCTGTTATGGGCAGCGGCAACTGGCAGAGGATTTGACTCAGGAAATCTTTTTGAAGTTAATCAAAAATCTGGAGCGCTTTCAGTTTACTGGCAAGTTTTTTAATTATCTTTTTACGATTGCCGTCAATACCTGCAATAGCTATTATCAAAAGAAAACATTTGACTATGCTGAGCTCCATGAAAATATTGCTGAGCAGGCCGAAAACGAGGCGGCTCTAAAGCATTTGGTTGCCGCAGATACGGCCGAAGAGCTGCAAATTTATTTAGATGAGCTGCCGGATATGCAAAGAGAAGCCTTGATTTTAAAATATTTTCATCAGCTAAAGGTCAAGGAAATCGCTAAAATTACCGAAGTCAGCGTTCCCACTGCCCAGTCCCGCATCAATCAAGGGCTGAGCAAACTTAAAAAAATGCTGGATAGAGAGGAGTTTCATTTTGAATAAGAAATTAACTGAATTATTGCAGCCACAAGAGTTATCGATAAATGAAGCCAAAAAATCCCAGCTGCTGGAACTCGGTCGCCAACAACTGGCGCAACAGCAAGCCACACGATTTTCCTTTTGGCAGCTCTTCAAAATCACTTTCCGCTTTATCAGCTTGAAATTTTGGCTGGCCCAGCTTTTGGTTTTGGGCATCTTGTTGGCTTATCTATTATTAATGCTGAACAATCAAGGCGATGAATCCGGTTTTGTTGCCAGCTATGTCACAATTAATAGCAGCATTAGCATGCTGACCTTGCTGTTTCTCTTTAGCAATATTTTGATTTTCGGTAATCTGGTTACACCTTTTCTTAACGGGATGGCCCCGTTAGAGCGAACTTTAAAATACAGTTTACGGGAACATTTAATCATGAAACTAATCATTTTCGGCCTCTATGATGTGTTATTGGCTATAGCAATTGCCTTATTTTCTGAATTTTTATTATCGTTACTATTTTGGCAAATCGTACTGTTTCTCCTTGTGCCTCTTAATTTATTATCTTTGTTGTTATTGAGTCTGCTGACAATCGGGCGACAAAAAATTCTCACTATTGGTAAATGTCTGGTCGTTGGTTTATTTATCGGTGCTTTTCAAATCATCGCTTCCCGCACGGATATCTATCAACAGCCACTGTTGTTCTGGAGTATTGCGTATCTGCTGACAGTCGCAGTTTTGGGGCTGCTGCTCTATCAAAATTTCCGCAAAAAGAATTGGGGGCAAAATTAATGGAATTATTATTAGTCGATATCAGTAAAAACTACGACGACCAGCCCGTTTTAAAAGACATCACGATGCGTTTGTCCCCGGGCATCTACGGTTTTTTAGGGGAAAATGGCGCTGGAAAAACGACCCTGCTGCAGATTTTAACTGGCTTAACCAAGCCCAGTCAAGGGGAAGTTCTCTACAACTCTAAAAATATTTTGGAAAATTTAGCGGCTTTTCACAGTGAGTTAGGCTTTTTACCACAGGATTTTAATTATTATCCAGAATTTACCGGCCTGAAATTTATGCTCTACTTGGCTGCGCTAAAAGGTCTTAATAAAAAGGTAGCCAAAAAACGCTGCCTAGAATTATTGAAATGGGTTGGCCTCAGCAGTATGCAAAATAAAAAAATCAAAAAATACTCTGGTGGCATGAAACAGCGGTTGGGTATTGCACAGGCTTTGATTAATGATCCAAAAGTTCTCGTCTTGGATGAGCCTACGGTCGGACTTGACCCGAAGGAACGAGTCAAGTTTCGCAAGCTACTGAGCTCTTTTTCCCAAGAAAAAATTGTCTTGTTATCGACCCATATCGTCTCAGACATTGAATACATTGCCGATGAAATTTTTATTTTAAAGGCGGGGCAAATTGCAAACTCCGGCACAGCGGCGGAGCTGGTTGCTTCTGTTGACAATTTTGTCTGGGAAGTCGTTGTTACGCCAGCTGAATTAAAAAATTTCATCGCCAAGTATCCCATCAGTAATCAAAAAAATGAGGACGGCACAATAATTTTACGGGTTCTTACTACAAAAGCGCCTGCAACTAATGCCAAACCGGTCCAGCCAACCTTAGAAGACCTTTATCTCTATTATTTTAGAGAGGAGCAAAGCGATGATTGACTTAATAAAATTTGAAATGGCAAAAATTACTAAGGAAAAAATTTTTGGCGGCGCCTTTTTGATTATGCTGATTGTTGTCTTAGCTGTGATTTTGGCGACCTTGTACGGCACAAATTTAATTAGCGGCACAGCAGGTGAGCGTTATGCCGGTCAAGAAACTGCCAACCGCAATGCAGAAATTGCCAACGCTTATGCCGGCGATTTAACGGATGCAAAAATTTCCGATATTTTAAGTGCCTATTTACAAGCTACGCAAGAAAACAAACAGCAAATAGCGGCTGGTGAAGACAAGCGGGATGATTTTTTTGGGGCTTTCCCTTATCAAATTCAAAACACTTTTATTTCAGACAAGCGGGAATTTTCCCTGCAAATTGATGCCGCTTTTGAAGAACATCAAACCCTCAGCCTCTCAGATATTAATTATTATTCCATTGAGGATTTAAATTTCTATGGTGCTAAAAATGGTACCTCACCAGTACAAATGGGCAACAACTTACCTTGGGGCGAACTATTGGAAACGGTCGGCCGGGCTTTTTTACCGCTAGCTCTATTTTTGATTTTAATTTGTGCCAATTTGTTTTCCATGGAATTCTCCCGCAATACCATACCCGTGGTGGCCACTACTAAATTTGGTCCCACCAAGATGATCTACGCCAAAATCATCACCGCTTGCGTCATCACTATCAGTGTCTATTTGCTTTTTCAGGTCGTGATTTTTCTGAGCTTTTTCTATCTTTATGGGCTATCTGGTTGGCAAGTCAGCATTCAAGCCAATTTTCCTTGGCGTCTGTTTGATTTTCCAATTTTGCTAAATCAAGTGCAAGTGTTACTGATTAGTTATGGCGTGCAGCTCGCCGCTCTTTTGGCAACCGTTGGCTTCACCAGCTTAATTGCTATTTTCGCCAAAAATCCCTTTAATTCTTTGGCCATTGCTTTAGGTGTCTTTTTTGCTCCACAGCTGCTGAGGGAATTTATCCAAAGTGGCATTATCGCCAAATTTTTAAGCTTATTTCCGATTAACAATGGCGACCCCGGAACATTCTTTCGGACCTTAGCCTCAGGAGAAACTTTTTTTACAGATAATTTCCTTGTCAACATCAGCCTTTTATTAGCCTTTTTCTTATTAGCCAAGCTGCTTTTTGACGCCATTATCTGCTGGCGGATGAAGCAATTGAATTTTTCTTAAATTTTTCAGACGAGGTTGTGATGTTCCTTGAAACAGCACTGAATTTTCCGAACAATATCTGATGAGCACTACTAAATATTGAGAATTTACAACGAGGCCTTCTGGAATATAGTCCCACATGTACTTTCTGTCTCGATGATTCACTAGACTACACTCACAAATGCAAAATAATTCAGGATTTCATCTGTTAACAAGACTAATGTCATAGCCTCTTTTGTTATGCTGAAAAAGCTTGCCCCTCACCGTCAGTCTGCTATCATAGACAAAAAGCGAGGTGTTTGGATGATTAAAGGAAAACAATTAAAGATTGGCGACACAATCGCCTTTATTAGCTTATCAGCAGGGCTAGCCGGCATTCCGGCGCTGGCGTACCGTTGGCAAATTGCCAAAGAACGTCTTGAGAAAATGGGTTATCACGTTGTGTTGACCGAATACGCTTTACAGCCGCCAGAATTTTTGCAGGCTCACCCAGAAAAAAGGGCAGCTGATTTAATGGCCGCTCTAAAAAATCCTGAGATTGATGCAATATTTTGCATGGTCGGTGGAGCGGACACTATTCGCCTGTTACCGTATATTGATTTTTCCGTTATCAAAGCCCATCCAAAAATTTTTGTCGGCTACTCTGACACCACCATCAATCATTTTATGTTTTACCATGCTGGCGTGACCTCCATTTATGGGCCTGCCGTTTTCACTCAATGGGCTGAAAATGTTCAGCTCAGCGACTACACCACGCAACATTTTTTTGATTTAGTTGCCGAAAAAAAAGTCCCGTTGCAGCTTGAAAGCGCGCCGGTTTGGACAAGCGGCTTTCTCGATTGGAACAACCCTGAGAATCAGCTGATTCCAAGAACCTGGCAGCCAGAAACCCACGGCCACGAATTTTTACAAGGCAGTGGTACAGTTTCCGGCACCCTTTTAGGCGGCTGTTTGGAAACTTTTTTTATGATGATGGGCACAAAAATTTGGCCATCAGCGACTGAATGGCAGGGAAAAATTTTATTTATCGAAACCTCTGAGATGAAAATCTCACCTGAATGGCTGCAGATTTTTCTGCGGGGGCTAGCCGCCCAAGGAATTTTCCATCGGCTTAACGGCATCTTGATGGGTAAGCCTCAAGATGAAGAATATTACCAAGAATACAAAGATATTCTCCTTGAAATCATCCGCGATGAATGCCAGTTGCCGAACCTACCGATTGTCTACAATTTAAATTTTGGTCACGCCGATCCAATTGTCAGCTTACCTTTTGGCTGTGAAGTCCAAATTGATTGTGACCAACAGACGGTTGCCTTGATGGAGGCAGCAGTCGAATAAAAAAGAGACTCTGTTCAAAAGCAAATCAATAAAGTGACCACACCAAAATTAAATTTTCGGGGTGGTCACTTCGCAATAAAGGACATTTTTTTAATGTCCTTTATTGATGCTGATAAACAGACGTCTCTTTTATTTATTTTCTAAAAAATCCTCAATAATACGCAACTCATGCAACGCCACTTCTTTTGGCAGCTGATCCAAAGGAAAAAAGCGGCAGTCGGTACTTTCATCAGTTTCTGTCAAAATCTCTCCGCTAAATTTTTCAATCAAATAGCTGGAAGTCACAAAAGAACAGGCGTCACCATTGGGATAAGTATAGAAAAAATCCGCCCCGCCAAAAACATTCAACAGAGTCAAATCTTTTTCCTCTGCCACTAAGCCAGTTTCCTCTAGCAATTCTCGACAAGTGGTCGTTTTCGGATCCTCATTGATTTCGACAGAACCCGCCGGCAAGCCCCATAAACCATTATCGCTGCGTTGAATAAAAAGCATCTGCTGTTCCTTCAAAACAATACCACAGGCTCCCGCCACCACCAGAGGCCGACTGCCAATCTCTTTTCTTAAATCTAATAAATAATCTGCCATAAATTCTCCTTTTTTAGTTATCCAAATTTTTATTTAATTGTAGCATATGATTTTTGTGAGAATGTTTAATGCATGGTTTTGTTTGGGGAACAGTGTTTCTTTCTTCATTCCCTTATTAAATCCTAACAATCTGACTCAACAATCCTCCTTCATGACTAATGTCATAAATAGTCATGACGAAAGCTTCTTAATTCAGCGGCAGAATTTCGCTAAACTTAGCTTATCAACAAGAGATGAGGGAGCGAAAATGAAAACAATCGTCAAACTAAAGCAAGTGACTGTGACATTTAAAAAGAAAAAGGCCTTAGCCAATTTGGATTGCGAGCTATTCGCCGGCGAAGTCGTCGGGCTAGTTGGACCCAATGGCGCTGGCAAAACAACTTTGATGAAAACCATCTTAGGTCTGACGCCAACGAGTCAAGGCAGCATCACAGGCCAAGAACAAAAGATGGCCTCATTGATTGAACAACCTGGCCTTTATCCATTTATGACAGGCCTTGAGCATCTGGAATTATTTTCTGATCAGAGCCGTAGCCAATTGGAAATTGACCAGCTGATTCAGCTGCTAGACCTGACAGAATTTATCAATCAAAAAACGAAAGATTACTCACTAGGCATGAAGCAACGCTTAGGAATTGCCTTAGCGTTATTAAATAAACCGCAGTTGGTCATTTTAGATGAGCCGATGAATGGACTCGATCCTTATTCTGTCAAACTTTTAAAAGAAGCCATTTTGATTTATCGCAAAGCCGGCATCAGCTTTTTGATTTCCAGTCACATTTTAAGTGAACTGGAACAAATCGTCGATCGTGTGCTTTTGGTAAAGGCCGGCGTGCTCGTCGAAAATGTGGAACATCCAGAATTGTTGAATGATTTTGAAGAAGGCTTATTAGCCAAATTAGCTTAAGGAGCGGATGACTATGACAACGACTATCAAACAAGAAGTATTCAAACTAGCAAAGCAACAACTAATTATAAAACAAAGCCTTGCATTAACTCTTTTAATTATTGGCATGGCCCTCGTCACCAAATTTGGAAATTTTGAATTGCTGACAGCTGAAAACTTGGTCCCAACTTTATTTAACAGTAGCTGGTTGATTGTCTTTTCCATGGTTTATCTGGCCAGCCAAATCTTTTCGATGGAATTTCGTTTTGGAACAATCAAAAATATGCTGCAAAAAGATGGCAGCCGCTCAAAAATATTTTTCAGCAAATTTTTTCTACTGGTAGGCTATTCCCTTTACCTAAACATTTTGGCAATGATTTTGACGGTAGCAATCAGTCTGGTTTTATTCCCAGAAGTTTCGTTGGAACAAAGCGCTATCTGGCAGACACTACTGACAACAGTCGGTGCTGGTTTTGTCGGCATGTGGCTATTTGCCAGCCTGTCTTTGATGATTTCATTAATCGTACAAAATGAATCTCTGGCGGGAATGTTAGGACTGATTTCTTATTTCATGTCCTCTATGCTAGCAGGTGTCCAATTCTTAGTATTGGATCAGGCCGCTTGGCTCAAATGGAATCCCTTCAATATGCTAAACTTGGCCAATCAATTGGCAGACAGCAGCTTGTCTCAGATGACTTTATTATCCACTGGTCAACTGGTTATCGGAAATTTTGTCTACATCGCCCTCTTCATTTTGATTGCCAAAGTGGTCTTTCAGCGGAGAAAAATTTAAATAATATTGCGAAAAAATGGCTTTTCGTTTTTAATTAAAGTAATCAGCTGGAAAGGATGGCCTATGCAAAAATTTCACTTATTCCCAAAGGGCGAAACTGTTAGCTCAATTATCTGGATGCTCTTTCTCCTGATTCCAATTATGTCATTATTTCCATATGATACATTTCAACGGCAATTTGCCGGGGTTTTATTACTACTATTTGCTTGGTGCTACCGCAACACTTTATTCCACGGCAAATATTTTTATTACTGGCTACTGCTGCAATATCTGATTGCTTGGTTTTATACTTTGAATTTGGGCTATGTCTATCTCTTTATGTTCCCTGCGTGGCAATTGGGCTTTTCCCCGCTACGCAAACAACAATTTTGGTTGTTTTATGGCAGTCAACTGGCACTGATGCTTTCCGGGATGCTTTTAGGTCCGTTGCAAAATCCGGCTTTCGGCGGCAATCAATTCATCATGAGCATTGCCTTTAGTTTATTTACCGCTGTGGCGCCACTGGCTGGTCAGGAATTTTATCAACAACAGGAACAACGCAAACAGCTTTATCAAGCAAATAAACGGATGGAGTCTCTGATAAAAGGTGAAGAGCGCAACCGGATTGCCCGTGAACTTCATGATTCCTTGGGCCAATCTTTATCTGTGATGACGATTAAACTGGATTTAACGCAAAAAATTCTCAGTAAAAAGCCCGACTTGGCAAAAGACGAGCTGAAGGAGGTGGAGCATTTATCCCGCTCCACTTTGAAAACTGTCCGAGAAATTGTTTCCGATATGCGCAGGCGCTCCATTCCAGAAGAAATGGTTGACATCAACCAAGCGCTGACCGCAGCCAAAATTATTTTAACCACAGAAAACGAAGAACTGGCTCAGTCACTAGGCAGCCATCAGCAGACGGAATTGAGTAGCATTTTACGGGAAGCCGTCACCAATATTATCCGCCACAGCAAAGCAACCTACTGCAAAATTATTTTTCAGCAGGCAGATGAATGGCTGCAGATTAGCATTCAGGATAACGGCATCGGCGCCAAAAATTTAATTTCTGGAAATGGTCTGACAGGCATGCAGGAACGAGTCCAAAGTTTGCAGGGCACGCTGGTCATTCAAGATGACCACGGCACGCTATTAAGAATTTCTTTGCCGCTGGAATATGACAGCATAGAGGAATAAAACAGTTTTTAGCTCATAAAAAATTTCCCACCATGTGCGAAGCATTCTCCTGTTTAAAGTTAGAGAAAATACTAGTTCGCAATTTAATTGCAAACTATTTTTTCATTTCTTGCTATCACAATAAATTATTCGGAAAAAATGGGAGGTTGAAGATGATTAAAGTATTGATTGCCGAGGACCAAGGCGTGCTCTCCTCCGCTTTGGCGATGATTTTAAATCTGGAGGAGGATATTGAGGTCGTGGGAACCGCCAAAGATGGCGTTGACGCCAGCTTGCTGCTTGCCAAATATCAGCCGGATGTCCTGCTGACAGATATCGAGATGCCCCAGAAAACAGGATTAGACTTGGCGGCAGAATTGCAAGACAGTCCGATTAAGGTCATCATTTTAACCACCTTTGCCCGAGACGGCTATTTTGAAAGAGCCGTCGCTGCTAAAGTCGCCGCTTATCTCTTAAAAGATACCCCCAGTGAAGAATTAATCGAGCATATTCGCTCAGCGATGGCCGGCAAAACTTTTTATGAACCGAGCCTCATCACCGGCTATATGAACAATCAAAAAAATCCCTTGTCGCAAAAAGAGCAGGAAATTTTAGCTTTGATTTCCCAAGGCGCAACCTCTAAGGACATCGCCGGCCAGCTTTATCTATCCGATGGCACCATTCGCAATTATATTTCAGAAATTATCAGCAAACTAGGTGCTAAAAATCGCATTGATGCTGCCGCCAAAGCAAAGGAAAATGGCTGGCTCTAAATTTTTGATTTTCCTATTGAATAGTCTGCTTAACTTGGAAATAATTTTTTAATACTTAACTTCTTGAGCATCGCTATTCTCTGATCAGCGTTGCTCTTTGTCACGCCGCCAAAGCTGAGCCATTTTTGCTTTTTGATGCCCAATTGTTTAACCGTCGCTCCTAAAAAAACTTTTTTTATTGGATTACCGCAAACAAATTTTAAATACCACGTCGGTGATGTAGCCGTCGTGATAATTGTTAAGCTGGAAATATTATCTAACAGCCCTTTGACACCAGTCTTAGTGACTTGATAAGCAAATGTCATTTTCATGACTTTGTCGAAAAAGCCCTTCAGCATTGCCGGCAAATCATTCCACCAAATCGGCGTAATCAATAAAATTTGATCCGCCTGCCGAATCATCTGCTGATATTTGGTGACTAGCGGATCGCAAGTTCCCCCTGTTTTGAACAGGCTCAATTCCTCAGTTGTATAGCTCGGATTAAATTGATCTTGATACAAATCAATCAGCAGATACTCTTGCCCCGCAGCCTCTAAATCCCCCAGCACTTTCTCTAAAATAGCGTGATTAAAACTGCCCGCATAGGGATGACAATAAACGATTAGCTTTTTAGGCATTTTTCTCTCCTCCATCCAGTAAGTCCGACAAAGTTCGTTCAATTATTTCCGGCTGCACGATAAGCACACCACGGCTGGCTAACAATGAGTAGCCCTGTAAAAAGGCCCACAGCCGCGTACTCAACGAGGACAAAATCTCCGCCAAATTAAATTCTTCACGGGCCTCCTCGACGTACTTTAGAAACACCGTATAAAGTGTTTGTGATTGAGTATCGTTTGCCACTTGCTCACTATAGGGACTAAAAAATAGAAACTCCATCTGCAAAGGCTCTCTCGCTAATTTTTGAAATAAAAATTCAGACAACTGCCGCAAACCAGCCTTACCCTCATTTTCAGCAGGGAAATTTTTTTGATATTCCCGTAAAACCTCCTTCGCCAGCTCATCTAGCACTTGTTGAAACAAATCCTCTTTGTTGGCAAAATGTTTATAAATATTGGCCGCTGAAATCCCACTGGCCTGCGCGACTTCCCGCAAAGAAATTTCCTGAAAACTCTTCTTTCGCAGAAGATAACCGGTCTGTTGTAAAATTCTTTCCTTCGTATCTGTTTTTCGCAAATCTTCCATAAAAGCCTCCCATAAAAAAGGTTAACGTTGTTACCGAAAAAACGATAACACCGTTAACCTAAATTTGTCAAATCGAAAAGAATCTTCCACGAAAATTTTCTCAGACTTCTTTCTGCTATAATTAATTTACTATCGAAAAAGGACAAGCTTATGAATATAACTATTGCGGAAATAAATCAAGACCAAGTTGTCGGTTATCAGCTGACTCCTGAAGAAAAACTATCGATTGGTACTGTCATTATTTTTGGCGGTTCTGAAGGCAGCTGTCGCCTAGACTTAGCCAAAAAAATTTGCGAGAGTGGCTATCAGGTTGTAGCCCTTTATTATTTTGGCAGACCTGCTTTAGCCCCAACATTGGACAATATCGAAATCAGCTTTTTTTCACAAGTGCTGGCTTTTTTAGGCCCACAGCGCCAAGCGCCCATCACGCTCCTCGGCCTTTCGAGAGGGGCCGAGTTGTGTCTGATTTTGTCTGCCTACTATCCTGAAATCAAGCAGCTAATCTTGATTTCCCCCAGCAACTACTTTTTTCCAGGCCAAGCCTTGCCTCATGTCCCCATGCCAAGAAGTTTCATTTTAAAAAATTATTTTAAAGAGAAACGTCCTAGCATCGCTATTTTTGAAGAACTACTTTCTCAAACCCATGCATTAGAGCACTATCAAATTCCTGCCGAAAATTTTTCTGGTGAAATATTATTATTTTCCGGTGGGCTCGATCAGACCTGGCCTGCCGCTGCCATGGCTCAGAAGATTGCCAACCGAGCGCAAGATGCTCAGCACTTTCATTATCCCCGTGCCGGGCATAGCTTTATCCATAACTTTTATGATGGGCCTGATTGGGAAGCCGACCTCTTCGCCGACCACCAAAGCTGGCAGATTATGGAAAAATCTTTAGCCCAGTGGCATAGAACCAATTTGTGAGGGAAGAATGAACCCCGCTTTTGGAGAGAAAGAAATAGCACAGAGTCTTTAGTGGTAGTTCGAGGATTTTTAGTTTTGTAAAGCGGACGGCTGTTCATTTTTTTCAAATAACTAATAAAACATTTTATCGGGAATCGCTCCTCGAATGCCGCCTTTTGGATTAGGTGTGTCGCCCTTATACCGGGGAATGAGGTGGCAGTGGCAATGAAATATCGATTGCCCCGCTACTTCTCCGCAATTAAAGCCAATATTGTAGCCATCTGGACTTTCCGTTTCATCAAGAAAACTTTTGCAGGTTTCAAGCAACTTTTCAATGTCCAGCTTTTCAGAATCTGATAATGCAAAATAATCTATTTTATGCTTTTTAGGGACGATTAGAATGTGACCTGGTGAAACAGGATTTTTGTCAAAAAATGCCTGTGCAGAGTTGTTTTCAAAAAGAATCTGGTTCCGATCAAGATTGCAGAAAGGGCAAAATTCCATTTGGATAACCTCCTTTTTTATTAATACGGTTAGTATATCTCAAAAATTCAGCAGCCACAGCTACTTTCAAACTTTTAGACACAGGTTGTAAAGCGATTTTGTTGATTTCATAACAAGACTTGAATATTTTACTGATTAAAGCTGGGTAAGGGTTCATTCAATAAATAAGTCTCCACTAAATCGTTTAACCAATACAGGCGTGCTGTTTAATCTATTAGTATGATAGTGGTGATGTGGTTTACAGCAAAATTATGGAAATTCTCCTAGCAAATTATGTTTCACAAATAGTTATAAATTCAAATTTCCATAAAGGAAAACGATAAAAAAATTTTTTCTTTGTAATCGAAATTACCTTCTAAAATCACCTGATATTGTACTACTCAAAAGTAATTAATATAAGTATGGGCTGAACCACTAAAAATGTACAAAATTAAAGCCGTAGAGTTTAATCATCTACGGCTTACTTTTAATCTTTATTTGTCTATTTGACACATTAAAAATTCAACACAAGGTGTATAGATTTTAATGCACTATCAGAATTTGTATGTCCCTGGGAAATAGAAATCATTAATAATTTGATTACCCAATGTGTCAGAGGCATACCGGTGCATGATTTGCAGATTTTTCCCTTTTAGTTTCGTAACATCAAAAGTTGCTTGAAATCCACTATTCTGAACCCCTGCAACATTTTTTCCAACATAGCTTGCTACATCTGTTCTAGTGATTGAACTATCAATTTTGGCCCTAGCTACTTCTTTTCCATTTTCTAACAAGAATACAAATCTATTCGTTCCTTTGGGTGAGTTCCACGCCGCATGCCACCCAATGACTTTACGCAAATTGCCTTCTGTCTGAATCACATCTAGATTACCATCATTTACTTTTCCAG
The DNA here is from genome assembly GCF_056924355.1 of Enterococcus sp. LJL90. NCBI lineage: Bacteria > Bacillati > Bacillota > Bacilli > Lactobacillales > Enterococcaceae > Enterococcus > Enterococcus sp. LJL90. The sequence goes on along the minus strand of NZ_JBXPBQ010000005.1, from coordinate 68,592 downwards.
GTAGTGAGTATACAGTTGGAAATGTTTTATCTAGTTTCCATGCATTCCCTTGACTATCTGTCGCATAACGAACGAGGATTTTAAACTGCCGACCTAATAATACTTCTGGAGTACCGCCTTTTATTATCCATCCCACATTAGAGCCATTTACTGTAGGGTAAACTGCCGAGACATCTGTACGAGACTTTCTAGTCATCTTTAACCGAGTAATTTCTTTCCCAGTATTACTATCCATAAAGAAAACAAATGGTGTTGTACTTTGAATATTTTCAGTCGTTGTCATCCAGCCATCAATTAAAAAATCATACGTATTCATTGATACTGTGTCCAATGAAGCATTTACTGTTGGCGCCGGTGTAGTATCTTTTAGAATTCGTTTTGCAAAGCTTGGATAGTAGTATGTTAAGCTAGTTCTTTTCACCTTTTGACCAGGTTGAGGAGCATAAATCATCTGGTTATTCCCAACATAAATTGCCACATGATATGTTGAACCACGATTTCCATAAAATAATAAGTCTCCTGGCTGTAGAGCACTCATACTGACATCTCGACCGTATTTTTCTTGGTTATAAGTGCCCATTGGCAGTTCAATGTTCACCGCCTGTTTATATACGTACTTTACAAGACCACCACAATCGAAACTATTTGGACCTTGAGCTCCACTTACATAAGGTTTCCCTAGTTGGGCCTCTGCAACTTGAACGATTTTAGTCTGATCTGAACTCATTGCCGCAAAAGTTGTTACCCCACGATCAGAAATTTTTTCTTCATGTGGTAAATCAGGAATTTGCATAATTTGTTCGAACTGTTCTAAAGAGTATCCTGCATCTAATCCTTCTTTTTCCTTTTGAGCATACTCTTCAGCACTAAAATTGTTTCCACTTGCGTGTACCGTATTAGGAAGCATCATCACTGATAATAAAGTTGAACATAGTATGCAGATTTTTGTAGTTTTAAACCATAAAGTTTTTGCCTTTTTCAAATTAAATCCCCCCCAAAAATAATTTTAATAACCTAAACGAATATGTTTAGTTATACCTACTCATTCTAAAAAATACCGTGTATCATTCTAAAACTGTCAACATAAATGCGCGCGCTTTCATAAAGGCATTATAAACTTTATTTTCAACCATTGCAATATTTTTTTAATTTATAAATAAATAAAAACAATATGCAAATAATTTACCTCGTGCTCTCTCAATCATTTTTAACAATGCTATTGAACTAGCATATTGATAAATTAGTCGTTTAGGATGCAAAATTGAAGTACACTTAATTTCAAATCAGAAACGAACGTTCTTGATACAGAAGGAAAACCAAATAATCCACCAAAGATTCTTGGTGGACAATAATTTTTCTGAGTAGATGAAATCCGTAGTTAGTTTATTAACCTTTACATTAGCGGACTAATAAAAAATCTTTTAAAATAAAATGTCCAACGAAGACATTATGGATATTATTGAAAAAAATGTACTTATTACGAAACAGCAATTGAAGCCAGCGCAGAAACCATTCATTTTGCGATTCAAATGTCGATTAGCAACAAAGAAAAATTCAGTAAATTGCTGAACTGAAAGCTAAAAATGTTCTTCGAGTGACTATTCGAAGAACCTTTTTTATTGGGAATAACTCTAATCTCTAAATGACATTTTTCATTTAGCTAGTATGTTAAACCCTGAGTTTATCTACTCACGACTTAGACTGTCTTTAGCAGATTCAGGATAATTGAATTACACCTGGTTACCTATGGGGAATTTTATTTCACTAACTATTTTTTCCTACAAAGTCTGTAATCTTTGGATTCTACTTCTTGGACCAATAAATTGAGAGTCCTTTTTCATAAGTAAATACCCACCAAACGTTAGATAAATCTTTAGCTTTGAGCTAAATTAATAAGTAAGAACTCCTCTTCACTCCCCGTATTTTGCAAGATATATTTATTGTCTTTGAAAATAATTTTATTAAAATATTGGCGAGTAACAGCAGGCCTCTTTATGCTACTAACGTTGGAATAATCTTCTATCAATTCTATTTGTGCTCCATCATAAATTAGTGTTTCAAAGATAATATCCCCTTCAATAGTACAAGATTCTATAATAATTTTATCAACAATATTTTGGTTAACATTATTGATAAATTGAGATAATCTTTTTTCATTAGTTACCTCTTCTCCTAAAATTGCTGTGACTTTATCCGCATCTGAAATAATGGAACTGGATTCGATTGAAGAAACATTAGGTGGTATTGCATCAACTATTTGATTGTCATCAATTGAATCACATCCTGCCAATATGAATATACCAAATATTAACCAAACAATCTTTTTCATGAAGTCACCCCTTAGTTTTAATTACTTTATATAAAGTATTATACGAATAGATAGATTAGGCAAGCTTTTTAGCCTTCTATCTTCCATAAAGAAAATTATGTAAACTAGGTAAGAGTTTAATCTAATCGTTTTGAATTATTGAAAGACTCCAGCTCTATTTTAATAAAAAAGAGTAGCTAAAAAGCTAACCAATCAAAAACACATTATGAAAGCTCGTTTCGATCTAAACTTTCAACAAAAGACAAAGCCACAGCTGCAACTTGTATTAGTTCTGTCCGTGCATCTTCTGGTCTTTGAGTGTTGCCATTTAGATGGTAATCCACTAACTCCTGAGCAACTTCTCCAATTTCTTCAGAAAGAACTGAATGCCATAAGTATGGGTTGTAGTTTGATTCTCCCCACTTATTTATTTATCTATTTTTTTCGTTTAAAATTTCATCAACTACGATTTTTCATCCAAAAAATACCCCTTTAAACGCTATAAAATACTCGATGAAAGTTTGCCATTGTAAGCAAATTTTTTCTAATCTATTTTCTTTCCTAATTGTGATAATATTTTGTTTATGGACACTCAAAGGATATTGAAAAAAATATCAACATACATTCTATAACTATTAGATTAATTTGAATTGTTGAGTAATGTAATTCAATTTTTTATCCCCTCCTAATTGTTATTTAATGATGAGTTTCCTTACTTTGTAAAACGTGATTTTTATAACCTACCCCTTCAAAAAATGAGACTCTACATAAAGAAAAGGCCACTAATCTCTCCTAGTGGCCACTTATGTATTTTACTAGTTATTTTAATTACTATTTAAATCTCTAGAATAATTAGTCAGCACTTTAGTGAAATAGAAGTTTTGTTACTTTATTATCAATCAAAATAATATACGGAATTAATGTGGCGGATTCTCGCTTCCCAAGAAACAATTCTATTTACTCCATCTACGGTTTGTGTAACTTTTTAGATAATTAAATCTCGTTTCTATAAAAATATAGTGTCAATCAAATTGCTTAAAAAAAAGAAATAATTGAAGTAATAGCTCTTTTTATGAAAGATAAGAGATTTAGCTCTAAACTAGTTCAATATTTTTCTATTAAAGACTAAGTCCAATATATTTAATAACTATAAATTATAATTGTTTTATAGAAAAAATGGATTATTTGTTACATTTCAGAGATGACAATTTAGGTATTTTCGTTAATTTTTAAGGGTTGTAAAAATACTAACTTAAATTACAACGAAAATTATTTTTTCGTTTTTAATAAAAAATAGAATTAAAAACTAGTTTATTTAAATCATATTATTTAGTCATATTTTTGTTCCTTGATATACTTTTTTTAATTGGAGGGATTCTATGTCACGAATCTTATTGGTCGATGAACACCATGAAATTATTGATACGATTACACGTTATTTAAAGAAAGAAGGTTTAGAAGTAATTGTTGCCAGGAATGGTATCGATGCTTTGCACTTATTTAAAGAAACTGAAGTTGAGTTAGTGCTGACTGATATTTTATTGCCAAAGTTAGATGGTTATGAGCTGATGGAAGCTATATTACAATTAGATGAACAAATACCGTTTGTCTTTATGAGTGATCAACAGCACGAGCAAGACAAAATTTATTCATTGATGCTCGGAGCTGATGATTTTATCACCAAGCCCTTTAACCCGCGAGAATTGGCCTTACGCATTAAAAATATTGTAAGGCGGACCAACTATTATCAAAATAAAAATCTAAAAAGTTGTTGCATTGGCGCCTTGTCTATCGATAATAATCGTCATTCTGCTTACTTAAATAACACTGAATTACCTTTATCTAACAAAGAGTTTGAGTTATTACAGCTTTTTGCTCTGAACATTGGTCGTGTTTTTTCAAAATCTGAGCTTTATGAAAAAATTTGGCGAACGGATTTCTTTGAAGATGCCAATACGTTAAATGTTCATATTCACGGAATTCGTGAAAAAATGAATGCAGTCAATAATCCTGGCCTATACCCAAAAATCCAGACTGTTTGGGGTCTGGGGTATCGAATGGAGATACCAGATGGCCTAAATTAGGTACTTGATGGCTGAATTTTAATACAAAAATAAAACCAGACTATCCTAGAAGTGATCCTGATTTAAGCTTCGCTTCTTCAGATAACGCTGGTTTTTTCATTTATTCTCTCAATTTATTTCGCCGATATAGTATTATTCCAGCAACGGTTAAAACAATTAGTCCAATACTTGAAATTAGTCTAGAAGCAATTTCATTGGTCTGTAACAAATCAGTCGATCCAACAGTGTTATGGGATTGACCGTCAGGAATAGGCGGTTTTGGTTGATTGCCGTTGCTACCACCCGGTTGTCTCTGCCCATCCAGAATAATTTGTGCTTTTGAAGTTTCAGCAAAGCTTTCAGAAGCATAACTAAAACTTCCAGCTAAAATTAAGGTGGCTGTTAAACTGAGAAAAATAATAATTTTTTTCTTAAGAGTATGCATGCTTCTCACCTCATTTACGGGCTCGCTGGCGGCCCAAATAGAATCCAACAGCTCCTAATAAAATTAAACCAATCACGACTGCACTCACAATCCCATAAGGAATTTCTGATGACTTTTCATTGGTTGACAATTTTTCTATATCTGCTGCCTCAATCGTAAAATCCTTTGTCAAATCCCAGCTTTGATCGTTTGCATTAGCTTTTATAGATAATGTGTAATCCCCAGGATCAAGGTTTTCTTCACTGGCATCCACACTATAATTAAAATTAGAATTGGGCGCCATTTGCAGATTTTGTGAGCTTTGCTGAAAAAGGATGTCACTAGAATCTTTCTTGGTCACCGTCGCATCCATAGTTAAATTACCTAAAATCATCGGTTGATCATTTTGAATGACACCAGAGATGACGGATTTCCCGTCTTTTTCAGCTACTTGTGCCGAGACCAAATTCAAGTTAGGATCAATCTGAGTCTCAGTATCCTCTCTTAAAACAACTCCTAACACTAAAGCAAATTGGTTAGTCAATGCAATCGAATCATCTTGACTACTTGTACTTTCTTGACCTTCCTCCATTGCATATATTCCACCAATGACAATCCCTTCAAATGGATTTTCGGGCGTAGTTAATTCAAAGGTGGCTGTAGCTTCACCGTTAGCGGGCAAATCTACCGTTTGGCTTGGAGCTTCAGTGAAATCAGTTAATCGATAGACCGCCGAAGGATCAGGATCTAGATTTTCTAAGTTATACTCAATCACACCATTGTCATTTGTGTAACCATTGTTCAGTCCTAGTTGAATTTTTTTATCTTCGGCAGTTAAATTTGTCATTTTAATGGTTAAACTCTCTTGTTCACCAGGTTTCACTAATAAGTCAAAATAACTGACGCTATTGTCATATTGATTTTCTGGTAATTCAGCAGTAATGGAATAACCCGCTCCTGCTTGGTTACTAGATCCAAAAACTATTTCAGCTTGAAATATCAGACTAAACCCAACAATGGCAAGCAAACTTAATAATTTTTTCATCTTGTTCCTTCCTCCGACAATCCTTCGTTTAATGATTATTGTGTTGGTTGACGATCTGCATTAGCATTTGCTGCAGATACACTAGCATTGATTGTATTAGCTAAAGTCCAAACTACATTCGATTGGTATGTGCCTTGTTCAGCTTCACCGTTTTGAGCAATTGTTAAAGTTGTTTCGCTATCAACCATTGCTTGGTTGACTCCCGTACCGACACTTGTTGCAGTTGTTCCCCAAACTACTTGAGCATTACCATCAGTTGAGATTGAAGTTGTTGTTCCTGCTGGTGTCGTTGTATTGTTTGTTGTATTTGCTTTTGGTGTAATGCTTAAAGTACCATCTAAAGTAGCCGATGGATTAGTCATCGAAGTCAATGGTGATACAGCTGCCATTAATGTCCAACCAGCACTGTCACCGCCACGAACGTCCGTTACTTGAATCATTCCTGAATCATTTCCATCGAAATTGCTACTGTCAGAAACAGTCCCGTCAACATACGGCAATACAGTGTCGCCCTCGATGATGTTAGCAGTTTCCGTATTTCCGAAGTTTAAGTTTGGTACAGCATCTAAACGTAAAGGTGCGCCAGATTCTGCCACTGCTACTTGAGCTGTTGAGTTCGCTCCAGCTGCACTAGTTCCGACAGTTGGTGCAATGTAACTTGTTCCTCCTGAGTAAAAACCTTGACCAGTCATTGGTACAGCGATTGAGTTTAAATCACTTGTTCCTGGTCCCATTGGATTAACGGTTCCTTGACCAGAACCGAAGTTTGGTGCTGCTAAAGCAGTCCCTGCACCAACAGTTCCTAAAACGACTGTTGAAATAGTAGCTACACCTAATAAAGACAATTTGTTAAGCTTCATTTTCTCTTCTCCTCTTTCTATTGCTTATTTTATTAAAACACCTTTAATGGTGGATTAAACGGATTGAATAAAGCGCTCGAACTTTTATTGAATCGAGTTGCTCAAAGTCCAAGTGACTTGCCCCTGATAGGTTCCTGCTGCAACTTGCTGACTCGGGGTAACTTCAAATGTCGAGTTAGCTGTCGAAGTAGATAGTGAACCGCCAGCTTCCATTTGATAAACAGTCACATCTGCTGATTGAGTAGTCGCCACATCTACAACCGGATTTTCACCAACTGTTAGATGCAGTACCCCATCAATTTGATTGTTCGTCGTGATATCGATTAGCGGTGTTAAACGGACGGACAATCGCCAACTGCCACTTCCCCGTTCATCAGTAATTAATAACGTTCCATTGTCATTTCCATCAAAAGCTGTTTGACTAGCGCTTACTGGTGTTAAACTATTAACTAGAGTCAGATTGTCGTTAAGAAAATCTTGGACAATTAACTGAGTTCCATCACTTTTGACAAAATTAAAATTCGGTACGCCATCCAGAGTTAACTCCCCAGCAGCATCTATTGAAGGCTTATCTTCAACAGCGGGTTCAATAATTTCAGTAGCTACAGAAGGCTCCGTCGAAGAACTTGTCGTTTCTTCTCTGGATGTCGTCATTTCTGTTTCAGAAGAATTTGATAAATTGGCTGCACTGGAATCTTCGACAACTACAACAGAAGACTCTGATTGAGCTGTGATTTCGTTTGACGATAAATTATTCTCTTCCGCTTTAGCGTTAATCTCACTAAGACTTGTAGCAAGAATAATTGCTGGTGCTAAGAAAAGTAGTCCCCATTTATTTTTTCTCCCCATGATGAACCTTCCTTCCAATAAAGTATGAACCAAATAGAAATAAAATAGCTAAAAGTGTAAGTCCAATATAGATAAAATAGTCACTGAAATCTGTAAAACCAGCTCTCTTTTCCACTAATGTGCTCTCGTAATTAAAATTTTTCGTGAGAGTTTGTCTCAACTCTCCAATAGTAATAGTCATATCTACTTTATAATCCCCACTTTGGAGAGTCTCTTTGTCAAGCTGCAACGGTATCATTAATTGAGAATAGGGGGCCATAGATAATTGGCTAATTGTTGTTTGGTAATAAGCCTGGCTACCATCCATGCTAGTGATTTGAACAAACATATCTTGATTGGCGGTAGCCGTGGCAGCATTATTATTAATTATTAGATTTAGTTGCTGATTATTCGTATCCAATGGTTCCAGTTCCAAGTCACTAAACTCAAATTCTGGTGCCACCTCTTAGGTAAAATCATTAGAAAAGATAATAACTAAAGGTGTTTTTTCCGTTTGGCCTTCTTGATTCTCATATGTTGCAACTACTGATCCTAGCAATATTCCATTAAAATTTTCTTCTGGAAATTGATAATCAAAAGTTATTGTTTGACTTTCTCCTGCAGCTAAGGTTATTTCATTCTCTTCAGGAAAAACTTTTTCCAAAGACGGGTAACTGTTGGTGATTAAAGCACCCCCGTCAACGTAAGAAATCTCTCCTGTAGGTCCTGTGGTAGCATTTTTAACATCTAGCTGAACAACCTTATCACTGTCAAAATTATTAGTTATTTCAAAGCTCAGCTTACCAACTGTGTTTGGAGAAGCTTGAACCTGAAAATAGTTTAAATCAGTGTCCACTTGTCCCCCTTTGGTCTGGGTATAATCAGGTGTTAAAGTAATGCCGGTATCAGCCCCAGCTTCAGCCAAACTAATTTGGGGGCAAATAAAAAAGCTAAGTATAACCAAAACTAAAATAATCTTCTTTTTCACCTATTTACCCCCTTTTATTTTAATATCTTAAAGGTAAAATCTTAGCTGTTTCTTAACATTTCTTAAGTGAGTCTGAAATGATTGATAAGTATGTCTTAAATTCGTGGATTATTCCAATAAAAGTGAAATGTCTATCTTCTATGTATCACTTGTGTCTACACTGAAAGATAATCTTTCTCTTAACAAACAATTTTTCAACTTTTTTCCAAAATATCTTTAACACCTGTTCTTATAAGAATAATAATTGACGAACCAATCTAAAAGAATTAGATCAATGTATCAAGTCTCTTTTTTACAAAAAAATCCCGTTATATGTTGGTCTGTCGAGGCCAAATTAATTACTTGGTATAACGTGATTTATGTAACCTACAAAGAAAAGGCCACTAGGAGAGACTAGTGGCCAAGAAGCAAAAAAGGAAAAGTGTTTCATTTAGGTTACTTTGTTGGGATAAATCATTCATACTTTGAAATATGTTTCAAGAAGCGCTACTAACTGGAGAAAATTAGTGTGGAAATTTGACACATTACTCCTATGAAAAAATCTAAAAAAAAATCCAAGCTGATAGTACAAATTAGCTCTGATGAACCATGAATTTTTTGAATCTTCTAATTTTCAAATCGCTTTTATGCTGGTATTCACGTATTTTTCTAGTTGTTTCAATTATTAATTAAACCTCTCGTATAGCTAGCCGGCACTTTATAAAAAATTTTTTTGGATAATAAAAAAATGAGACAACATACAATAACAGCTGGCGGTAAAAAGATAGCAATTGCAATGAACCTAGGTGTTTGATAAGAAACCTCAAGAACATTGGGTCCCTTCTGCTGTAACACTTTGATAATTCCAATCTGACTATGCTGAACCTCATCTGCAGTCAAGCGTTCGTCATTAAGAATTAAGCTCGTATTTTTATAGCCCACAATCGGAATCATGGTACGTTCACTATCCTCCCCTACCCATTTAACCAATAATTTATCTTTTTTTATTTCTTTTTCAAAATGCTCCTCCAAATCTATGACTTGTGCTTTATACAACTTGTATTTTGTGCCTTCATAGTTTTCGTACACGGGTAAATAATCTGGCGTCGATTTTTGAATGTAGGTTAACGCAAGGCTAAGATCTTTACTATAAAAGGACTCTTTTATTTCCTGAGGGGAATCAGCAGTAAGGTATGTATTGGTTACAGAGAAGATATAGTCTTCAGGTTTTGACCAAGTTGTCAATAAGACAATCTGCAAGATTAAGGTTTGCAAAACAGCGAAACCTATCATTTTAGAAATACTAAATATTTTTAATTCTTTGAAGTCATAATTATTTAAAAGCAATCCCACCGCCAGCAAAAACAAGACTATTGCTGGTATGACAAATCGAAATGGAAATTGAATTAATTGGGCAATTTTTACATTTTCACTTAACAGAAAAGTCCAAGGAATTAGATTTGAAGCCAAAACTAAAAAAGCAATTCCTGTCGATATCGTAATTCTAAGAAATGGGGTCAGGCTGGTTCTAAATTTGAAGAAAATTCTTATCGTCGTTATCATGATAAAAAAAAGAAAAAACGGTGTAAACAGACAATAGAAACTTTGATAGGTAATAGTAGCCTCTGCCATGTTGTAATTAATAAACGGCGCTAGAATTTGATTGTTTGAGTATAATTGCCACAGATTTCCCCACAAATTAAGTGTCAATAAAAAGAAAATGATAATCGAAACGATAGTCTTACCAACCATTTTGAATTTTTCTCGAGTATGAACAAGGGCATATATAAAAAATGGCACATAAATCATCATTAGAAAAAGCGTCGATAAAAAATGAACCTGGAACATCAATGCCGTAAAAAAACCTAATTCCAAGACATTGATATCGTAATCGTTAACCATTTTTATTATGGGGATCAAACAAAGAGGTAAGATTGCGGCTCCCCAACTACTAAATCCTTGTCTAGTAATCCAATATTGAACGGCAAAGGTCGTTAAATAAACACAGGAAATAGTTACTCTGATTGGTATACGTGTTTCTAATCGCCTTAATAAATAATACATGGAGAACCCTGAAACTAAATAGAGTATTAAATTGGAGACCACTTGAAAAATAAACCACGTTTGTGATAATAGCAATATTCCACCCATTAAATAAGCTAGATAGGGGCTGTAGACAGCATTGACAATTCTGCCTGATTGCTGAAATCCATATAAGCTAATAAATGGTTGGTAATTGCCTTCTTTGATTTGCATTGCTGCATCGTAGAAGCGATTAAAGTGAAAGACTGAATCTGAACCGCTAATCATATTTTGTGATACTAGTTGTGGTAAGAGCAAGACAAGCGTGATTAGCACTAGAAAAATTACTGGATGTGACTTCAATTTCGAATATATAGTCTTTTTTAATCTCGAATACATTATCCTCACCTCTTATAAAAATGATTTTTCAGCTATTTATCCTCACTTAAATAAACCTTCGTTGTATAAAAAGCATTTAAATGAATCAAAAAAAGAGCTTTGTGCAAATTGGTTACAGCGCTCCTTGCATTTAGATAAAGGGAAATTTTAGGTAGCCTTAGCTATCAATAGTCGATTTATTTCCCTCAGAGTTCCTCCACTCAGACCTCTGGTTTATCTAATTTTATTGATTCAATCAAATCATATTTAAACAACTTAAAAAATTTATCTGAAAAGTTTTGGATATATAGTTAATCATCTTAGTCGTTCAGTACCTGAACGACTTTCGGATGAGAATTTTCAAAAGTAAGCATCCGCCAAACTTTCGTCAGACAGGCTGTTTACTCTTATCAAGATTCAATTAACTGTCGATTTCGCTTCCTAGTCACTATTTGCCGATTCATCATTTACACTATCCCCTGTATACTGATTGCGAACATATTCCTCATAGGCTTGTCGATAGTGTTTAGTGCTTTCTTCATATATCAGAAGCCCAATCGAAAAAGCAGATATCGTCACTAATATAGAAGTAACAATAATTTTCAAGATTTTTCTGCCTTTTTTTAAATCCTTATTCATTTCAGCGACTGTTTGGGAATCACCCAATAATAAGTTATCTAAAGATAAGTGAAATAATTGGGCTAGTAGAATGAGACTTTCCAAATCCGGATTCGTTTTTCCGTTTTCCCAATTGGATATAGTTTTTGGTGATACTGATATTTTTTCAGCTAGTTCTTCTTGAGTAAGTGAAAATTCTTTTCTCTTTTCTTTTAACACGTTATGAATATTCATATTATTCGTCCCCCATGATAATACATCCTTGAACCCATTTTCCATCCAATATATTTCAAAAACCAGGAAAAATACTTCCTTTTTTTATTTTACAGTAACTAGAAAAAATTTACAGACCTTTATATATCAAGCTTAATTCCATGGTAAACATTTTACTGAGGAATTTTCTTTAAAATAATATTTTAAGGACGTTGGCATCTACTCCCCAAATAAGCGGAAGAATTTTTATGAAAAAGAAGTATGATTTATGATTTTAAGAGCGACATTGTTATTTACAATAGGTGCTAAACGAGCACAATTATCAGAGTCAAACCTCAATCATATTGATTGAATTGTAGTAGCTGTTGTTAGAACGACCGGTATTAACGAAGCCACTTGATGAAGAAGCAAAAAGCTTAAAGTGAGCCGAATAGAATAAATTATCAAAAATGCTAGATATTTGCCTATTCCACTTAACCTCTGAGTCTATTTACTCACGAATTAAACAATTTCTAGCTCTTTGGCCAATTAATTTATAAAAGGCAATTTAATGGGGTTTCGTTTCACTAAATGTTTCTGTTAACAAAATCAGCAATCCATGTATCTACTAGCTAAACCGATGAATCATGCGTTTCCCCCACCAAAAACACCTCCAAACATTGTTCTGGCGGCTTAATTACTTAGTCTACATTTGATGAAATAGCCTATTACACAATATTTTTTAATGTTTTATTTATTTCGCGTGCTACACTATTAATAAAACTAAATCAGATAGTCTTTTATTATCAAATACCAAATAGTTGGAGGACCATATACAATGGAAAAAAATAGTTGGCAGGGTTTATACGAACACGCTGTCGCTGTCTGCAGAGAGCGGGAAGTCTCTGAGTTTATGTATGCCGGCAGTGTTGCAGCTGCGGTTTTGACGGATACGGGAAAAATATATACGGGGATTTCGCTTGATACGGCTTGCTCAATTGACTACTGCGCTGAACGCAATGCGATTGGCACTATGCTGACTGATGGGGAAACGACAATCACAAAAGTAGTTGCCGTTAAAGGGACTGAGGTCATCATGCCCTGTGGTGTTTGCCGTGAATTTATGATGCAATTAGGCGGCCAAAACCGCCAAATGGAAGTGTTGACTAGCTTGAACCCGCTTAAAACGATTACCTTGGCTGAGCTTATTCCGGATTATTGGGCGTAAAATAAATCCAAACATAACAAAGGGGACAGCAAATGATTACGACAATTTTATTTGATGTGGATGGTACTTTAATTGACACCTCTTATGTGATGCGAAAATCTTTACAGGAAATTTTGAAAAATGAAAAACAGCTAGAGGTTTCCTTTGAGGATTTGCAGTATATTTTGGGGATTCCTGGGCGTCAAGCCTTAGAAAAATTCACAACGAGACCGCAGGAAATAGTTGCACTACATGAAAAATGGAGTGCAAATGTTTTAAATTATCTCTCGGAAATCACTGTTTTCCCTGCCATTACTGAGGCCATCAAGTCGTTGCATAAAAAAGGTGTTAAATTAGGTATTGTCACCTCAAAAACCCGGGCCGGAATTGCTACTGAGTTTGAACAATTTGGACTATTACCTTATTTTGATTGCGTAATTACTGCAACGGATACAACTTTCCATAAGCCTCATCCTGAACCAATTTTAAAGGCGCTTGACCTGTTGGATTCTAAAAAGAAGCAAACTCTTTTTGTTGGAGATTCGCCACAGGATAGTGCCTGCGCGCAAGCTGCCGGCACAAAATTTGCCTTGGCAGAGTGGGGAACGCTGGACAAGGAGCTCTTCAAAGAAGCTGATTTTTCTTTAAGCACACCCGCACAGCTGCTAACTATTATCTAAGCCAGTTGTTACAACCGACTTTGAAAAAAACGAAAAATTTATTCCGCATTTTCAATAGCAAAAATTTAGTAAAGCAATCTCCTAATTAAAATTTACCTTGCACAAAGCAAACTTCTCAAACCAAGTAAATATACTCTTAGCCTTAGAAAATCCAGATTTCTAAGGCTATTTCTGCTGATTAAATGCGGAAAGTTCCCTCCAGTTTACTACGTGGCAACTCCCCGCGTAAAAAAACATCCATCATTCAGCTAACGTCCCTTAATTTTTACAAAAAAATTCAATTTCTCATGTAATATTTTTCTGTTATTTTGGAATGGTCTACATCGTCTAGCATCTCACCCTTCTTATCTCACTTCACGATATTTAACCTAGCCAATGTGACTAATCTTACTACAATGTTAGATTTTCCTTGGCAATATGGTGCTAGAATGATCTTATCAAGTTAACTGATTAAAAAATATTGGTCTAGAAGAACAAATAAGAAAATTTTCTTACGAATACTATTATGGCAAAAAAATATTCTGTAAATTTTCATTCACTCAATCTGCAGCAGTTTCTCGGATGGCAACTGCAACCGAACTTTCTGTGGATTTGAGAAGACAAGCTTGTTCTACTAAACTGACAATTGCTATGTTGAAAACTTTCAAGCATCAAATTGAAAAGAGGAAAAATCATGAAAAAAGAAACGTTCAATACACCATTTAGCAGATATTTTCCAAGAAAAGTTGTCCGCCATTTATTAAGTAAAGTAGAAGCTGTCTTGTCGGCCAACGATTCTGCAATCAGTGAAGAAGAGCATGAGTTGCTGGTAAACTTTAAAAACGATTTGTTGAATAAAAAGCTGTATTATGAACGGGCTAGCCTGAATTTTGCTAGAACAGCTTACCCGCTCGTTCTCAAAAGGGCCATCAGTGAACCAACTCAACAGCTCTACTTAGAAGTTTTAAGGTTGAACCCTAAGTTGGTCAATGGTTTCTTAGGCTATGAGCTACTTTTTAAAAATATATTTGGAGTGAGGTAAGGAGTTTTGTGAAAGCTATCTCGCTGATTATCGCAAAAAGTGGTCAGCGGGTAAAATTTTAAGCGGCAAAATTTGCATTCAACTCAGCAAGAGAAAGTTTTTATAAGCTAAGTGAGGAGAGGGTTGTTATGAAATCAGAGGAAAAAATAAACTTAATGTCTTTAGATGGGATGACAGAAGCATATTTTGTCACCGAAATGGACCGGCTGGATTATCTGGGCTCAGCCCTAGTCAATGCTTATTTAGCAAAAGAAAATTTAGCTGAAGAATTTCAAACTATTAAGCAGAAATACCATACGTTTAAATGGTACTCGGTAACCCTTAATCAACTATTTACAAGTGTTGAAAGTTGGGAAACTGTTATGATTGTCCTTTCGGATAGGGCCAAGGCCTACAAACATGCACTTCAAGTCAATTTTCCAAATGCCCAAATTGTTGTTCAGGCAAACTAGCACTTTACTAAGTTTTTTGAAAAATGTTATTTCAATTGGATGCTAAGAGGCTTTGCAATTTTTTGATAATTTCATAGGAGGAATCTTTTTCTGCTGCAAAGAGTAATTTTTGATTCAACTGATCAATTTTTAATTTGACCTCATCTGCAATGCGCTTGCCTTCATCGGTTAGCGATAGCAGATGACTTCTTTTATCCTGACTGATTTCTTTTTTGACGAGCCCTTGTTCAACCAAACTGTTAATGCTGCGGGTAACAGAGCTCTGATTTAATTTCACTAAAGGGGTGAAATCCTTTTGGGTGATGTTGGGATTATCATCGAGTTTAATTATATAGAAGTAATTATTAGAATTTAGGCCCAGCGGTTTTAGAAGTTCATTGATTCTTTTTGAAATATCCCGCTCAAGAATAGCTATTTGTTGAATCAAATCATTTTTATTATTCATTTGAAACCTCGCAAATTTAATGTGCTTTTAATTTAACGAAAAAATGTTTAAGAAGCAAGTCTTCTTGGCTATATCTTTTACAACTGCTAAACAGCTGATTAAGATTTCAAATAAATTGAATTGGTTTTGAGTAGCGTCCAAATTTTTGTGTTTGCTCCTTGAATTCTTCCTTAACAACGGAAAATGACCTTAGCTTTTAAAAATAAATGCATTTGCATGTAAATAGTGAAATATGCTACAATAACTTCACTATCACACGAGGAGGAAATTATTATGATTTTAATTACATCTGCTGCTGGTAATACAGGGCGATCAATTGCCACTCATTTAATAGCTGCTGGCTTTGACGTTGCCGTGACTGATATTAATCCGCAGGTGGCAGAAATTCCCGGTATCAAAAAATCTTTCGTTGGTGATTTGACAAGCTTAGCATTTATCAATCAAATCATGAGTTCTGTCGATCAAGTTGTCTATATTCCCCCACTGTTTTCTGCGGAAGAAACTCTGATTGGTAAACAGATGATTGATAGCGCCATCGATCATCAAGTGAACCAGTTTGTTTTCATCTCAGTCACTCACCCAATTTTATCAACTCTTCTCCAACATATTGCCAAACGGGATGTTGAGGAGCACCTGATTTATCGTGGGATGGAAACGCAATTTCCTTACACGATTTTACAGCCAATGCATTATATGCATAACTTTAATCCCGCTATTGTCGAACAAACCGGTGAGTATCGAATTTTTTATGGAAGCGATAGTAAAGTTGCCTACGTCGACACCACCGATGTTGCTGAAGTTCTTGCAGATGTTCTCAGTAATGTTGAAAAGCATAACAAAGCGACTTATGAATTAGTCGGAACACAGCCTTACTCCCCTAATGAATTAGTTGATATGTTCAACCAAGTTTACAATAAAAAAGCCCAAGCTATCTTTCTTCCCGTTGAAGATTTTCTTGACCAAATCAATGCCACTGATTTGTATTTCCGCAAAGGCTTTGAGCAACTGGCAGATTCTTATACCACTTGGGGCTTGGATGGAAATAGTAATGTTCTTGAATTTTTACTGGGCCGCAAGCCGACTTCTTTTGAAGATTATTTACGGGCACAACAAAAATAAACAACCTGTCTGCGACGCAATCACAATCTAAAAGAAAAAAATCATCGCAAAATCATGTGCTGCGGATTCTCAGTTTGAATCTAGCAGACAGATTCTGTGATGATGGTTGTATTGACTCTCGAAAATCAAATTTTTGAGGAGTAGTTTTCTTATTGAACTACGCTTTTTTTAGGTTTTCTAGTGTAAAGGTAAATCAGCAAATACTGGATAATGATAGAGAGGACTAGCACAGCAGCCACAATGTACCTGCCTGTCATCGTCTCAAAAAATTGTGAAAACATTGTAATTCTGGAAAAGATTCCAATGATGGCACAGCTGGTAATCGCCGGTATAAATACCGCCCAGAGTTTTCTATTATCGTGTGTTTGTTTGAAAAATAAGACAGCCGTGACTACTAGTAAAATCAAGATGGTCAGTATGCCCCAAATTCCGGTAATTCTGAATTGATAAGGGGTTTGAACCATCGTTAAGAGCAGCACTCCGCCGGCTAAGAGCACGCCAAGGAGAATCACATTGAGCACATTAACAAGCTTCTTTTTCTTTTGATACACATTGGTGCCAACTAACCAAAATATCAACAAGGCGATAGCCAGAGAATATAAAGCTACAATCGCAAATGCGCCGACATCGAAGGCCTTGCTGGGTAATACTAAGGCAGGAAATAGGCTGAAGACCGTGTAAGCTCCTAATGCTGACAAGATTAATTTTAAGAATTCCTTGATACTAATTGGGACAGCCTGTATCAGTTCATCGGCAATTTCCTTAGGTTGTTTTCCAAAATATTCCTCAGCATCAATGCCTTCTGCTTGAGATTCCAAGATATCTTGTAAAATTTCAAAGGCTTTTTCTTCGATTACCAATTCATTTTTGAAAGTCCCTTTTGCTCTAAGATAAACTACCAAATCTCCGTAATAACTTTGATTTGCTGGATTTAATTGCTTTTGAAGCTCACTATTTTTTTGAATCAACTCATCTGTTGTCATCATGTGTCATCCCTTCTTTTCATCTACATTCAGCAGCCTATCAACATTTTTTTTGAGGTGGCCCCACTCTTCTATAAACTGCTCTTTTTCAAGCTCCCCTTGCTCAGTCAAATTATAATATTTTCGACTAGGCCCATCTGGTGAAGGAACGCGATAGCCTTCAATCAATCCTTTTTTTTCTAAATTAAGCAACAGAGGATAGATTGTCCCTTTAGGAATTTGATCAAACCCGATTTTCTCTAACTCCAAGCTTAGCGTATACCCATACAAGGTATCTTGACTAAACAAAACCAGAATGCAACCGGAAAGAATTCCCTTCAACATCTGCGACGACCTATTGCTAACTGACATTTAATCACCTACTTTTCACCAACTATATTGCAATACATATTAGCTTAAAAATAGTTTAGCGCACCTTTCACTAGATTGCAATACATACTAGCTATTTTTTTCTTTTTAATTTTTTATACTAGTCAAACCTATTTGTAGTACGGACTTTGTGGGTTTACTGAAAAATAAATTTAACTGAAACTTAGCTTAGTTCAGAAATTGGGGAACATAAAAAAAGCCTGCGCAACAAGCTTTTTACAGATGTAATTTCCGAGACAGCTGGGATTTGACCTTGTGATTCCACCGTTCCGTAAGACAGGAATTCCAGTACTCCTTAGGTCCGGTAGGCCTCATCACAAATCGATAATTCTTACCAAATATTGTTCGGAAATATTAGTTCTGTATTCACTTATGCACAGTCTTTCAGTTCATTCTAAAAAAAATTTAAGTTTAACAATAGGAGCGATGGAATAAATCAGATAGTCTCTAAAGAATCTGAAAGCACTAAAAATTGAAATAATTAGCAACAAACCAAAATTTTTAGAACCATTTTTGCAAATTCTGCACTTATATTTCCTTCACTGTAAATCGGTTATAATTTTATCGCTTTAGTTACCTCATCCCTACCAATCCTAAACCAGCAAAGAATACAACATCTGATTCTCTTTCAAATCAATATACTTTGGATCGAAGCCTGCCAGGTTTTCTAATAGAGCCGGCAAATCTTCTTTGTTTCGCAGCTGGATGCCAATCATTACTGGACCCATGCCGCGATTGATTTTTTTAGTGTATTCAAATCGCGTGATATCGTCATTGGGACCTAAGATGTCCGTTACAAATTCCTTTAAGGCGCCGGGACGTTGCGGGAAATTGACTAAGAAATAGTGCTTCAAGCCGGCATAAATTAATGCCCGTTCGTCAATTTCTGACATCCGATTAATATCGTTATTGCCACCGCTGATGACACACACAACGGTTTTGCCTTTAATTTCTGCGGTTAGATGATTCAAAGCTGTTACGCTTAGAGCGCCGGCTGGTTCAACTACAATAGCTTGTTTGGTGTATAAATCCAAAATGGTGGAACAAACTTCGCCTTCGTCAACTGTGATTAATTCATCAACATAGGCGGTGGCGTGTTCATATGTCAGTTGGCCTACTTCTTTAACGGCTGCCCCGTCAACAAATTTATCAATTGTTTCCAGCATCACCGGTTTTCCAGCAGCAAAAGCAGCTGTCATGGAAGGGGCCCCTAAAGGCTCAACCCCCACAACTTTAGTTTCAGGGGAAACGCCTTTGGTATAGGAGGCAACTCCGCTAATTAGTCCACCGCCACCAACTGCGGTTAAAACAAAATCAATTTGGACATCCGCCGCCTTAGCCTCGTTGAAAACTTCGACCGCTAACGTGCCTTGACCGGCAATAATTTTTTCATCATTAAATGGGTCGATAAAGACGAGTTGATTGACTTGGCTGAATTCTTTGGCGGCCGCTGCGGAGGCATCAAAGGTATCGCCGATTAAACGGACCTCGACAAAATTTCCACCAAAAAATTCGACCTGGGAAATCTTTTGATTCGGTGTAGTTGTCGGCATGAAAATAGTCGCAGGAATTTGCATTTCATTACACGTATATGCAACTCCTTGGGCGTGGTTACCGGCGCTGGCACAGACGACGCCTTTTTTAATGGCGTCATAAGGCTGGGACCTAATCGCATAATAGGCCCCCCGCAATTTAAAGGAGCGGACCTTTTGCAGATCCTCTCGCTTTAAATAAACTTGGCAGTCATATTTTTCTGAAAGATAGCGGTCATATTGTAAAGGCGTCTGATCCACCGCCTCAGCAATCTTCTCATAAGCCTGTAACACGTCTTCTGCTGTAACCAATGACATACTTCCACCTCTTATTAGTCATTTTTTGATACGAAGGGCATCATTTTCCGAAGGTCGGCGCCAACTTTTTCAATTGGATGACCGGCATTGTCTTCACGCATTTTGTAGAACTCTTTAAAGCCATTTTTGTTATCATCGATAAAGCCTTTAGCAAAATTGCCGTTTTGGATATCCGTTAAAACAGCCTTCATGTTTTTCTTAGTCTCAGCCGTGATGACCCGTGGACCAGAAACATAATCACCATATTCCGCAGTATTTGAAATAGAGTTCCGCATTTTTTCAAAGCCTCCTTCATAAATCAAGTCCACGATAAGTTTCATTTCATGACAAACTTCAAAGTAAGCTAATTCTGGTTGGTAACCAGCTTCGGTTAGGGTTTCAAAACCTGCTTCAATCATGCTGGTCAAGCCACCACATAATACAGCTTGTTCACCAAACAAATCGGTCTCAGTTTCTTCTTTAAAGGTCGTTTCTAACACGCCGACACGGGTAGCGCCAATTCCTTTTGCATAAGAGAGAGCTTTTTCACGAGCGTCGCCGGTAGCATCTTGGAAAACTGCAAATAATGCTGGTACCGCAAAGCCTTCTGTAAAGGTCCGGCGTACAAGATGGCCGGGGCCTTTTGGTGCTACTAAGAACACATCGACATCTTTTGGAGGAGTAATGACGTCAAAATGGATGTTGAAGCCGTGGGCAAAGACTAAAGAATTGCCCGCTTCTAAATTCGGTGCAATTTCATTTTCGTAAAGTGTGCCTTGAATTTCGTCTGGCGCTAAAATCATTACAACATCCGCTTTTTTAGTTGCATCGGCTGCTGATAATACTTCAAAGCCATCATTTCTGGCTGCTTCGGCAGACTTGCCTTCCCGAATTCCGATTACGACTTGATTGCCGTTGTCCCGTAGGTTTTGGGCATGGGCATGGCCCTGTGAGCCGTAGCCGATAATTGCGATTGTTTTACCTTCAAGCTGATTTGTTGCAACTGAATCATCATAATATACTTTTGCCATAATACTAATTCCTCCAATTGGTTGGTTTATTCAAAAAGCCTGCGCTTTAAGTAACTAATTATTTTTTCCTCTGGTAAAGCCGGTGATACCGGTTCGGGCGACTTGTTTAATGCCGTAAGGTGCGACCACATCAACAAAGGCGTTGATTTTTTCGCTGGTGCCTGTCACTTGGATGACGATTGTTTTGTTCCCAACGTCGATAATGTTGCCGCGAAACGGATCGATTAAAGCTAAAATCTCTGAACGGCTGCTAGCGGGAGCATTGACCTTGACTAAAATTAATTCTCGTTCAAGATGAGGCTCATCGGTAATATCCGAGACCTTTATCACATCAATCTGCTTATTCAGCTGCTTGGTGACCTGTTCGCTTTCTGCCAGATCTGCCACATGAATGACGATTGTAATCCGAGAGACATTTTCCAGCTCGGTTGCCCCGACGGAAATACTATCAATATTTACTTGACGGCGGCTTAACACGCCACTAAAACGGTTTAAGACTCCCGAATTATTATTTACGGTTGCAGTAATGACTCTTCTCATTTACTCCACACCCCCAACATCTGATAGTTTGGTTTGCCGGCCGGTACCATCGGCAAGACATGCTCTGTGTTTGATACGACGACTTCAATTAGTGCTGGGCCGACCTTTTCAAAGGCGGCTTTAAAGTCCGCTTCAAAGGTCGCTGGATTGTCAATCCGGGTGCCAGCAATGTGATAGGCCTCGGCCATTTTGACAAAATCCGGTTGACTGCTAAACACTGACTCTGAGCGACGATTATCAAAAAAGCTTTCCTGCCATTGCCGCACCATACCGAGAGAATGGTTGTTCATCAAAATTACTTTTAAATCGATGCCGTAATCATTTAAAATCGCCAATTCTTGATTGGTCATTTGAAATCCGCCATCGCCAACAAAAACAACGACCTCTTTTTGCGGTTGGCCTAGTTTGGCGCCAATTGCGGCGGGAATGCCATAGCCCATCGTGCCTAAGCCGCCGCTGGTGATAATCTGGTTTTCATTTTCAAAGGGATAATACTGGGCGACCCACATTTGATGCTGGCCAACATCTGTCGCAACGATTGCTTGACCGCCTGTCAGCTCACCGACTAGTTCTACTACCCGTTGCGGTTTGATTTCATCAGTGGCTTGCCGATCAAAATTAAAAGGGTGCATTTTCTTACGGGACTGGTTTAGCTTCCGCCACTCTTCACATTTTGGTTCTCTGGAGCCGGTGGCAATCAACTGTTTCAATGCTTCCTTCGCATCCCCTACAATCGGAATTGCCGTCTCAATAATTTTCCCGATTTCAGCCGGGTCGACATCGATATGTGCGACAAGCGCATTAGGGGCAAATTCCCCCGGCGCACTGGCTAAACGGTCGTCAAAGCGGGAACCAATGTTGATCAGCAAATCACAATCGGTTAGAGCCATGTTTGCGGCAAAAGAACCGTGCATCCCCCCCATGCCTAAAAACAGCTCATGTTCATAGGGAATGCTGCCTAAGCCGAGTAAAGTCGTTAGCACCGGCACTTGAAATTTTTCGGCAAATTCAATTAACTCTTGACTGGCGTTGGCTTGGATGACTCCCGCACCAGCTAAGACAACCGGTTTTTTCGCTTCGGCGAGGGCTTCAACTAATTTTTTGACTTGCAGCTGATTAGGCTGAAAAGTCGGCTGATAACTTGCTAAATTCACCGGTGGGAGCTTAACCGGCGTCATTTGCGAAACCGAAATATCTTTTGGTAAATCAATTACGACTGGACCTTTACGACCGGTGGTGGCAATGTGAAAAGCTTCTGCCATCATGCGGGGCAGGTCTTCAACTTCCCGCACTTGATAATTATTTTTAGTGATGGGCATCGTCAGCCCTAAAATGTCTGCCTCTTGAAACGCATCTTTACCAATCCCTGCTGTCCCGACCTGTCCTGTGATAACGACTAAGGGAACTGAATCCGCCATAGCATCGGCAATGCCGGTGACCGCATTGGTAGCTCCGGGCCCGCTAGTTACAATCACAACTCCTGGTTTTCCGGTAGCTTTCGCATACCCTTCGGCAGCATGGACTGCACCTTGCTCGTGACGAGTGAGAATATGTTTGAAATCAGCGGAGTAAAGGGCGTCATACAAAGGCAAGACTGCGCCGCCGGGATAGCCAAAAATCGTATCCACACCCTCATCCTTCAAGGCTTGCAATAAAATCTCAGCACCTGATTGTCTTTTTTCTTCTTTCATAAGCATCCATCCTTAATCCAGTAAATCTTCTGGTAATTTCATCACACCTCCTGTATGAGCAGAGGTGACTAAAGCCGTATAGCGGGCCAACCAACCTTTTTTAACTTTTGCTTTAAAACGGGGCAACTGATCTTGTCTAGTAGCAAGGGTTTCTTGGGGGACATTTAATTCAATCCGACGATTAGTCAAATCAATCGTAATCTCATCACCATCTTCAATTAGAGCAATCGGTCCGCCGGCTGCCGCTTCAGGTGAAATGTGTCCAACGGCGATTCCCCGAGTAGCTCCGGAGAAACGGCCATCAGTAATCAGTGCAACGTCCTTGCCTAAACCGCGACCAACAATACTTGAGGTTGGCGCTAGCATTTCCGGCATTCCCGGACCACCTTTAGGCCCTTCATAGCGAATGACCACGACATGTCCCGCCTGGACTGTGTGATTATCAATCGCCTCCACTGCTTCATCGTGGCTGGCAAAACAAATCGCTTTGCCGACAAAGGTCTTAATCGAAGGATCTACTCCGCCGACTTTAATGACACTGCCTTCTGGAGCGATGTTGCCATATAAAATCGATAAGCCGCCGACCGGACTGTAAGGATTTTCCTTTGGATGAATCACATCCGTATTTTTAATGGCCGCCGTTGCGACATTTTCTCGCAAGGTGTTGCCGGTGACCGTGATACGGTCGGGATGAATCGCCGTTTCCAAATCAACTAACTCTTTAATGATTGCGGAAACTCCGCCAGCTTCATGGACATCGTGCATCGAGTAAGCTGAAGATGGTGCAATCTTAGAAAGGTAAGGTACTTTTTTGGCGATTTCATTAATATCTTCTAAGTTGTAGGGAATCTCGGCTTCATTTGCAATGGCTAGCGTGTGGAGCACGGTATTCGTTGAGCCCCCCATCGCCATGTCTAATGCAAAGGCGTCGTCAATCGCTTCTTTGGTGATAATGTCTCTTGGCTTCACTTGATTTTTCACTAAATCCATCAGCTTGAAGGCCGATTGGCGAACTAATTCTCTGCGTTCTTCAGAAACGGCTAAGATTGTCCCGTTGCCCGGTAAGGCCATACCTAAAACTTCCATCAGGCAATTCATGGAGTTAGCGGTAAACATTCCGGCACAGGAGCCACAGACCGGACAAGCATTTTGTTCCATAAAACGAAAATCTTCTTCGCTCATTTTACCGTCTTTAAAGGTTCCAACTGCTTCAAACATTGAGGAAAGTGTTGTTGAGTGACCTTTTGGATCAATGCCGGCCTTCATAGGACCGCCGGAGCAAAAAATGCCCGGCACATTGGTTCTCACGGCCGCCAGCAGCATTCCGGGAGTAATTTTGTCACAGTTAGGAATATAAAAGACTCCGTCAAACCAGTGGGCATTAATTACTGTTTCCGCAGCGTCCGCAATCAATTCGCGGCTGGGTAATGAATAACGCATGCCGATGTGTCCCATCGCAATGCCATCATCAACGCCAATTGTATTGAATTCAAAGGGAATTCCGCCGGCTTCAATAATCGCCGCCTTAGCAATGTCGGCCAATTCCCTTAAATGGACGTGTCCGGGAACGATATCGATATAAGAATTACAGATAGCGATAAAAGGCTTTTGCATATCCTCAGCATTTTTTACCTGCCCGGTAGCATATAACAGGCTGCGGGCGGGGGCCGCATCTATTCCAACTTTAATTTTGTCACTGCGCATAAACAACATCTCCTTAGTTTTCATTACTGCTGCTAATTTTTTAAATTAAAAAGGCATCCCGTAAATTTAGGGATGCCTTCGTCAGAGCCCCATCTACCAAAGACAAACAGGACTCAAAGTGTCAGAAATTTTCTCTGCCTTCAAAGTCCTTGATCATAAAATTAAAATGACTAAATTTTGTCTTGAGTTTTTCATAGGGGGTTACTCCTCAATTAACTTAGATTAAATTTCCGTGTGAAAAGATTGTGCTTTTGTTAAATATTATTCTTAATGTTCTCATTTGTCAATATAAAATTTTGAATTTGTCTGAAAATTCTTAATACTATTTCGTTTTTAGCGGAAAATTCTTTGGATAATAAGGGAGATGGCTAGATTTTGACTAAAAAATGGCTAAATATCACAGACACTATAGCGAGCTCCAAAAGTTAAATTTTTGGTCTAACTTTTTAGAGTCACTATACATGGCAAGTCCCTTTTTCCTTAAAAAGGAAAAAGCAAAGAGAGGAAGCTAGCAAATTTTTTAATTTCCTAAGATTCCTACTCTTGCTGCCAAAAAAGTTTAGCTAGGCTGTGACAATAGCTAAAACAAAAATATGGGATTTTCTATCTTAGGGCTTAAAAAATCTGTACAGTTAAAACAGCTTGGATATTTTTAATCCCTATTGCCAATAGCTGGGAATTGCTGCCTCATAATCTGCAATCGCAGCTTGATAATTCATAGTAATTGAAATGTCATCCAAACCATTTAATAATTTATCCTTCCAAGTGGCATCAATCTCGAAGGTAAATTTCTGGTCGCCGGCGATGATTTCCTGAGCAGCCAAATCAATCGTCACTTGATTATCCTTAGGCAAAGCCGCCAAAAAATCTCGTTCTGCTTGAGGTAAAACAATTGGCAGCAAGCCATTTTTAATGGCATTCATATAAAAAATATCGCTAAAGCTGCCGGCGATGACCGCTCGAAAGCCATAATCAAGAATTGCCCAAGCAGCGTGTTCTCGCGAGGAACCAGAGCCAAAGTTTTCCCCTGAAATTAAAATTGAGGCTCTCTGATAGGCTGGCTGATTTAAAATGAAATCAGGATTGTCCTGTTGTCCTGCGCTGTAACGCCAATCGTTGAAAAGAAATTGGCCGTAGCCCTTTTTTTCAATCCGTTTTAAAAAGACTTTAGGAATGATTTGATCGGTATCGATATTATTATTCATAAGCGGGACGCTTTGCCCCGTGTGCACTGTGAAAGTTTCCATATTTTTCTCCTTAAATGGTTGTTCTAATGTCGACAAATTTTCCGTTGATGGCTGCCGCTGCCGCCATGGCCGGAGAACAGATATGCGTACGGGAATTTTTTCCTTGTCGGCCTTCAAAGTTGCGGTTTGACGTAGAAGCGCAATGAATGCCTTCTGGCACGCGGTCTGGATTCATCCCAAGACACATTGAACATCCCGGTTCCCGCCATTCAAAGCCCGCTGCTTGAAAAATTTTATCCAAGCCTAGTGCCTCAGCTGCTCTTTTGACTGGTCTTGAACCGGGTACAACAATGCCGGTCACGCCGTCTTTAATCGTTTTGTTTTCAATTATCTTAGCGGCTTCTTGCAAATCAGAAAGCCGGCCATTGGTACATGAGCCGATAAAAACATATTCGATATTAATGTCCGTCGGATTTTGTCCCGGGACCAAGTCCATGTACTGATAAGCCCGCTCATCATTGATATCTTTGATTTCCGGTAGCTTGTCAGTAATCGGAATGCCCATGCCGGGATTAGTTCCCCAAGTGATAAAAGGCGCTAGATTGTTGACATCTAATTCCAATAGCTCATCAAACTGAGCACCTTCCTCTGTTTTCAACTGCTGCCAATCTTTAATGGCAGCCGCCATGTCGGTTGGTGCATGTTGTTTACCAGCGACATAGGCGAAAGTTTTTTCATCTGGCGCAATTAGACCCATCTTAGCGCCACCTTCAATCGACATGTTGCAGATGGTCATGCGTTCTTCCATCGAAAGAGCTTCAATCGTATCGCCGAGATATTCCACGGCATAACCAACACCAAAATCAACGCCGTATTTGGCAATCAAAGCCAAAATAATATCTTTGGCATAGACGCCCTCAGGCAACTGACCGGTAATTTTTACGCCCATTTTTTTGGGTTTGCTTTGCCACAAGGTTTGCGTTGCAAAAACGTGTTCCACCTCGCTGGTCCCAATCCCAAAGGCTAGCGCCCCGAAAGCTCCATGAGTTGCTGTATGAGAATCGCCACAAACAATGGTTTTCCCCGGCTGCGTCAAGCCGGTTTCTGGTCCGACCATATGCACAATCCCCTGCATTTCCGAACCGTTATCGCACAGCTCGATGCCAAATTCTTGGCAGTTTTCCCGCAGCGTATCGATTTGCTTTTTCGAGATCAAATCGGTGATGTTGTAAATATCCTTAGTCGGCGTGTTGTGATCCATCGTCGCAAAGGTTTTCTTTTTTTGATGCACATCCCGCTGATTTTCCCGCAGTCCTTCAAAGGCTTGCGGCGAAGTCACCTCATGAATGAGATGCAGATCGATATATAAAAGCTGCGGTTCGCCTTCTTTTCCTGTGATGACATGTTTTTCCCACAGCTTGTCAAATAGAGTTTGCACCATTATCTTACCTCCGTCGATTGTAGTGTGTTGATGACTTCTTGTGTAAATTCTTTGGTTCCGTATTTCCCGCCTAAATCGGGAGTATAAATCCCGGCGGCTATCACCTGATCGCAGGCCTGTTCAATTTTTTCAGCACTGGCAAAATAACCAAAGCTTTGTTTTAACATCATGGTAATCGAATAAATCATCGACAAAGGATTCGCTAAATTTTTCCCGGCGATATCCGGAGCCGACCCGTGAATCGGCTCATACAATGAAGGCCCATTATCACTGTGGCTGGCACTTGGCAAAACGCCGATGGAGCCGGCCAGAACAGAGGACTCATCACTTAAAATGTCGCCGAAAAGATTTTCCGTGACAATCACGTCAAAGGCTGTCGGCATTTGGATAATTTTCATCGCAACCGAGTCCACTAGCTGATTTTCAAACGTGACCTCTGGATATTCTGCCGCAATTTCTTCGGCGATGGAGCGCCAGAGTTTGCTAGTGGCCAAAACATTGGCCTTATCAACAGAAGTGACTTTTTTGCGTCTAGTTTTCGCCAGCTCAAAGGCTTGGCGGATAATCCGTTCAATTTCTTTTCTCGTGTAGACATTGGTGTCTAGCGCTTCTTCAGGACTCAATCTTCTCGGTTCGCCAAAGTAAATGCCGCCGGTCAGCTCTCGGACAACAACAAAGTCCGTGCCCTTGACTATCTCTTCTTTAATCGGTGAAAATTTCACCAGTTCGTCTAAAATGGTAATTGGACGAATATTGGCAAAGAGGTTTAAAGATTTTCGCAAGGCCAGCAAACCTTTTTCAGGAGTTTCAGAACCTGTCTGCCACTTTGGTCCGCCGATGGCTCCCAATAAAATGGCGTCGGCCTTTTCACAGGCCGCCAGCGTGTCTGCCGGTAAAGCCTGTCCCGTTTCATCAATGGCAGCTCCGCCAAAGACTTTGTCCTCAATCGTAAACTCCAATTGATCGATTGTTGAAATCGTCTTTAAAATTTCTAGACCACTTGCCATAATTTCTGGGCCAATGCCATCGCCCGCCAATGCTACAATTGTCTTCATGCTTTTTGCTCCTCTTTAAAAATATTTTTCATCGTTTCATTTGCCTGCAGATAAGCCAACGCTGAAGCCTTCAAGACATCAAAATTGATGGCAACGCCGGTATACATGTGGTGGGTTTCGGTGTCTTCAATCATCACCCGCACTTCTGCTTGGGAATCTTCCCCTTCAGTTAGCGCTCGAATTTGGTATTCCGCCAAACGAACGGGCCGTGCATAAACTTCGTCAATTGCCGAATAAATCGCCTCAATACTTCCTTGACCAACCGAGGTGCCGACGTAACTAGTCGTATTTTTCGGACACTTAATTTCAACAATGGCACCTTGCTTGCCGTTAGCAACATATTGCAGCTGCAGATTTTCCAAAACGCTTTGGGCTTCTTGCACCTGCTGTTGTGTCGTCACTAGCGCATGCAGGTCAACATCGGTAATCTGTTTCTTTTTATCTGCCAGAGCTTTGAATTTTTCAAAAGTCGCATTTTTCTTGTCCTCACTCAAATCGTAGCCCAGCTCTTTAATCTTAGCGAAGAAGGCGTGGCGCCCAGAAAGTTTGCCCAATGGCAACGAATTGGTTTGAATACCCACCAATTGCGGTGTGATAATTTCATAAGTTTCTGGATTTTTTAACACGCCGTCTTGGTGGATACCTGACTCGTGGGCGTAAGCATTGCCGCCGACAATCGCCTTATTTTTAGGAATGGCGATTCCTGACAATCTGGACACCAAGTCACTCGTTTTTTTCGTTTCCGCCAGAACAATTTGCGAACCAGCTTGGTAAAAATCTTTTCTGACATAAAGGGCGAGGGCAACTTCTTCAAGGGCGGTATTGCCAGCTCTTTCACCGATGCCGTTGACCGTTCCCTCTACCCGATTGGCGCCATTTTCAATGGCCGCCAGCGCATTAGCTGTCGCCATCCCCAAATCGTCATGGCAGTGGGAGGAATAAATAATTTCTTCGGTAGTCTGAATTTTTTCTCGCATTGTTTTAAAAATTTTTCCATATTCAGTCGGATTCGAATAGCCGACTGTATCGGGAATATTGATGATCGTCGCCCCGGCGTCTACTGCCCGTTGAACCGCCTCCACCAGAAAGTCAATCGGTGTCCGCGTCGCATCCTCCGGTGAAAATTGTACCTTGGCAAAATATTTTTTAGCATAGGTCACATGCTCGGTTATCGAATCCAATACTTCATCAGGAGTCATTTTCAACTTATATTCCATATGCACTGGGCTCGTAGCCAGAAAAACGTGAATCTGCGGATACTTGGCTCCCTTTAGCGCTTTATACGCCGCATCGATGTCTTCTTTTTTACAACGGGCCAGGCCGGCAACAGTCATTCTTTGACAAGCATTGGCAATGCTTGTCACCGATTCGAAATCCCCCGGCGAAGCATTGGGAAAGCCGGCTTCGATGGTATCAATGCCCCATTTTTCTAATTGGAGCGCAATTTGTAATTTTTCTTGAGGATTAAAATTTACCCCCGGTGTTTGTTCGCCGTCCCTCAATGTCGTATCAAAAAATTGTATTTCTCTGGCCATAGTCATTTCCTCCTAATGAAATAAATATATAAAAAAAGCATTCCATAAAGTTTTTAACTTTATGCAATGCGAACAGGACTCCTTTTATCTTTTACAAGAAAAAGAGCCCCGCTAGATTAATAAGTAAACGTATGAACGTGAATAGCCTTTAATTTGATTGGTCATTAAAATCACCTTTGAATTTTCAGAATTTTTAGTTAATTTAGTATGCAGTCAACGATACTGGTAAAAGGAAAAAATGTCAAGCGTTTTTTCAATATTCAGAATAAAAAGAATTTTACTTAAACATTCGCTACTTCAATTCCATAAGAATAACTTATCCCTCAGAAAAATAAAAAATCGCCTGTAAAGGAGACTTTTTCAGGCGGTTGATAAGTATTATCAATTTTTTTAGAAAAAAACTTGGCTGAATTACAAATTTTTTTGTGGATAGAAAAATAATTGTGCGTGGTAGATTGTCTAGCCTAAGAGAGCCTGTTGTCTTCAACCTCGGAACTTTTCTTGTTGGTCCTTTTTAAAATCATCCACAGCCCGATGCCCATGGTCACTCCACTAAAAATCAGGCCTAAAATGGCATTGGCCGTTGCCTGATGCTGGGAATCAGAAGAAAAAGATAAAATGGCGCTTTGCGTTAGCACCAGGCCAATCAATGACGAAGATAGATTCAGCAATTTTACCGCCTGTAGCAGCAAATTTTTCTGGCGATTGGCTTTTAAAATGCCATAGATGCTGACGCCCACCTCAGTAAATGAAATGGTGGCAATCGCAATTGCCACATTCGGTTGATAATAAACCGTCTCTTGATCAATAAATAAATGCAGGGCATAAATTAAGTAGATAGCGCTAGCCACTAAAATAAGCAGACCAACCCGCCGATAATAGATTTTTTCTTGATCGGCGGCTTTGCCCATGCCCAATACGCCCTGATGTTTGCCTAAGCCAATAGCGGCTGTGTAAAAGGCGTTCACCCCTAAAAAGATGGAGAAGGATAGCAGGGCAAAAATGAATTTACCGCAAGCAATCCCATAGCTACCGATTGCCGACCATTTTAGACGTACGACTTGATTTTTAATATCCAACATGGCGGCTTTGCTCCTTCGTATTTATTCTTTACTTGATGGTAGTTTGACGATAAAACGACTGCCTTGCCCCAGCTCGCTGTAACAAGTAATCTCGGCCTGCAGCAATTCTAAAACCTGCTTCACCAAGGCCAAGCCTAGCCCGTTTCCTAATTGCTTTCGTGAAGAATCCCCTTGATAAAATTTATCAAAAAGATGCTGTAGG
The DNA here is from genome assembly GCF_056924355.1 of Enterococcus sp. LJL90. Taxonomy (NCBI): domain Bacteria; kingdom Bacillati; phylum Bacillota; class Bacilli; order Lactobacillales; family Enterococcaceae; genus Enterococcus; species Enterococcus sp. LJL90. The sequence goes on along the minus strand of NZ_JBXPBQ010000005.1, from coordinate 37,314 downwards.
GTGTGGCTATCCATGCCCACACCAGTATCACTGATTTCGACAATAATATGCTCGCTGGTGGAGGTTTGCTCAATCAGAATTTCTCCTTGATTATGAGAAAATTTAATAGCGTTGGCTAAAATATTCCGCCAGACTAAGTTCAGCAAATTGCGATCCAAGTCCACCAAAGCTCGATCTTCTAATTCGACTTTTACCCGCAGTTCTTTTTCATCAAAGAGGGATTCAAAGGATAAAATAACCTCAGAGAGTTCAGTAACTAAATTATAAGGTTGGCTTTTAGGAATGATGCCCTGATTTTCCAATTTGTTTAACAATAAAATATTGGTGATTGTGTCAGTCAACTCGTCAGCTGCCTTGATAATAACTTCAAGATGTTCTTTCTTTTCAGCTTCCGTCAAAGGTGCAGACTCCAACGCCTCTGCATAATTTTTAATAACAGCCAATGGTGTTTTCAGCTCATGGGAAACATTGGAAACTAAATCAGATTTCAAGGTTTCTAACGAGCCTAATTCTTTGACCATTACATTAAAATCAGTGGTCATGCGGGCTAAATAAGGATTACTCTTTTGGGTCAAATTAGGGTCGATGTAAATTGAAAAATCACCAGCCGCCACTTTTTTTGAGGCCTCCGACAAAGCCGCAATCGGTCTATCATAGGCCCGATATTTTCTTACTGTTGAATAGACGCTGACTAGTGCCGCAATCACAAACCAATAGATAAAATACCAACCGGCATTCTCCACGGCAACTGCCAGCGAAAATTCATTCCCCTGAATCAGACCAGGAACAGAACCGATGAACAATAATATCACGAAAGTCCGAAAAAAACCGCCCATATCAAAGGGCAGAATTTTTGATTTTGATGCTAAAATTTTCATCAGCGGGCCACCGCCTTGTAGCCGACTCCGTAAACTGTTTTGATTTCAAAAGTCTCTACTTGAGAAAGCTTGTCCCGCAATTTAGTGATATAAACATCCACTGAACGCAAGGTTGAATCACTCTCAAAACCCCAAAATTCATCCATCAATTGAGCTCTGGAGAAAGCTTGGTTGGGATTGCTTAGCATCTTAAATAAAAGATTAAACTCCCGATTTGTCAGCTGAATTTCTTCGCCGTCATTCAAAGCTGTCATACTTTTTTTGTCTAAAACAAACTGACCCAGCTCAATTTTTTGCTCGCTGGAAATATTCACTCGGCGCAGGATGGCTTCAATCCGCCAAATTAATTCTTCAGGATTGACCGGCTTCACCAGATAATCATCAATCCCAATACGAAAGCCTTTTTCCTTGGACAAGGAATCATCGCGAGCGCTCATAAAAAGAATCGGAATTTGCTTGTCCAAAGCCCGCACCATATTTGCAAAGGCGAAGCCGTCGATTTCCGGCATCATAATATCAGAGATAATCAAATCAAAATTTTGATTATCCAGCGCAGTCAAAGCCTCATTGGCCAATAAATAACCCTGAGCTTGGTAGCCATGCTGCTTTAATACTTCCAAAATAACTTTATTGAGACGGGTATCGTCCTCCACCAGTAAAATCTGCACCATCGTTATTCACCCCGTTTTTACCTCTATTATATGTCATCCATCACAAAAGGCGGCTGCCTTTTTGACAAATTTCATAAATTAAATCGAAATCAGCCTCGACCTTCGGCTGCAGTTGTTGCCTTTTGAAAGCTTTTACCTTCTGGTGAGCAAAGTAGACGCCAAGCCAAGCGGCAAAACCCGGCACCGCAAAAAGAATACTCTTCAAAATGCTGCCATCTGTCACCGCAAAGACTGAGAGGGCCATAAAAGCACAGCCGAGAATAAATATTGAGACTGCTATCAAGTTAGGAACGGTTTTTTTGCTTTTCTCAACATGTTGAATATCCACTACAATACTGTCAAACTGGCGTTGCAGGCGGGTTAGCTCCGCCTTATTTCTGATTTTTCGATTGCGTTTAAATTGCAAAACTTCTTTTTGCCGAATTTTCTCACTGCGTTTATCCAGCAGCTCCCAGCCAAAGTTTTGATAGCCATCAATATAAATAGCCGTCACAGCTGGCTTCAAAACGATATACAGATACTCGTAGCCGATAAAATTTTTCTCCTGCTCCATTTTGCTCTCCTCTTTCAAAAAAGGTTATGTACAGGCGACTGGTTGAAAATTTTCTCCATGCCGCCAATAATAAAAGATATGATTCTGTTAGTCTTTTTCTTCTAAAAATTTGTCAACAAACTTCTTTTCAATCCCTTTGTAGGTGTCCAAAACGGTATCTTCAATTTTTTGATAGCCGTCAACCACCGTTTTTTCAATTTTTTTATTCGCATCAATTAATTTCTTTGCTGTTTTAGGTGTTTTTAATTTGTATTCTGTCATGATAAATCGCTCCTTGTATTTAAAATTCTATTTCTATTTAAAAATTACTGATTCGTGTAAACAAAAATTAGTTGCTGGATAATTTGTATCTTTTGGTAATTTTTATAAAGGTAAAGGTCGCTACCATCGCCAAAACTAGCGAGCCAACCAGCGCCGGTAAAATTGAAATTCCTAATACCATTGGACCATAAATCAACAATTGATTGGCCGCAACTGCCCCCAACGCTCCTAATAATAAATTGATAACCCACAACACAGTGCTGCGTTCCTTTGCGACTAAATCTACCACCAGCGTCCATAGTCCTGCGATAATGATTCCCACGATAATACTTACAATAGTTATACTCATTTTAAATTTCCTCCTAAAGTTATTTATGTTTTTTTCTAATAATTAAACCTGTCACTAATAAACCAACGCCAATCGTTACGATTGTAGCTACCTTCTTATTTACCATTCGAATTCCTCCAAACTTTCTATCGCTCTTAGCTACAAGATGAATATAACTGGAAAATGTCACCAAATTGTTCATGAATTGTTGCTAAAATATTAAAATGATTTTTATGTTAATTTTTAAAATAAACTTGAGATAGCTTTTGAAAGCCAGACAATTACACCAATCATTTCAACACCTCCTTAACTTAATCAACGGATGTGCTACGCTACTTAAGCTATTTCTTAAAATAAAGCAGTTTCCGCAAAGAATGGTGAAAGACATCCTCTACAAAGCTGAGCAGCACGACTATCATGCCCGAAACAAGCGCTAAAGCTATCATCCTCATAACCTCTTTTCATTGTTTTCTATGGCTCTAGTTTACTGAGGGATTATTTAAGACTTGTTCAGGAATTGTTTTGGAAATGTTAAATGGCAGAAAAAAATCCTCACAGCAAAAGTTGTGAGGATTTACTAAGTTTTTATTGCGCTAATTTCCCACCAACCACAGCCAACATCTGTCTCGGATTGGTCAGCATTAGCAAATGATTTTCCGGAGTAATGGCTGTCATTTTCACTCCTGTAATGGGCACACTAGAGAAAACATAACTAGCACCAAGAGTCAGCTGCTGCAAAATTTCTGCAGGATTAACACCGCTAAAGGCTGACAAAGCCTTTACGTAATTGTGATTAGAGGTGGTCACTCGTAGCTTTTCCGTTAAATTATCCAGTGCAATCTTTACCAATTGTGAATTTTCTTGATCAGTTTCGTCTAAGACGGTATTCAAGTAGGCTTGTTTATCGGAAAATTCTTCGGGACGTTCGGCAAACAGCGCAGGAATTGCTTCTTTTTCCGGCAATTGTTGAAAGCCATCAATCAAAATCAACGGATTGCTCATGAAATTTTCCTCTAAAAAGCTGAGAAGAACGACGGTCCCAAAAGATGCTGAGATAATCACGGTTTCCGATGTCAGCTGTTCGTCCAGGTCACTGAGCTGAGTAAGAAAATCAGCCTTACTTGCTAGCTGTTCTAAATTTTCGTCTGTATAAGTGAGATAAGCAATCCTTTTAGTAGGAAACTGCTCGGTCACAAATTGCCAGACCGAGGCCTCCCAGCCAAGGGGCCCAATCAATAAGATATCTAACATATAATCACCATCACTTTCAAAAGAATTAGTCAACTTCCCGCCGCTCCGCCAACATCAGCTCCACCATTCGGCCATAGCTGGTGATGCCATCGCTTTGGTTGTTGGCCTTTAAATAAGTGTCATTGACCTTGGTAGAAACATGATAAAATAAGCCACGATAATTACTCAAATAGGCCGCATAATAGGCTCGGTCCTCCTGCACTTTTTTAGAAAGATTTTCTCTGATGGCCGTAGCTTGTTCAGTATCGACCCGATTTAAAGCCGAGATAGCGTGGTTGAAGGCTAATGACAATCCGCTGTAATTCATCAGCGGATCATCAACTTTTTGACTAGCCAGATACGCGATAAAATTAGCTTCATCTTCCCGCATAAAACCACTTTGATGTGCCAGCTCGTGGGCCATTGTTGAAGGAATCATGTAAAAAGGCACCTGTTTGTTAATATTGGACTCCATTGTAAATGGAAAAAAGACACCGGAAATTCCCGCCTGTGACATCACTTCTGATAATAAAACCGGCTTGGGCTTAGAATATAAGGAGCGCTCCAGCACTGGATAAGTTTCTGCCAAATTCGCTATTGCCGTCACCGAAAGTTCTGCATAGGCTTCAAAATCCTGTGAAGAATAAATATCCTCCGGTAATTGGGCCCGAACCGTGTCTAATTCCTCAGCTAAATCGAGACAGAGCTGCTGCAACTGCGTTTCATCGGTTTCCCCTAACGTATAACCCGTGTAATAAGTAAAGGTTTGGCGATAATAATTTAATCCGCACAAAGCCGTAAAAACAAAATAGACCATACTGAAAATTCCAAAGCCAGTTGCTAAGGCTTTATAAGCAGTCCAGCTCCGATGACCTTGGCCCTTGATTATTTTGCGAATATAATAAATCAGTAAAGCGACAACAAAAATGATAAATAGCACAACCACCCACTCTGTTAAAGAAAACGAGACTAATGATGGCAAAAAGCCGACGACAGTGGTCAGCTTGGGATAAATAGTTAAACTATAAACCTGCTCTGTCCAGACGGGATTAGCTTTGGCATACTGGGTCAACAGGAAGGCCAAAATGCCCGGAATCAGCCACAGCCAACGTTTTATTAAAAATTTCTTCATAGATTCCCCTTTGATATAGCGTTCTTCGTGCTTTTATTTTACAACCTGTAGGGAGGGTCTTTCAATCAAAAAAATTCTAGAAGCAACTCAAGCTAGTTGAGCGGTTTCTAGAATTTTATTGTTTACTTTTTCTTTTTGCCTTTAGATGGCTTTTTTTCCATCAAGTCATGCAGCTTTTGGTTTAATTCCGTCAGCTGGTTTTCATTCCACGGTGAGTTGCGGCGAAAATCTGTGAAATGTAAATCGGCGGTATCTTTTTTGATATAATTTTCGGTTTTTTGGATTGTTTTATAGAGCTCATGGGCCGATGTTCGCAGTGCTCCTTGAGAAAAGACGACCCACTGCTCCGCCATATCACTGGTGGCAACGGTAACCTGTGTGGCGATGGTATTTAATTCCCCCGCCACCCGTTCAATATAGCTGTCGGCGGTTTCGTTTTCTTTGGTGAAGACCACCGTCAGCTGATATTTTCGATAATCCTGTTGAATCCCAGGAACCAGTTGAGCATCAAACACGACAATAATTTCAAGGCTTTCGTATTTAGCATAATTGGAAAGGCGATTGAGTAGCGCCTCTCTGGCATCCTCCAGCAAATCTTGTTTTTTAAGCTGCACCAATTCCGGCCATGCGCCAATCATATTGTAGCCGTCAACAAGTAATAATTGCTTTTTCACGACTGACCACCGCCCCGTTGACTAAAGGCTTGATACATCAGCAAGCCGGCAGCCACACTGGCATTTAAACTTTGAACGTGGCCGGTCATCGGAATCGTCAGCATCTCATCGACTTCTTTTTTCAAGCCTTGACTCATGCCCTTGCCTTCATTGCCGATAATCAAAGCAATCGCTCCGTGGGCATTCCATTTTTGAAAATTAGTGCCCGTCATATCCGTGCCAAAAATCCAGAAATTTTTCTCCTTCAAGCGCTGAATCGCCTGACTCAAATTGGTTACTCTGGCAATAGGTACATATTCCACGGCACCAGTTGAAGCCTTAGCAACCACCGGCGTGATGCCGACAGCCCGATGCTTAGGAATAATCACACCGCTCACACCGCTGGCATCCGCCGTCCGCAAAATCGAGCCAAAATTATGGGGATCTTCGATGCTATCTAAAATTAAGAAAAATGGTGTCTCGGTTTTAGCTAAAGCCTGCTCCAATAATTCTTCTAACTCCAAATATTCATAAGGTGTCGTGGCTAAAACGATACCTTGATGGACACCAGAGCTGCTCCAGTCATCTAGTTTAGCCTTGGGGACCCATTTGACTGGGACGCTATGTTCTTGAGCTAGTTCTTTTAAACGCTGAATCTTTTCCCCCTTGGCATCCTCCTGCAAAAATAATTTATTGCCTTTGCCCTGGGTTAGAGCCTCCACGCTGGCGTGGTAGCCAAAGGTAAAATCTGCGGATAATTCAGCCGGTTGGTCAGCTTGATTTCTGTTGGGGGCTTCGTCATTACGGCGATTGCGCTTGGCAGGTTGGTCATTGCGTTTGCGCTGATTAGCACCGCCGAAATTTTTTGAACGCTGGTCATTTTGGCGTTTTTCTGGTCGTCTAGCCATTGGTCTCCCTCACTTTCTCAATGCACCATGCAATTAATTCTTCAAGGCGCTCTTGTTGTTTAGTTAAATGCAGATAGCCCATCAAGGCTTCAAAGCCGGTGGAAATCCGGTAGGTCATCACATCGGCATTTTTGGCGGTCGTATGGCTTTTGGCATTGCGGCCGCGTTTGTAAAAAAGAATTTCTTCTTCTGTCAGCAGGTCTGCTGCCAGTAATTCCTCCATCAAAAAGGCTTGAGCCTTGGCGGAGACATAATTTGTCGCCATATGATGCAATTTATTAGGACGGGTTTGCCCCTGCTCGACTAAATAATCACGAATGTAAATTTCATAAATCGCATCGCCGACATAGGCTAGTGCCAAACCGTTTAATTGTTGATAATCTCTCATGCTTCTCTTCTCCAGCGCACTCCCTGTGGGGTGTCTTCCAAAATAATTCCTTGCTCCTTCAACTGATCGCGAATTTCATCACTGCGGGCAAAGTTTTTATCTTTGCGGGCCTGATTGCGCTCTTCAATCAACGCTTCAATATCGGTATCCAATAATTCAGCTTCTTTAAAGAAAATCCCAAAGACCGCCAGCATTCCAACGAAAACCTGCAAGCCTTTTGTTAAACTGGCTTGACTAGCTGTGCTAGCTTCAAGATGGGTATTCAGCCACTTCGCTAAATCATAGACCACCGTGATACCGTTGGCGGCATTAAAGTCATCATCCATCTCTTGAATAAAGGCCTCTTCAAAGGCGGCAATTTCCGCTAAGCTGGCAGAGGTTGCTGTCTCAGTTGCAAAATCCTGCTGCAAACGGAACTGCACATTTTCATAAGTGTTCCGTAATTTTTGTAAATTTGCGGTGGCTTCTTGTAGCGTAGCTTCACTATAGCGAATCGGCCGACGATATTGCGTCGTCGCCATAAAGAAACGCAAAATTTGCGGGTCAATCCGCTGTATCATCTCATGGGCAGTCACGAAATTCCCCAGCGATTTACTCATTTTCTCATCGTCATCGCCGATGGTCACGTACCCATTGTGCATCCAGTAATTGGCAAATTTATGGCCGGTCTTGGCTTCACTTTGGGCGATTTCATTTTCATGATGGGGAAATTCTAAATCTTGCCCGCCACCATGAATATCAATCGTGTCGCCCAAATGTTTCGTCGCCATCACCGAGCACTCGATATGCCAGCCGGGGCGTCCTTGTCCCCAAGGCGACTCCCAAGCAATCTCGCCAGCTTTGGCACTTTTCCATAAAGCAAAATCCAGCGGGTCTTCCTTTAAATCCAATTCAGCGCCAGTCCGTTGACTCGCTCCGACTTCTAATTCATCAATACTCTGGTCACTTAATTGTCCGTAATCTTTAAATTTCCGTGTGCGATAATAGACGTCGCCACCAGATTCGTAGGCAAAGCCTTTGTTGACTAAGACTTCGATAAACTCAATAATATCGGGAATATGGTCCATCACCTGCGGGTTTAGCGTCGCCGGTTTAACATTTAAAGCGGCGGTGTCTTCTTTAAAGGCGGCAATAAAGCGCTGGGCTACTTCTGGAGCAGACAATTGCAATTCTTGAGCCGCCCGAATAATTTTATCATCCACATCGGTAAAGTTTGAGACATAATTGACCGCAAAGCCGCGGTATTCAAAATAGCGGCGAATCGTGTCAAAGGCTACGGTACTGCGGGCGTTGCCAATATGGATATAATTATAGACGGTCGGTCCGCAGACGTACATCGCCACCTGACCTTCTTTTAATGGCGTAAAAATTTCCTTTTGGCGACTCAAGGTATTATAAATTTTAATCATTCAACTTTCTCTCCTTTAATCCTGACAACTTTGGCTGGAATGCCGACAGCCGTTCCATAATCGGGAACATCGGTAATCACTACGGCACTGGCGCCGATTTTGGCGGCAACGCCAATCGTCACCGGTCCCAAAACTTGGGCATGGGCTGAAATCATCGCTCCTTGTTTGATAGTAGGATGACGCTTGCCTTGGTCTTTGCCGGTACCTCCCAAGGTCACCCCGTGAAACAAGACAACATCGCTTTCCACCACCGCTGTCTCACCAATCACCAAGCCTGACCCGTGATCAATAAAAACGCCGCTGGCAATCTCAGCTCCCGGATGAATTTCAATACCAGTGATAAAACGCCAAAACTGTGCGTTGATTTTAGCTAATAAAAATCGCTGATGGCGATATAAAAAATGTGACAAACGGTGAAAAAACAATGCATGGACACCGGGGTACGTCAAGACAACTTCAGCTGTCGAACGTGCTGCGGGGTCATTGCGCTTGACTGCGGCAATCGCTGCTTGCCACCAACCCATAACTTTTCCTCCTTTTAACAGAAAACTACCTATCTTTGCTTCTTAACCAACAAGACCAACAAGCTTGCTCAAGTCATTTAACCGCCAAAAAACACGCCTTCAGAATAAATTCTAAAAGACGTGTTTGAACGTGGTTCCACTTTTTTTTACGAGTTGCGCCAATCATTAAATTGAAAGCTCCGCTAGAAAACAATTCCTTTAAAAGAATGTCTCACGGGCTTCCCTTAAAACTGAGTCACAGTCTCGCCTCAAGTGGATAACGGTCACTGCCGTTTTTGACTACTTTTCGTCAAAACCATTCCGGGATGCACTTCACAAAAATTAACTATCTGTTTGCAGCGCCACAGACTCTCTGAAAATTAATTTTTTGCTACTTCTTCCCTTCAAAATGTTTAAAGGACTTGGTTTAAATGGGCAAGAACTTTTTCTTTGCCTAATAATTCAATTGTATCGGCTAATTCAGGGCCATGCATTTGACCGGAAACAGCCACGCGAATCGGCATAAAGAGATTTTTCCCTTTGACGCCGGTTTCTTTTTGAATGGCCTTGATTGCCGCTTTAATTGTCGGCACATCTAAGACTTCCATTGATTCTACTTGATTTTTGAAGGCTTGTAAAACAGTTGGCACTGTTTCGCCAGCTAAAACCTCTTTACTAGCTTCATCCAAGACCGGATGTTCAATAAAGAATAAGTTAGATGCTTCCACGATTTCTGCCGCATAGCTCATTTGCGGTTGATATAAGCTGACAATTTTTTTCAGCCACTCTAATTTTTCTGCTGAAACAGGTTCCGTTACCCGGCCATCAGCAATCAGATAAGGAATGGCCATATCAGTTAAAGTATCTAGGTCCAATTCCTTCATGTAATGATTGTTGACCCACTCTAATTTTTTGCCATCAAAGGCTGCTGGTGATTTACTCAAGCGGTCTGGGTTAAACATGGTCACTAATTCTGCTTGGCTGAAGATTTCGTCTTCGCCGACTGGTGACCAGCCTAATAAGGCGATAAAGTTGAACATCGCTTCTGGCAAGTAGCCCAGCTCCCGATATTGCTCAATAAATTGCAGAATACTTTCATCCCGCTTGCTTAACTTTTTACCCGTTTCAGAATTAATAATTAATGTCATATGGCCAAAGATTGGTGCTTTCCAGCCAAATGCCGCATAAATCATTAATTGTTTTGGCGTATTGGCGATATGATCATCCCCCCGTAAAACGTGGGTGATTTCCATTTCGTGATCATCAACAGCTACCGCAAAATTATAGGTCGGCATGCCATCGCGTTTTTGAATCACAAAATCGCCACCGATATTATCGGATTCAAAGACGATTTCGCCTTTGACCATATCTTCAAATGTGTAAGACGTATTTCTCGGCACTCTAAAACGGATTACCGGTTGTAAGCCTTGCGCTTCTTTTTCCGCTTGTTCCTCTGGGGTTAAATTAGCACATTTGCCAGAATAATGAGGCATTTCGCCGCGGGCTTTTTGTGCATCCCGCTCTGCTTCCAACTCTTCTTCTGTACAATAGCATTTATAAGCCAAATTGCTTAATAACAAATGGTCAATTAATGGTTGATAGATATCCTTCCGTTCTGATTGACGGTAAGGACCGTATTTGCCGGGATTTTCTGGCGATTCATCCCAATCCATGCCTAACCAGGCTAGGTTTTCTAGTTGGCTTTTTTCGCCATCTTCAATATTCCGTTTTTGATCGGTGTCTTCAATCCGAATAATAAAATCGCCATCGTTATGACGGGCGAATAAATAATTGAAGAGTGCTGTCCGGGCGTTCCCAATGTGTAGGTGGCCAGTTGGACTTGGTGCATAGCGTACACGTACTTTTGACATGAATTTTCCTCCTTAGTTAATCTGTCAGACCAGCAGTCGGTCATGATTTTTTTGTATTGCCAACGTCAGCTTTTGTAAAAAAGCTGGTTGAAAAGTTGGCAAATAAATCGTAAATCCCAATTTCTTCCACTGATATTCCAGATATTTGACAGCCGGTTGCACTGTCTATCTGCAAGCAAACGTGCAAAGGTGGCGACAAACTTTTGAATGAATGTCCTAGCCTCTGCGCTCCATCTGCATTTTACCCTCTTCCTAATCATTAGTAAAGGTCAATCAACTGTGTTAACTCTCGTCATTTTTTTCATTGATGCCCCGACCAGAATGGGCCGGTTTGGCAAAAATCATCCGGCCAGCTGCTGTTTGCAGGGCGCTGGTGACAATGACATCAATTTGCTCATTCATATAATGTTGGCCATCTTCAACCACGACCATCGTGCCGTCATCCAGATAAGCGACTCCTTGCTGGCGTTCTGTTCCGGCCTTGACAACGAGAACACTCATTGCCTCTCCCGGAATCACCACTGGTTTCACGGCATTGGCCAAAGCGTTGATGTTCAACACCGGCACATTTTGAAATTCAGATACCTTGTTTAAGTTGTAATCATTGGTAACGACAACGCCGTCTAACAGTTTTGCCAATTTAATCAGCTTGCTGTCTACTTCGGAAATATCTTCAAAATCACCGTCGTACATTTCCACATCAATGCCATCTTCTTTTTGTAATGCGTTTAAAATATCCAAGCCGCGGCGGCCGCGCACCCGTTTTAAGCTGTCGCCGGAATCGGCAATGTACTGCAATTCATACAAGACGAAATTTGGAATTAAAATCGTTCCTTCTAAAAAACCAGTCTTCGCAATATCGTAAATTCGGCCATCGATAATCACGCTTGTATCAAGAATTTTATATTTGTGGAAAAAATCCTCAGCCTTGCGATCCAGCATTTGTCCTTCAGCACTCTCATCCGCTTTTTTACTGCGGGGGGTAAAAATCTTGCGCCATTCTTCAATCCGAGTCGTTCCCACCCGAAAACCTAGATAGCCAAAAATTAACATCAAGATAATCGGCAAAATACTGTTGATCACCGGAATTTCAATCCGGTACAACGGTGTCGAAATAATGACCCCCAATGTTAGGCCGATAATCGCCCCAACAGCTCCAAATAATAGATAGGTTAAACTTACCTCGCTAATCTCTTTTTCGATGCGGCGAATCAGGCGAACAATGTATTTTGCGAAAGCCAAAGATAATATAAATAGAATAATGGCACCAATCAGGCTGTTCGTAAAATGATTGTTCAGCCAATTATTATCTTGTTGGCCTAGCATCTGCCAAAAAAACGGCAAATAGGAAAATCCCAAGCTAGCGCCAATGATTGCCATAATCAGCGAAATCATTCTCTTTTGCATAAGCTACTCTCCTCGTGTCTGTCTTTCAACTTATTTTTTATAATCAAGCTCTGACTGCTGAAAGCCCGCGGACCAATCTGGCTGCCGCCTTTCAGCAGAGGGCTGATAATCTTAATTAAAAACTTTTTTCAATGTTTCAGCTAAAGTGGCGACACCGATAACTTCGATGCCTTTAGGCGGCTGCCAACCGCTTAAATTATTCTTGGGCACATAGACTTTGGTAAAGCCCAGCTTTTGAACCTCTTTAATCCGCTGTTGAATATTGCTAACCCGGCGGATTTCACCGGTCAAACCAATTTCTCCGATAAAACATTCTGTTGGCTGCGTCCCTTTTTCTTTATAACTCGAAGCAATGCTAACAGCTAAGGCTAAGTCAATCGCCGGTTCATTTAATTTTACACCGCCGGCCGCTTTTAAATAAGCGTCCTGATTTTGCAATAGCAGCCCAGTGCGTTTTTCTAACACCGCCATAATCAGAGAAACTCGATTAAAGTCCAAACCAGTAGTCGTTCGCTTAGCATTGCCAAACATTGTTGGTGTGACCAAAGCTTGGATTTCAACTAAAATCGGTCGGCTGCCCTCCATTGTCACAACAATCGCTGAACCAGTGGAGCCCGCCAGACGTTCCTCTAGAAAAACCTGCGAGGGATTCGCTACTTCCTCTAAACCATTTTCATGCATTTCGAAAATGCCGATTTCATTCGTCGAGCCAAAGCGATTTTTAACTGCCCGTAAAATTCTAAAGGTATGGTGCTTATCCCCTTCAAAATATAACACAGTGTCCACCATATGCTCCAACATGCGGGGCCCGGCAATCGAGCCCTCTTTGGTGACGTGCCCGACAATAAAAATCGCAATACCATTTGTTTTGGCCAACTTCAATAACTCTGCTGTCGTTTCCCGAACTTGACTGACACTGCCGGCCACACTGCTGATGTCCGGTTGGGTCATCGTTTGAATCGAATCGATAATCACATAATCCGGAGTCAAATTTTCAATAGCTCGACTAATTTCATGCATATCCGTTTCTGGGTATAAATAAAAATCACCCTTACCATTACCAAGACGGTCAGCCCGCATTTTAATCTGCTGGGCACTTTCTTCCCCTGAAACATACAGCACCTTGCCACCAATTTCTGCCAACTGTTGAGAAACTTGCAGCAATAGCGTTGACTTCCCAATACCCGGATCACCACCGATTAACACAAGGGAACCCGTCACCACACCACCACCCAAAACTCGATTTAGTTCTTCTAAATTAGTTTTAATGCGGGGCTCTTTTTTGGTGGTCACTTCTGTTAATTTTTGCGGCTTGGCTTTTTCGCCGGTTAAACTAGTCCGCACCCGGCGATCTGTTGTATCTTGTTCAATTTCTTCCACTAAAGTATTCCATTCACCACAGTTAGGACAGCGTCCCAAATATTTCGGTGAAACATACCCACAATTTTGGCAGACAAATTGCGTTTTTGCTTTTGCCAAAAGGATTCCTCCTAATTCGATTTAAGGTAATAAATTTTTTTCAAAAATTTAGTTTTATCTTCGTACGCATATCATTCCACTAAATAGTTACAGCGCTACAATTCATTAAAAATTAAAAAAGGTTCTTCTATCGTTAGATTCTACGAAAAGTGGAACTGATAACTGACACTTAATCTTTGCCAGATGAGCCAAAGCCGCCGGTGCGTTGGCCGCCGGTTTCGTCTTGGTCGGCTTTTAAAAATGGTAAGAAGATGCCTTGTCCGATGCGTTCGCCTTTTTTAATTTGAACATCCCGCAGGCCAAAGTTGGTCAGCTGGAACATAATATGACCTTCATTATCAGGGTTTTCATAATAATCACTGTCAATCACGCCGATGCCATTGCTTAAAACTAGCAGGCGCTTTAAAGGATTGCTGGAGCGATTGGCTAGCTGTAAAAATTCGCTGTCTCCCATGTAGGCTTTAATGCCCGTAGCCACTAAAGTCGGCTTGAAAGCTTTTTCGTCGGCCAAAGCTTCATCAGGTTGACGGACGGTATTCAGCAAGGTTTTAAATGTCGTATTTAAGCCGGCCTTCCAAATACTGGGAATCACCACATCATTGGCAGCTTCAAAATCATAACCAGCGGCTTTGTTGGTGGCCCGCTGAGGAATATTGATGTTCTGGTCGCTAAAACTTGTTACTACTTCAAATCCACGAGTTTTCATTAATTTATGCGTTCCCTTCTGTCCTTTTTGTCGAATTCTCCTTAGCGAATGTAAACTGCTTTCTAAATTTTCTGAAACAAAGTAAAAATTAAAAAGTTTCACTAAATTTTTTACAAAAAGGTATAAAGTTATTTTAACATAACACGCCTTTAATTCCGACGAGTTTCACTGATTATCGATTAAGTTTTTAGAAGTTTTAAATTTCATTTTAAAATAAGTACAAGGATTCACAAAATTAATAAAATTAGGCTTTTGCCATTTTACTCTTTCTGTTATAATGTATTTCACATTTAAATTTAATAATTTTAAGAAGGAGCGATTTTAGTATGACTGTTTTTAATTTCTCAGCTGGTCCCGCCGTATTACCGAAACCTGTGTTGGAGCAGGCGCAATCGGAAATGTTAGATTATCGAGGCAGCGGCATGTCCGTGATGGAGCTGAGTCATCGTTCCTCCTTATTTGAAAACATTATCCAAGAGGCCGAAGCTTTATTGCGGGAATTAATGAACATTCCTGATAATTATCAGGTTTTATTTCTGCAAGGGGGCGCTAGCATGCAGTTTTCAATGGTGCCGCTGAATTTGGCCCAAGGAAAGAAAGCGTTGTACGCCAACACTGGCTCATGGTCGAAAAAAGCCATTTCTGAAGCGAAAAAAATTGCTGGCGTTGAGGTCGAGGTCATCGCCTCTAGCGAAGAGCAAAATTTCACCTACATTCCAAAAATTACGCCAGACATGATTGACCAAGATGTGGCTTATTTGCACATCACTACTAATAATACGATTGAAGGCAGTGCCTATCAGACAATTCCTGACGCCGGTAAGGTGCCAATTGTCGCTGACATGTCCTCAAATATTTTAGCAAATGATTATAAAACAGAGGATTTCGGCATTATTTATGCCGGTGCGCAAAAAAATATCGGCCCCGCAGGTTTGACTGTTGTGATTATCCGCGATGATTTACTTGGCCTGTTTTCAACACCAAGCGCCATGTTAGATTATAAAATTCAAGCGGACAATCATTCCCTTTATAACACGCCGCCAACTTTTGCAATTTATATGGCAAAATTGGTCTTTGAATGGGTCAAGGCAAATGGTGGCGTTGCTGGTATGTTAAAGCAAGACCAAGCAAAAGCTGGGCTATTATATCAAACGATTGCTGAATCCAACTTATTTACGAGCCCCGTTGACCAAGACAGCCGTTCGATTACCAATATTCCCTTTGTAACCGGCTCTGAAGCGTTAGACAAAAAATTTAATCAAGAAGCCTTAGCTGCTGGCTTTGAAAACTTAAAAGGCCATCGTTCTGTTGGCGGTATGCGGGCGAGTCTCTACAATGCCTTTCCGTTTGAGGGCGTCGAAGCCCTAGTTTCTTTTATGAAACAATTTGAATTAGAAAATGGAGGAAATTAAGCATGTTTGATATTAAAACCTTTAATGCAATTGACCCGCAAGGCTTAAAATATTTTGAAGATCCAAATTTCACCGTCAATCAAACGGAACAGCCGGCGGGAATTATTCTGCGCAGCCAAAAATTATATGATTACGATTTTCCAGCTTCTGTTCTTGGGGTCGCTCGTGCTGGTGCGGGAACCAATAATGTGCCCGTAAAAGAATGCGCCGAAAAAGGCATCGTCGTCTTCAACACTCCCGGCGCCAACGCAAATGCTGTGAAGGAATTAGTTTTAGCTAGTCTCTTAGTTTCCGTCCGACCACTAATTCAAGGCTCAACCTGGGTTCAGACCTTAACCGGTGCAGATGTTGAGGAGCAAGCCGAAGCCAACAAAAAAGCCTTCGTCGGACATGAATTAGAAGGTAAAAAGTTGGGTGTTGTCGGCTTGGGCGCTATCGGTGCCATGGTCGCCAATGACGCTTACCGTTTAGGCATGAACGTGACCGGCTATGATCCTTATGTTTCAGTCGACACGGCTTGGAATATTTCTCGCCGTGTCAAACGGGCGAACGGCATGGATGAAATTTTTGCCACTAGCGATTTTATCAGCCTGCACGTGCCCCTTTTAGAAAACACGCAAAACTTAATCAGCACTGAAGAATTGCAAAAAATGAAAAACGATGCCGTTCTGTTAAATTTTGCACGGGGTGGTTTAGTTGATACCGATGCTGTTTTGAAGGCCTTAGATGCAGGAGAAATCAAACAATACATTACCGACTTTGCCGATGAACGCTTATTGCGCCATGAAAAGGTTTTAGTCTTTCCTCATCTGGGCGCATCAACGGAGGAGGCCGAAGTCAATTGTGCAAAAATGGCGGGTCGCACCTTGAAAAAATTTCTGTTGACCGGCGAAATCAAACGCTCAGTCAATTTTCCCACGGTGGAAATGACCTTTGCTTCGCCTTATCGGTTGAGTATCGTCAATAAGAATGTGCCGAACATGCTAGGGCAGATTTCAACAATTATTGCCGGCATGGAAATCAATATCGACACTATGATTAACCGCAGTCGGGATGATTTAGCCTACACGCTAGTCGACATCGATGAAACCGATGAAGCCAAAATTCAAGAAGTGGCCAAACGAATTGCCGACTCTGATAATATTATTAAAGTCCGCGTGATTAAAAATCCAGAGGAGGGCGGTTTCTAATGGTTGAAATTCATCCCTTCGCCGGTATCCGGCCCCATGAAGATTTAGCAGAAAATATTGCGACACTGCCCTATGATGTTTTGAATTCGAAAGAGGCCTATGATTTGGCTAAGGACAATCCTTATTCTTATCTGCATATTGATAAGGCGGAAATTGATTTACCAAAAGAACTTTCCCCCTATGATCCGCAGGTTTATCAAAAAGCCGCCAGCAATCTGCAGGCCTTTTTGCAAAAGGATTGGCTGATTCGTGATGAAAAAAAAGTATTATATCTTTATGAACTGACGATGAATGGCCGCAGCCAAACGGGTTTAGTAACCTGCACGGCGATTGCTGATTATCAAAACGGCTTAATCAAAAAACACGAATACACCCGGCCGGAAAAAGAACTAGATCGCATCAATCACATTGATGCCTGCGATGCCAATACATCACCGATTTTTCTGACCTATCGTAGTGAAGCTGGCATTCAGCAGCTTATGCAAGATTGGCAGGAACAACATGCACCGGTCTATGATTTCACTAGCTTCCATGACGTTGCCCATCGGGTCTGGGTGATTGACGATGTCGAAATCATTGCTGCTTTAGTGCAGGGCTTTGCCGACAATGTGCCGGCGTTATACATCGCTGACGGTCATCACCGCACCGAATCAGCTGTCAAGGTTGGGCTGAAGCGGCAGGAAACTTATCCTGATGCTGGACCTGCTGCTGAATTTAATTATTTTCTTTCCGTCATTTTTCCTAAAGAGGAATTGGCAATTTTAGATTACAATCGGGTGCTGAAGGTGGCGATTGCGCCTGACTTTTTAACAAGACTCACGCAGTATTTTACCGTCGAAAAAGTCGCTGCAGGCAAACCGCAGCAGCCGAAAACCTTTGGCATGTATTTGGATCAGCAATGGTATCAATTGACCATTAAACAGGAACTGATTCCCAATGACCCGGTGGAACAATTGGATGTAGCTTTGTTGCAGCACTATGTCTTTGAAAAGGAATTTGCTATCCAAGATATTCGCACTGATAAACGGATTGACTTTATCGGCGGCATTCGCGGCATGGCGGAGCTGGAAAAACTGGTGGATTCCAAGGAGTGGACCGTTGCCTTTGCACTTTATCCTACCACCATGGATGATTTATTAAATGTGGCGGACGCTGGCAAAATTATGCCGCCAAAATCGACGTGGTTTGAGCCGAAACTGCTGAGCGGATTATTTCTACATGACTTAGCTAGTCAAAACAAGTAAAATAGAATAAACTAAACGAATCCCTTTGCTTTGGTGAAGGGATTTTCCCTACATTTAGAATGAAAATTTTTACATGAACGAGGAGTTTCCTATGCGTCAACAACTTGATAAAGCCCAGCGGATTGTCGTCAAAGTCGGCACCTCCACTTTAATTTATCCCAATGGCACAATTAATTTAAGTGCCATCGACCAATTGGCTTTTGTTTTAGCCGATTTAAATAATCAAGGCAAGGAGATTATTTTGGTTTCCTCCGGTGCGATTGGCGTCGGGCTCAATAAGCTGCAAATGGCCACCCGACCGCCAACCATTCCAGAACAGCAGGCCGTAGCAGCGGTCGGACAAACGGAGCTGATGAATATTTACGCTCAGCGTTTTTCAACCTATAGTCAGCAGACCGGTCAAGTATTGATGACCCGTGACGTGATTGATTTTCCGGAAAGCCGCCAAAATGTGACCAACACTTTAGAGCAGCTTTTGCAAATGCAGGTCATCCCCATCGTGAATGAAAACGATGCGGTGTCTGTCGATGAATTGGATCACCTGACTAAATTTGGCGATAACGACCAACTGTCGGCGATTGTCGCCCAATTAACCAAGGCCGACATTTTAATTATGCTTTCAGATATTGACGGTTTTTATTCCGCCAATCCCTTGACCAATCCCGAAGCAAAACTTTATTCCCACATCACCGCCATTGACGAAAATTTGATGGCACAAGCAGGTGATAAAGGCAGCAGCTTTGGCACTGGCGGCATGCGCAGCAAATTAAAAGCCGCCCAGCGGGTTTTAGAAAACGACAGCGCCATGGTCTTAGCCAATGGCAAGCAACCGCAAATCATTTTTGAAATTTTAGCCGGTAAAACTATCGGCACTTTATTTGCCAGCAATAAATAAGCCACCAAAGCTTTCGCAAAAGAGCTATTGTAACTACCGCCGTTAAAAGAAAAGGAGCTATCATGATGACAGATTTAATTACTTTGGGTCAACAGGCAAAAGCCAGCTCCCATGAACTGGCTTTACTCTCCACTTTAGAAAAAAACAATTTACTGACGAAGATGGCGGAGGCTTTAATTGCCAACACCACTGAAATTTTACAAGAAAATCAAAAGGATTTGAGCCAAGCCGCGGCCAATGGCATCAGTGAAACCATGCAGGACCGCCTTCGCTTAACTTCTCAACGAATCACCGAGATGGCAGACGGCATTCGCCAAGTCGTGACTTTAGACGACCCCATCGGTGCTGTCGATAAAATGTGGCGCAACGCCGATAATCTGTTAATCGGCAAACAGCGGGTGCCATTAGGGGTGATTGGCATCATCTATGAATCGCGCCCAAATGTCACTACTGATGCCGCCAGCTTATGTTTCAAAACTGGCAATGCCGTCATTTTAAGAGGCGGCAAGGAAGCCTTCAATTCCAATCAAATTTTAGTCAAAATTTTACAAGACACTTTGGCGGAAAACAACGCCAATCCCCACGCTATTCAATTTGTCGATGACACTTCGCGGGAAACAGCGACAGCTTTGATGAAGCTCAATGATTATCTCGACGTGTTGATTCCCCGTGGCGGCGCCGGCTTAATTCAACGGGTAAAAACGACAGCTACCGTGCCAGTGATTGAAACCGGCACCGGCAACAACCACGTTTATGTGGACAAGGATGCCGATTTAGAAATGGCTGTTAAAATTGTCGTTAACGCCAAGGTGCAACGGCCTTCAGTCTGCAATTCGATTGAAACCATTTTGGTCCATCAAGACGTGGCGGAGATTTTCCTGCCGCAATTAGAAGCCTACTTGAAGGCACACGCTGCTGAAACACCGGTGGAATTGCGGGCCGATCAAACGGCCGCCAGCTTTTTATCCGAAGCAATACCTGCGACAGAAAGCGATTGGCAGACGGAATTTTTAGATTATATTTTAGCGATTAAAGTGGTTGATTCCCTCGAAACGGCTATCACCCATATCAATCGTTACAACACGAAACACTCCGAAGCAATCGTCACCAAAGACTATCATGCTTCACAAAAATTCTTAAATGAAGTTGACGCCGCCGCCGTTTATGTCAATGCCTCCACGCGCTTCACCGACGGCTTTGTCTTTGGCTTTGGTGCCGAAATCGGCATCAGCACCCAAAAACTTCACGCCAGAGGACCAATGGGCTTGCATGAACTGACCTCGATTAAATATATTATTTATGGCGAAGGCCAAATCAGGGAGTAAAGACGATGAGTAAACCATTCAAAAAAGACGGCCACACCCATACCGAATATTGCCCCCACGGCAATGTGCAGGATGTCGAAGAGCTGATTCAAAAGGCCATTCAGCTGGACTTTAGCGACTACAGTATCACCGAACACGCTCCGCTGCCGCCGGAAATTATGACGACGCAAGCCGCCGGTAATCCCGAAGTCTGGACAACTGCGGCGATGGCGTTGAACGATGTCGAGCATTATTTTAAAAAAATGCAGCTGCTGAAAAAAAAATACGCCAGTGATATTCAGCTTCACATTGGCTTTGAACTGGATTATTTTGATGCCGCCCAAGACTGGACGACTGATTTTTTAAATGAATACGGCCCTTTAACCGATGACGGCGTTTTGTCTGTGCATTTTCTGCCGGGCAACGGTGGCCTTTGGGGAATTGATTATTCCTTTGAAGAATATAAACGCGGGGTTGTCGATTCCCTCGGCAGCTTTCAGGCGGCCCAAGAATTGTACTATCAAAAAGTTTTGGCTTCTTTACAGGCAGACTTGGGGCCTTACAAACCAAAACGCTTAGGTCATATCACCCTTTGCCAAAAATTTGAAGCACTCTTTCCAGAGGAGACCAACTTATCCTTGGAAAGCCTTCAGCTGATTCAAGAATTATATTTAAACATCATGCAACAGGGCTACAAATTAGACTTGAATACGGCGGGCTTTGACAAAGCCGCCTACGGTAAAAGCTACCCCGGCCCCGGCTTAATCAAGCAGGCCTTAGCCTTGCGAATTCCGTTGGTGTACGGCTCAGATGCCCACAGCTTACAAGAGGTTGGCCGTTATTATGATAAGGTCGCTGAATTTTTAATGTAAACGAATTGCAGACAGGATAGAGAAATTTGGAGCCATGCTGGCTTTTTTATCGACAGCCTCCAAAATTTCAAGCTATCCTGTTTTTTTATCACAAATAAGTTTTATTTTTTTCCTAATTTTTCTTGTGAAAATTGATTCTATATTTAATTATTGAGATAATGACGCCCACAGGCTATAATGAACTTGAATGGAGTGATTTGCTATGAAAGAATTAACCAAACGTGAAAGACAAATTATGGAGGTCTTTTGGCATGCTGGCGAACCCCTGTCAATTTCAGATGCCCACAATTTAGCCAGCGACATCAGTAAAAATACGATTGCCGCTGTCATCAAAAAACTATTTCAAAACGACCTGCTAAAAATTGACTCTGTCGGTTACAGCGGAACAGTTTTGACCCGCAAGTATTTGCCGACCATCAGTGAAGAAACCTTTGTGGCTCGGGAAATGTCGCAAGAATCTCTTTCCAATTTAGTCGCTAACTTTATCGACAGCTCACCAGATTTGGCTTCACTAGGCGAGTTGGAAGATATGATTAATAAAAGAAAGAGTCAGCTAGAAGAAGGCGGTGACTAGGGTGCGTTTCTCCCTTTCATCCTTCTTGATTTCGCTACTTTTTGTTGTAATTCTGGTCTTGATGCTGCAATTTATTCTCTGGAAGAAAAAAAGCATCAGAGTCATCCGCAGCGATTTTATTTTCGGACTCTTTCTGATTATTTTCCTGCGCTTGATTTTGCCAATCGAATTACCTACCACGATTACTTTAAAATCTGAACATGTAATGCCGGCGATTTTCACTTTTTTCCAAACGGAATTTTCCATCGCCGGCCAGTCTTTTTCTGTATTGACGCTGACCTTGGTCCTTTGGGGCATTGGTACGGCGGTGGGCCTATTGAAAATGTACCGCAGCCATCGGCAGTTGCGGCGCACAGTTGGCCGCTTTAAACAAACGCTACCCCTTGAGGAGCTTTTCTTCCTCGATGCCCAAGATTTTCAGTTTCTCAAAAAGAAACAGATTCCCTTGATTCAATCAGAGGTCATTTTTTCTGCGATGGCGGTAGGCATTTTCAAGCCGAAAATTATTCTCTCAAAAAAAGTTCCCCTAGACAGTCCTGAGCTGAAATATATTTTAAAGCACGAAATCCAGCATCTCCGCAACCATGATATTTTATTTAAATATCTGCTGGACGTTTTAACTGCCATCTACTGGTGGTTTCCTTTTATCTACCTGTTGCGGCGCCAGCTAAATTTGATTATTGAGCTGCGGGTGGACAATCAAGTCACCAAAGCGCTGCCCCAGACCGAATATTTTGCTTATGTCGAGTCTTTGGTTGCCGTCGTCAAAACGTTGGCCCCCGCCACTGACAAAAAAGCGGCGGACAAGGCGGTCTATTTTTTTCAAGGTTCCCGCAATGTTTTGTATAAAAGGGTCACCTTTTTATTAGAGGGCTATGAAATCAAGCGCACAAATTATGCGCTGCTGGCGATTTTAGGCGTGATTATTTTAGCGACAACTTCCATTATTTTTGAGCCTTACTCTGATGATAGCGCCGCTTTAGATGGCACCCTCAGCCTAGATGACCTCAGTGATCTTGATGCATACCTGCTCCACACAAAAGATGGCAAATACTATTTGTTTTACAACGGTGAAAACTTAGGGGAAATTTCTGACACCAATCAAGAATTTTTTGCCAATCTACCAATTCGCGAGGACAATTAAAAAGCCTTTATCTCCTTCAAGGACCACTTGAATAAGATAAAGACTTTTTTATTTTCTTAATGGTAACAAAGGCTGCGGAAAAACGCAGCCGCAAAAAATGTTCACCGTAGCGTTTAACTGGTTTTAGCATTTTCATAAATAATAAAAGCTACATGGGTCGGGACCTCTAATTGATTGCTGATAATCCGCACCGCCAAAATCTCATCTTCAGTATTGCGGATGATGGTGTGAACCTTCAGCATACTAGCCTGATTACCCAACAGTGACGCAATCAGATTTTTTTCCTGCGCTTCTTTTCTGAAATAATTGATCACACTAATCAGTGCAACAATTAAAAAAATAATTCCCAAAAATTCTAGCATCAAAATCTCACCCGCTTTCTAAACAAGCCTTCAGCCTACTTCATTTATCAATAAAATCCCAACTCATCATCGGTAAATTCATTATTTTTAGCAACTGCTTACAAATCCATTATACGGTATAAATTTATCGTGTCAATATTAACTAATATTTTTTGCAATTAAGTTAGTCTATTTAGGGGAAATTTAAGCAGTCAAAATTTCCCAAGCTCTTACATTTCTTAAAAATAAGTTTATCTGGACAATTTAGGTAATCTGCCTCTTAGGTTATAAAATAAATGAATGCAAAAAACTTCTCTTCAAATTTTGGCTTTCAATTCAACTGCTTCTGTTAAAAATTTTTTTGTCTAGCTTGATTTTAAACTTTTCATTTTTAAACCAGACAACTTGTGCTAAAATAAAAGATGTTCGGACATATTGTGAAAGAGAGGGGCGGTTAGATGGGCATTAGTAAGTATCAAGCCATCGCCGATAATTTAAAAAAGAAAATAGTTCAAGGGGAATATGCTTTAGATGCAGCCATCCCATCTGAATTGCAACTGCAAAAAGATTATGCCGTCAGCCGGCACACCGTGCGCCAAGCGATTGCCTTATTAGTCAACGAAGGTTATTTGCGGGCTGAAAAAGGTTCGGGAACTTATGTCGATAATGCCTATTTAGCTCCGGCAGCCCCATTACCTGCAAAAGAAAATAAAACAATCGGTGTCATTATCACCTATTTATCCGATTATATTTTTCCATCAATTATCCGCGGCTTGGAAAAAACTTTGCGCCAGCAGGGCTACTCCTTATTGTTGGCTAGCACCAATAACGACCATCAGCAGGAGCGGGAATGTTTAGAAAAAATGCTGGACTACGGGGTGCAGGGCTTGATTATTGAACCCACCAAAAGTAATCAATACAATCCCAACATCGCCTTGTACGTCAAATTGCGGGAACAAAAAATTCCGATGGTCATGATCAATGCCGCCTATGAAGAATTAGCGCTGCCCTCCCTTTGTGTTGATGACACGCAAGCGGGCTTTTTAGCGACAGAGCTATTGATTAAAGAAGGCCATCAGCAGCTGCTTTTTATTGCTAAAATTGACGACTTGCAAGGGAAATATCGGCTAAAAGGCTTTATTCAAGCCTGTGAAACCTATGATGTCCTTTTTGCTTCAGAGGACATCATCACCTACACAACCGAAACCCGCAAAGAGATTTATCAGCAGGTTTTAACCCGCCTCAATCAAAAAGCCGTTACGGGCATTATTTGTTACAACGATCAAATTGCCAGTCGTTTACTGGACGTTTTAGAAGAGCATCATTTCCAAGTGCCCCAAGCAATTTCGCTGGTCGGCAATGACAATGCCTCCGTCAGTAAAGTCGGCAAAGTAAAATTAACCACCTTGGAACATCCCAAAGAAAAAATGGGCGTGGACGCCGCCAACTGGCTGATTCAAGCCATTGAAACTCAGCAGGAGCCGCCGAGCATCCTTTATGAATCAAAATTAATTAAGCGGGATTCTACGAGGAAAATAAAATAAGAAATTTTTTAAGGCAGCTGTTCTCAGCTGTCTTTTTTATTTGTCCGTACAAAACAAAAAGAAATTGTTTACATGTACGTACAAATATTTTATAATAAAAGTGAATTTAAAGGAGGGGATTATCATTACGACGCAAGAACAAATTGCCACCGCAAAATTGAATATTATTGATGGCAACACGGCCTTAGGGATTGAATTTGGCTCAACACGGATTAAAGCGGTCCTGATTGGAGCGGATTTCACCCCGATTGCTTCTGGAAGTTACGAATGGGAAAATCAATTGGTGGATGGTGTCTGGACGTATTCGCTTGATGAAATTTGGAAGGGCTTACGCCAAAGTTATCGGAAAATGGCGGCAGAAGTCTTTGAACTTTATGGTGAAAATCTAGTGACTATCGGTTCGATTGGCTTTAGTGCAATGATGCATGGTTATTTAGCTTTTGACCAAGAAGACAATTTGCTGGTGCCTTTTAGAACTTGGCGCAACTCAATGACCGGTGAAGCGGAGGAAAAATTAACCGCAGCGTTCCAATATAACATCCCGCAGCGTTGGAGTATCGCTCATTTATACCAAGCCATTTTAAATCAAGAGGCACATTTAGCGAATCTGGATTTCTTCACGACTTTAGCTGGCTACATCCATTGGCAGCTGACTGGTGAAAAAGTTTTAGGTATTGGGGATGCTTCCGGCATGTTCCCGATCGATAGCAAAACGAAGAATTTTGCCCAAGACAAAGTGGCCATTTTTGAAAAATTAGCCGCTGAAGCTGGTTTTAGCAAAAAATTAAATAACCTCTTACCAAAAGTTTTGGTTGCCGGCGTGGACGCTGGTCACCTGACAGAAGAAGGAGCTTATCTTTTAGACCCGACTGGTACTTTGCAAGCGGGGATTCCTCTGTGTCCCCCTGAAGGCGATGCCGGCACGGGCATGGTGGCAACCAACAGCGTGGCTCAGCGCACCGGTAATGTTTCGGCGGGAACCTCGGCCTTTGCGATGATTGTCTTAGAGGAAGAAATGCAAAAAGTTCATCCGGAAATTGATCTAGTAACGACGCCAGCTGGTGATTTAGTCGCGATGGTTCACACCAACAATTGTTCCTCGGAAATTAATTCTTGGGTCAAGCTCTTTAAAGAATTTCTCGACAGTCTCGGTTTAGAAGTCAGCATGGATAAGCTGTATACGACTTTATTTAACAAAGCCCTCGAAGGCGATCCCGACTGTGGCGGTCTGATGTCCTTTGGTTACCATTCCGGCGAAAATATCACCGGTGTCAATGAAGGACGGCCATTATTTGTCCGCACGCCGGAAGGTAAATTTGATTTAGCGAACTTTATGCGGATGCACCTATCAAGCGCTTTTGGTGCGATGCGTATCGGCATGGAAATTTTAAAAACCGAACAGATTAAAATTGATAAATTAGTCGGTCACGGTGGTATTTTCAAAACGCCAGAAGTTGGTCAACGAATTTTAGCCGCTGCGATGGAAGCGCCGGTGACAGTGATGGAAACGGCTGGCGAAGGCGGAGCTTGGGGCATCGCTATTTTAGCCGCCTACTTGAAAAATACCCAGCAGGATTTAGAAAGCTTTTTACAGCAGCAGGTTTTTGCTGAGAGTGCTGGTGTCACCATCACTCCGACTGAAGCTGACTTAGCCGGCTATACGACTTTTGTGAAACGTTATGAAACGGCTTTGCCGATTGAAAAAACGGCAATTGACTATCTGAAATAAGTTTTAAAGGAGGTTTTTAAACAACATGTTAGAGCAACTAAAAGAAGAAGTTTTCCAGGCCAATCTCGAATTGCCGAAACACGGATTAATCAAATACACTTGGGGCAATGTTTCAGCAGTTGACCGGGAGCAAAACTTATTTGTCATCAAACCCAGCGGCGTCGATTACGATACGATGCAGGCCAGCGACATGGTCGTCTGCGATTTTGACGGCAAGGTTGTAGAAGGAAAGTTAAATCCTTCTTCCGATACCCCGACCCACGCCGTCCTCTATAAAAAGTTTTTAGAAATCGGCGGCATCGTCCACACCCATTCCACTTGGGCCACAGGTTGGGCGCAAGCGGGCGTTGACTTGCCGGCTATGGGAACAACCCACGCTGATACTTTTTATGGCAGCGTCCCCTGCGCTCGTTTTTTAACGCAGGCGGAAATTGATGCCGGTTATGAAACTGAGACCGGCAACGTGATTGTTGAAACTTTTAAGGAACGCAACATTCAACCACTAGAAATTCCCGGTGTCCTTTTGCACGGCCATGCCCCTTTTACCTGGGGCAAAGATGCCAATGCCGCTGTAATGAACGCCGTTGTATTAGAAGAAGTTGCCAAGATGAACTTCATCGCCCGCCAGCTTAACAGCTATGCACCAGAACTGCCGCAACAGATTTTAGACAAGCATTACCTGCGCAAACACGGTGCAGATGCTTATTACGGACAAAAATAAAATCATATAAAGGAGATTTATCAGATGTTATCAATTGGAAAAAAAGAATTTTGGTTTGTCGTAGGTTCCCAACATTTATACGGCGAAGAAGCTTTAAGAGAGGTTAAAAATCACGCAGAGGAAATGGTTGCTTCGTTAAATAAAAGCGGCAAGCTGCCTTATCCTGTCGTTTTACAAGAGCTAGCAGTAACACCTGCTGTCATCACTAAAATCATGAAGGAAGTCAACTATCGGGATGAAGTCGCCGGTGTGATTACATGGATGCACACCTTCTCACCAGCGAAAAACTGGATTCGCGGCACCAAATTATTGCAAAAACCTTTGTTGCACCTCGCTACCCAATACAACGAAAATATTCCTTGGGCAACGATTGACATGGACTTTATGAACTTAAACCAAGCAGCTCACGGGGACCGGGAATACGGCTTTATCAATGCCCGCCTGCAAAAAAATAATAAAATCGTCGTTGGCTTCTGGCAATCGGAAAAAGTTCAGCAGCAAATTGCCGAATGGATGGATGTCGCCGTTGCCTACAACGAAAGTTTCAACATTAAAGTAGCACGTTTTGGCGACAACATGCGTAATGTTGCCGTGACGGAAGGAGACAAAGTCGAAGCGCAAATTCAATTTGGCTGGACTGTTGATTACTTTGGCATCGGCGATTTAGTCCAATACGTCAATGCTGTGACTGAGGCAGAAGTCGATACTTTATTTGAACAATACAAAGAATTGTACGATTTTGATTACACTGATTATGATCAAAAAACTTGGGAAGACCATGTCAAAGTTCAAGCCCGCCAAGAAATCGGCTTGCGCCGTTTCTTAGAAGCCGGTGATTACACTGCTTTTAGCAGCAACTTTGAAGATTTATACGGCATGCAACAATTACCTGGTTTAGCTGTCCAACGCTTAATGGCAGAAGGCTATGGTTTTGCCGGTGAAGGCGATTGGAAAACAGCCGCCATTGACCGTTTACTAAAAATTATGGCTCATAACAAAGCGACCGGCTTTATGGAGGACTACACTTACGAATTGACACCTGGTAAAGAAGCCATTTTACAATCCCATATGATGGAGGTTGACCCCGTTTTAGCCGCCAATAAACCAAAAATTGTTGTCGCTCCGCTTTCCATGGGGGATCGGGAAGACCCTGCCCGTTTAGTCTTTGACGGTATGGCTGGCGAAGGTGTGGCAGTTTCAATGGCCGACTTTGGCACCAACTACAAATTATTAATCAATGAAGTCGATGCCTTTGAACCAACAGAAGCCGCACCAAAATTACCAGTGGCCCGCATCATGTGGACACCACGGCCAAACTTCCACGACGGCGTACAGTCTTGGATTGAAACCGGCGGCGGCCACCACACCGTCGTTTCACTGAGCCTGACTTCAGACCAAATTGAAACATGGGCAAAATTAGTCGGTTTAGAATTTGTAACAATTAAATAAAATAAAACCGCTGGTAAATAAATGCCAGCGGTTGTTTTTATATTTAGTTTTCTACAGTTGCGGCCAATTCTGTCAAAGCAGCACCGCTGAGACGAAAAATGCGCCATTCATCCATCGCCACGGCCCCCATCTTTTGATAAAAATCAATCGACGGCTGATTCCAATCTAGCACGACCCACTCAAAGCGGCCATAATCCCGTGCGACAGCTAAATTCGCCAAGTAAGCTAAAATTTGTTGACCAAAGCCCGCTCCTCGAAACTCCGGCTTCACAAATAAATCCTCCAAGTATAAACCCGGCTTACCGACAAACGTCGAAAAATTAGTAAAAAATAAAGCAAACGCCACCGGTTGCTCCTCGACTTCGCCGATAATCACCTCGGCCTGTTGCTTTTCAAATAAATTTTCCCGCAACAGCTCTTCTGTAGCCGTCACATCCGCCAGCATTTTTTCATAGACTGCCAATTCTTTGATAAAGTTTAAAATCAAGGGCACATCCTGCTCCGTTGCCCTTCTGATGACCATTTGCTCCATACTTAGCTCCCTCAACCACTCATTTTTTATTTTAACCAACTTATAAAATCGTCGAAACCTCATTTGTAAAATAACCTCAGAATACTGCCATAGCCTTCATCATTTCTTGAATCCCAATTAATTTGACTCAACAGCCTCTTTAGTTTTTATTCTGTTACATCACCCGATTAAAATGTCGCAGCGCTACTACTTCTACCACCTGACCGGCAATAATCACCCAAAAAGCAATCATCAAAACTCTATCCAAAGAAATAGTGACATTCATCTCCGGCAGAAACAACAGTATTCCTTGGGCCAAAGCGACAACCACAATCAAACCTTGAAAATAGCCATTGGCAATTCGGCTCGCTCTTTTTTCAATTTCCAGCCAGCGTTCATCCCCCTTTGCCGGCATGCGGAGACGGTAATAATGACTATAAAAATAGATAACTAATAACACTAAAGTAATACTTAAAATAATGGTTTGCTCCATTACTTGCCCTCCAATCTTTTCAATTACTTTTAAAGATTGACTAAAAAATTCGTGATAAAGACGACTAACAGAAAAATAATCAGCGCAATCACACTAAAGGCTAAAACAATCAAAATTTTTTCCCTGATGTAGTTTTTGCTATTCCGCTGTTTGCGAATGTCATCTAAATCCGTTTTTCCATCAGTAAAAGCAACGATTTCTCTGAATGTCTTAATATCATTTTTCTTTTTCACTTTTTCAACCTTCAGAGCAAAGTACATACTAATTGACCAAAAAACAATGATGGGAATATAACCCCAAATACCCCAAATAGTTATGCTAGCACCTCCAATAATCAACGTTGCTAGCATAAAAATTACCATCCACTTTGTGTACCTATCCATCTCATCATTTTGAATCATACGCCGCATTTGATCCACGTCTCCCTTCACTAATTCATCTAAAGTGACGTCAAAGAGGACACTCATTAATAACAAATTATGAACATCTGGATAGCTGCGTTCATTTTCCCAGTTGGAAATAGTTTGGCGGGAAACATAAATTTTCTCCGCTAAATCCTCTTGGGAAAGCTGATCACGGTCCCGTAATTTCTTAATTTGTTGGCTGAGGTTCATCTTCTTCATCCCTTCGATTTCAGCTTAGTTGTTGCAGGAATTTTTGACTAGCAAAGGTCTTTATCATAGGCGTTTTTGCGTTGTCAAAAGTCTTTATTAACGAAAAAACAGCGTAATATCAAGCTTTTTAATTTTCTTCATTATCCCGATTAATCAGGTGCAGAATTTCAGCTCCTTGATACTCGGCCAGCTCTTGTAACACTGCTGGCCGTAAAAGATTAATCTGTTTCAAAGGCAGCCAGAGAATTGTTTGCTCCTGGGGCTCTGTGCTGCGGTATTGTTTCTGATAAGGAACGCTCCCGCGATAAATAAATAACAATTCATGAAAGCTATCGTCCTCAATGCCAAAGAAATTCTCAACTATTGCCATCAGACTAAGGTCACTGACCGGCTGCTGCAATTCTTCGAAAATTTCCCGTTTGAGACCAGCCGCTGAATTTTCGTTAAATTTCAGCCGACCACCGGGGAGTGACAGCCGACCATTAGGGAAACGGCTGACCAAAAGCTGACCCTCGTGTTCTAGCCACGCCGCCACTCGAATATTTAGTTTTCCTTCTGGTAAAGAGACCGTCAAATCGTTAGGCATTTTCTTCGAAGAACCATTCTAAGACCCGCTGAATCCATTGGTCCCAAAAAATCCAATTGTGTTCGCCGGGGCCCTCCTCAAAAGTATGGGCAACACCTAATTTAGTCATTTGACCAGACATTCCGGCACTGGCTGCATAGAGAGGGTCTTCAGTTCCGCAGGCCAGAAAAATGCGGGGAATTTCCTGACCGCTGGCTACTAGTTTATTCAATAAATACAAAGGGGCATTATCACTATTGGCCACCTCATCTAAGGGGCCAAAGATACCCTCCCAATAATTCCGGGGCCGAACCTCCAGCATCTGCTCCATTTGCAGACCTAAAACGACTGCTCCTGAGAGAGAAGCCACAGCCGCAAAATTTTCAGGCTTTCTTAAACCAAGTTTTAAAGCCCCGTATCCTCCCATTGACAGTCCAGCCGCATATGTTTTTTCCCGTTTAGTAGAAATTTGCGGAAACAGCTCATGGACAATCTCCGGTAATTCCTCCGCAATAAAAGTCCAATAGTTCATATCATAAGTCGTATCTGTATACCAGCCCAAATCAGTCGAAGGCATCACCACAGCAATCTGATAATCCGCCACATAGCGCTCGATTGACGTGCGCCGAGCCCAGACGCTGTGATTGCCATTCATGCCGTGAAGCAAATATAAAACCGGGACATCCTCATTGGCCCCAAGACTGCTGCTACCGATTTTTTTCTCCGTCTTTTGCGGCAATACTACATTGATCATGACTTCCATTTCTAAAACATTTGAATAAATATTGGCTTGTAAAAAGGCCATCTCAACCACTCCTTTTGTCTTATATAACTTTAAACATCAGCTTTTCAGCCGTCTCAAGAGTTACTTACTTTCATTTTTTGTTTTTGCTGATACAACATAACGACTGCAATAGCAACTGCCACCATCACTAACCCAATCAGAAAAACCCGATGCAGTCCACTGTATAAAATTTCCCGCAGCGGGGTCAGCATCTCCTGCGGCAATTCTTTAGCAGTTTGCGGATTAACCAACTGATTCATCAAATCACTTTGCGGATCAAAACCTTTTTGCGCTAAACCTTGCGCCGTGGCTTGATTGATTATCAAGCCAAAAACTGAAACCATTACCGTCTGGCCAATTGTCCGCACTAGCGTATTAAAAGAGGTCGCCACCCCTAAAGATTCCGGCGGCACACTACTTTGAACGCTGACAGTCGCCGTTGTGATGGTAATCCCAAAACCTAAGCCGATAACTGCTGAAATCACTAGAAAGAAATTATAATTACTATAGGCAGGTAAAAAGAATAAACCAAATCCGCCAAGCGCAACTAGACTCAGCCCTTGAAGCAAAATTCGCTGCTCAGAAAATTTACTCAGCCAGCGCCCCGCTAAAAATGAGCCCGCCATCCATAGAATCGACATCGGCGCTAAGGCTAGTCCGCCGATTGCCGCACTGATGCCTAAAACTCCCTGCATCCACATTGGAATATAAACATCAATTCCTATTAAATAGCCACTCACCAATGCAGCAACTAAATTAGCCGCCACAAAAAGCGGGCTTTTAAATAAGCCTAAAGTAATAATTGGGTCTTCCGCTTTTTTTTCCGCTTTTAAAAAAATCACAAAAGCTAAAATGGCAATCACAAATAAAAACAACACACTCACAGATACACCATTTTCCAACTCTTGAAATCCTAATAGCAAACTAAATAGCGTCACTAACAGCGTGATTGTTCCCACAACATCGACCCGTTTGGCTGTTCGAGGAACTTTTTCCTCCTGTAAAAATAAATAAATTAGCCCCAGCAGGACTAAACCAATCGGCAGATTAATAAAGAAAATCCAATGCCAGCCGATTGTGTCGACAATCAGGCCACCCGCTAAAGGCCCAAGAACACTAGAAATCCCCCAAGCTGCATTGTTAAAGCCTAAAACCTGTGCCCGCTTTTCCACAGTATACATATCAGCAATAATTGTCAGAGCCACCGGCATAATCGCCCCAGCACCGATTCCTTGAATGGCCCGTGCAATAATCAGCGTCAACATTGTGTTGGACAAGCCACACAGAGAAGAACCTATAATAAAAATCAAAATACCCAGCATAAAAATCGGTTTACGGCCGACCTTGTCTGCCAATTTTCCATAAATCGGCGTCATCATCGCATTGGTTAATAAATAAACTGAGAAGACCCAATTCATAATTTCCAAACCATCTAAAGAGCCGACAATTGTCGGCATTGCCGTCGTGACAATTGTCCCTTCAATCGCCGTCATAAAAGTCGCCACAAAGACACACACAGTGACTAAGGGGACATTGGTTTTTCTTGCCATTTCCTTCATTACTCCCTTATTTAGACTATCTCTTTGATTGTATCAGAAAAAAGCCGTACAACTCCACTAAAAAAATATTTATCACAAGTTAATCGCAATTCTGTTGCCAATTAAAAAATATTTTTCTAGTCAATTCACTGTTGAAGATTTTTCAACTTCTCTGACACAAAATGAAAAAAGAAGGCCCGGCTTACGCCAGTACCTTCCGTTTTTCACATTAAGACAGAATAAAAAGTTTTTTTAGCTCAACTACTCGCCAATGCTCTCTCTTAAGCCCGCTACCTTGTCCAATTTTTCCCAAGGTAAATCAATATCTGTGCGGCCAAAGTGACCGTATGCGGCCGTTTGCTTGTAAATCGGCCGCTTCAAGTCCAGCATTTCAATAATACCTGCTGGACGCAAATCAAAATTCTCCCGCACTGCTTCAATCAGTTTACTTTCAGGCACGGTTGACGTTCCAAAAGTATTGATTGAAATCGAAACCGGCTGCGCTACACCGATAGCATACGCCAACTGAACCTCAGCCTTTTTAGCAAAACCGGCTGCTACAATATTTTTAGCAATATAACGGGCCGCATAACTTGCAGAACGGTCCACTTTAGTAGCATCTTTTCCAGAAAAAGCGCCGCCGCCATGACGGGCATAGCCACCATAAGTATCGACAATAATTTTGCGGCCAGTCAGACCAGCATCCCCTTGAGGTCCGCCAATAACAAAGCGTCCCGTCGGATTTATAAAATATTTTGTCTGCTCATCCAATAGATGAACTGGAATCACATCTTTAATCACTTTTTCAATAATATCATCATGAATCGTTTGATTGTCCACCTGTTCATCATGCTGAGTGCTAATCACAATCGTATCGACTCTTTGCGGCTGACCAGCCTCATCATATTCAATCGTCACCTGCGACTTGGCATCTGGACGCAAATAATCTAACTCGCCACTCTTGCGCAACTCCGCCAACCGGCGAACTAAACGATGGGATAAAGCAATCGGTAACGGCATTAATTCCGGTGTTTCATCGACTGCAAAACCAAACATCAAACCCTGGTCACCTGCACCAATCAAATCTAATGGATCACCATTTGTCCCCCGCACTTCTAAGGCTTCATCAACCCCTTGGGCAATATCAGGTGATTGTTCATCAATTGCAACTAATACGGCAACCGTGTCCCCGTCAAAGCCGAACTTGGCCCGCGTATAGCCAATTTCATTAATCGTTTTGCGGACAACTTTTTGAATGTCCACATAAGCACTTGTGGATATTTCACCAAAAACTAGCACCAAACCCGTAGTGACGGATGTCTCACAGGCGACCCGTGCATCGGGATCCTTTTCTAAAATCGCATCTAAAATTGCGTCACTAATTTGATCCGCAACCTTATCTGGATGGCCTTCAGAGACAGATTCTGAAGTAAATAAATGTCTTTCTGTCATGAGTTATTCCCCCTAAAATTTTTCGGTTACAAGGCATCTTCGCAGTGCGAATCCTTTCGGGAACTTGCAACGATACCTAGTATAGCAGAAAGCTTCGGAAAACCCTACAGAAATCAATGTAAATTTCCTAGCCAATAAAAAAGCCTCCTGCGTTGTGACCGACAAGAGGCTAAAAAATTAAAAAATGGTTTTGTAAAATTTCCTATTTCTCAGAACCAGTATTAGCTATCACTACATTATTCCATGTAAAACAAGTGAACATGAACGAAAAAATTTTTCATGTTCTGCTGTTACAAGTTCTTAACTAGCCGTGTGGGAAACAACTTCAAGATTGTAGCCATCCGGGTCAAAAATAAAAGCGGCATAATAATTTTCATGGTATTGTGGCCGCAGTCCAGGTCCACCATTATCGACCCCACCGGCCTTCAACGCTGCAGTGTAAAAAGCCTCCACCTGTTGACGACTCCCGCCAAAGGCCAAATGAATGGGAGAAACATCGCCTTTTACAATCCACAAATCGCCACCGCTCTCGGCGCTAAAACAAACACCATGGGGCATTTCCATCTTTATTTGATAGCCCAAAGGTTTCAAAGACTCCTGATAAAATTCCTTACTTTTTGCTAAATCACTTACACTAATACTTAAATGATCAATCATGTGCGCTCCTTCTTTCTTAACTATAGGTATTTTCTCAAGTATAACAAAAACAAGTCAATAAAAGAAAGCGGATACTTTTGACCACAAAAAAAAGACTGCAACTAAAGCAATCTTCGAAGTGACCCGTACGGGAATCGAACCCGTGTTACCGCCGTGAAAGGGCGGTGTCTTAACCGCTTGACCAACGGGCCGAATATTAATAATGGGCCTAAATGGACTCGAACCATCGACCTCACGCTTATCAGGCGTGCGCTCTAACCAGCTGAGCTATAGGCCCCAAACAAATGAAGTAAAGCGGGTGACGAGAATCGAACTCGCGACAACAGCTTGGAAGGCTGTGGTTTTACCACTAAACTACACCCGCAAAAAAATGGCGCGGGACAGAATCGAACTGCCGACACATGGAGCTTCAATCCATTGCTCTACCAACTGAGCTACCGAGCCATAAAAAAAGCGGTCTGGACGGGACTCGAACCCGCGACCTCCTGCGTGACAGGCAGGCATTCTAACCAGCTGAACTACCAAACCGTTTTAAAGGGTGATACGTACTTTTATTAAAAAGTAATTGCGGGAGCAGGATTTGAACCTACGACCTTCGGGTTATGAGCCCGACGAGCTACCAGACTGCTCCATCCCGCGATAATATTAAAAAAAGGAGGATAAGGGATTCGAACCCTTGCACGGTTTTACCCGCCTGACGGTTTTCAAGACCGTTCCCTTCAGCCGGACTTGGGTAATCCTCCAGCAATGACCCGTACGGGAATCGAACCCGTGTTACCGCCGTGAAAGGGCGGTGTCTTAACCGCTTGACCAACGGGCCTAAAAAAATGAAACGGAGAAGGAGGGATTTGAACCCTCGCGCCGGTTTCCCGACCTACACCCTTAGCAGGGGCGCCTCTTCAGCCACTTGAGTACTTCCCCAAGAAAAATAATGGGCCTAAATGGACTCGAACCATCGACCTCACGCTTATCAGGCGTGCGCTCTAACCAGCTGAGCTATAGGCCCAAATTAATAAAACTAAAGCGGGTGACGAGAATCGAACTCGCGACAACAGCTTGGAAGGCTGTGGTTTTACCACTAAACTACACCCGCATGGCGGTCTGGACGGGACTCGAACCCGCGACCTCCTGCGTGACAGGCAGGCATTCTAACCAGCTGAACTACCAAACCAATATTAGTTTTATTAAATTGTACTTTTGATAGTCAAAAGTAATTGCGGGAGCAGGATTTGAACCTACGACCTTCGGGTTATGAGCCCGACGAGCTACCAGACTGCTCCATCCCGCGATAATATTAAAAAAGGAGGATAAGGGATTCGAACCCTTGCACGGTTTTACCCGCCTGACGGTTTTCAAGACCGTTCCCTTCAGCCGGACTTGGGTAATCCTCCAGTATTAAAAATTAGAAAACAATGGACCTTGTAGGACTCGAACCTACGACCGGACGGTTATGAGCCGTCTGCTCTAACCAACTGAGCTAAAGGTCCAAGCTCTAAAGTATCGCGGCGGAGGGGATCGAACCCCCGACCTCCCGGGTATGAACCGGACGCTCTAGCCAGCTGAGCTACACCGCGAAAATATAATTTTCATTAAAAAATGAAATGGAGCCTAGCGGGATCGAACCGCTGACCTCCTGCGTGCAAAGCAGGCGCTCTCCCAGCTGAGCTAAGGCCCCATGATGTTACAAAATAATCGGGAAGACAGGATTCGAACCTGCGACCCCTTGGTCCCAAACCAAGTGCTCTACCAAGCTGAGCTACTTCCCGTTAAAAACTATAATGCACCCAAAGGGAGTCGAACCCCTAACCTTTTGATTCGTAGTCAAACACTCTATCCAGTTGAGCTATGGGTGCATGGTGTTTTCACACTATGCCGAGGACCGGAATCGAACCGGTACGGTGATC